>CAZWRQ010000242.1:0-7697 GCA_964636395.1 uncultured Holophagales bacterium
ACCCATCCTACCCCCGGGAGTCGGTTATGTCAAATATTATATGCTCGGATTAGTAGCATCATGACCGCCGCTCTGATCGTCGGCTCGGCCATCGTCATGACCACAGAGGGTTCCCATACCTTGCCAAGCGGGCTCTCCCTCGGGCGGATCGGCTTACTCACCGCCGCGATCGGCGGCATCTGGGTGTTGGTGTCCACCTGGCGTGGCGGAAGCAGGAAATGAGGGTGCCTGATGCGAAACGACTCGTGCGGCGAATCGCGGTTGAGCGCGAGATGGCGCCATCGAATCTCTAGTGCGACTGCGATACCATTTCGATCGATGAGCGCTAGCGAGCAGCGTGAAGCGATCCTGACCGCCGCCTTGGAACTGTTCGGCCGCTTCGGCTTCAAGAAGACTTCCATCGATGAGATCGCCACGAAGGCCCGGATCGGGAAGGGGACGATCTACCTCCACTTCTCCAGCAAGGAGGAGTTGTTCGGTGGCGTGGTGAAGAGCGTCTGGGGCAAGGCTCTCCACGCCCTCACGGTCAGAGTAAGACGGGCCCCAACGCCGGAGGCGAAGGTCCGTGCCTACATGCAAGGGCGAGTGAACCAGTTGGTCCGGTTGGCCGAGGAGCTTGGAGTTCGGAACGAGACGGTTTTCGAACTACGGACGGCAGCCGAAGTCTACATAACTGAGCTTCGTGAGACTGAGCAGGCCCTATTACAGGCTGTGCTCGTCGAGGGGACAGAAGCTGGTGTGTTCCAGTTGGACCAACCAGACGCACTGGCTCTAGCGATCCAGACCGCTCTCCAAGGCATCGATCGCGTGGTCATAGATTCACGTCGAGGGCCGCCGCTTCGAAGCGCGGTCGATGTTCTTTGCGATGTGGTGATCCGCGGTCTTGCCGGACGGAGCATCCGCAACCTGTAGCTGCTCACGACGTTGCTCACCCGGGTCTCCGGGGGAAAGTGGAGTTGCGAAGCAACAGCGAACCCACGGAGGGGGTGTGCCAACGGTATCGCGTACATTCTTCCCGCGAGCGCTGAAGACATCTTCGCTCCACTGACGCAGCAGGACCTTCGACAGGCCAGGGTCGCACTGGCCCAGCACCACGGGCGGCGTACTGCCGGCCATGGCGCTTTCTCTCTGCCTACTTCCCGCTGGTCGTGTCGTTCACGCGGTTGAGGACGTTCGCCACGTCGGCGAGCGCCCGGTGGTCGCCCCGGGCGTAGCGGGCCGTCGTGGCGAGGTCGGTATGGCCGAGGAGGTCGGAGACGACCTTGAGGTTCACACCAGAGGAGACGAGCGTCGAAGCGAAGGTATGGCGGAGGTCATGGATCCGGAACCGCCGGGTGATCCCGGCCACGGCCTTCGCCATCGCGAACTTCCGCGACACTTTCTCCTTGGTGAGCGGCTTGCCGTCCTCGTCGAGGAAGACGAACTCCGAAATGACCGGCCGCTTCTTCAGAGTCTCGAGGGCGGTCCGCACGACGTTGGAGAGCGGAAGCGTGACGGGCTTGTCCTTCTTCTGGGTCACGACCCGGAGGACGTTCTCCTCGAGCGAGACGCTGGCCCAGCGGAGGTTGAGGGCGTCGGAGAGGCGGAGCCCGGTGTCCAGGAGCGTCCAGAAGAACGGCCGGTAGTGCTGGAGACGCCGGAAGATCTCCTTCGCGGCCTTCCCGTCGGGGCGCCTCCCGCCGCCGACGCGCTTCATCCCGCCCGACGGGTGAGGGACGATCTTCGGCGGAGTCCGGATCCGCTCGAGGTAGGCGCGGAAGAGCGCCTCGTCCTCGAACGCGGCCAAGAAGCGGCGGCGTTCGTCGAGAGTGAGCTCCAGCTCCGGGAGTGACTGCCGGGCCCACTTCACCTTCTTCTTAACAGGGCTCCCGTCGAGGACGTCGAGTTCGACCGCCCAGCCGATCACGACGCGGAGGACGTGCACCGCGTCGTTGATCGTCGTGCCGGAGTAGGGCTTCTTCACGCATGCCGGCGTGCAGCCGTGGGGGCGCCGCTCCTTCCCCCGCTTCGGGCAGAAGCCGTCGCGGAGCATCTCGCCGATGAACGCGTTGATCTTCTGGCTCGTCAGCTGGTCCATCGGGACCTCCCCGAACTTCGGCAGGAGGTGGCGCCGAAGGAACGCGCCATAGAACTCGCGGCTTGCGGGCCGAAGGCGGGAGGTCATCTCGTCGAAGCGCTCCTCGACGAACGTCTTCAGCATCGGCCGCTTAGCGAAGACGGCCGGCTCGAGGGCCTCACGCTCCAGCTCGTCGCGGAAAGCGGTCCACAGCCGGATGGCCTCGGCCCGGGACGGGACGTCGGTGAGCGTCCGCTTGCGGCGCTTCCGGCCGTCCGTTCCCGGGACGAAGCAGTAGAAGGTCGCGATCCGGCGACTGGCGTTGTAGGAGAAGCCGGGGAGCTTCATCGGCCACCCCCACCGAGCACTACCGCTTCGGCCCCTCCGGCGTCACCGTCGACGCAGCCGACCGGTCTTGCCGGTCGAGAGCTGCCCGCTGCTCGCGGAGAAAGCTCTGAACCTCGGTTTCCGGGTAGACGACGACAGTGGCCGAGAGGGCGTACCACCCCTTCGGCCCCTTGCCCTGTCGACGCCACTTCCCGAGCGTCCCCGTCTTGACCCCGATTCGCCGGGCAACTTCGGATGCCTTGATCGCCATGCGACACCTCCGCGCGAAGCATCCGCGGACATCGCAGGAGCGACCGGGACGGCGTCGAAATCACCGTCCTCGAAAAGAGATCTAGATACTTTGTTAGATACCCCCCCAAAAAGCCGCAGGACGCCTCTTCGGCGTCTCCCACTAAACCTTTTGTTGTGAGTATTTTAGATGGTCGGGACGGCGGGATTCGAACCCGCGACCCCTTGAACCCCATTCAAGTACGCTACCAGGCTGCGCCACGTCCCGACCCTGGACGAAAGGACGGGAGGATCAGGCTTCTTCGCGGGAAAGGAGGCTTGCGATCTCCTTCAGTTCCGCGAGGGCCATCGCCACCCGGGGGTCCGGGGATTGTGCCATCGGAGCCGGGGCAGGGTCAATCGCGCGGACGGCGGGAACGGCCTTCGCAGGCGGGGCGTCGTCGAGGTCGACGGCGGACGCCGGGCTCTCGTCGAGCTCGAGGGGGATCGACGGCTCGGGCGACGAGGCGACGGCGTGCGTCGCGAGGGAGGGCGTCTCGGAGAGCTCGAGGTCGGGCTCGGGAGACGCCTCCGGCGGCTCGGGCTCGGGCGGCGGCGCGGCCTTCGCGCGCCGGCGGCGCGTCGCCGTCGACTCGCTCGGCTCCGGCGCCGGGGCCGTGAGGACGAGCGGCTCGGGCTCGGCGGCCGGCGGCTCCCCCTCCTTCAGCTCGGCCTCGAGGCGCTTCTTCGCGCCGGCGATCGTGTAGCCCTCGTCGTAGAGGAGCTTCTTGATCCGCTCGATGATCTTCAGCTCGACGCCGCTGTAGAGCCGAGGCCCGCTGGCCCCCTTCGGGGTGGAAAGGACGGGGAACTCGCTCTCCCAGTACCGGAGGACGTACGGCTGCACGTCCGCCAGACGGCAAACCTCCGCCACCTTGTAGCGGGCCTCCGAGGCCGACTTCGTCTCGCTCACGCCGTGCGTTTCCTCCTGGGACCGGCCCCGAGTCTAATGCAACGGGCTATTCGCCCTTGCGGACGACGAACTTCAGGGGAACGCCCGCGAGGTCCCACTTCTCCCGCAGCCGGTTCTGGAGGAAGCGCTCGAACGCGAAGTGGAGCGGCTCGTCCCGGTCGGAGAAGAGCCGGATGAGGGGCGGCTCGGACGCGATCTGGACCGCGTAGCGGATCTTCAGCTCGCGCCCCGAGCGCCCCTTCGGGAGCTGGGCCTCGAAGGCCTTCTTCAGGACCCGGTTCAGCTCCCCCGTCGGGAGCTTCAGCGTCGAGCGCCGGGCGACGGCGTCGGCCTCGGGGAGGATTTTCGACACCCCCGCGCCGGTCTTCGCCGAGACGGTGAGGAACGCGGCGCCGCGCGTGAAGACGAAGCGGCGGCGGACGTCGTCGCGGAGAGTCTTCTGGGCGACGGGGTCGTCCGCGAGGAGGTCCCACTTGTTCGCGACGAGGACGAGGCTTCGCCGCGCCTCCTCGGCGTAGCCGGCGATCGTGGCGTCCTGCGAGGTGATCCCCTCGGACGCGTCGAAGATGATGACGGCGATCCGGGCGCGCTCCATCGCCTTGCGCGCGGCGACGACGGAAAGGAGCTCGGCCGAATCGGACGTCTTCCCCTTCCGCCGGATGCCCGCGGTGTCGACGAGGCGGTAGCTCTTGCCGGCGTGGACGAGCTCCACGTCGACGGGGTTCCGCGTCGTTCCGGCGATCTCCGAGACCATGACCCGCTCGGCGCCCACGATCCGGTTGACGATCGAGGACTTGCCGACGTTCGGGCGGCCGACGATGGCGATGGGAAGCCCCTCGACGCGCGTCTCGGGGTCGAGGTCCTCGGGGAGGCGCGCCTCGAGCGCCTCGAGGAGCTCGTCGCTCCCGATGCCGTGGACGGCCGAGACGCCGAAGACGTCGTCGAAGCCGAGGCGATACCCCTGCTCCACGCCGGCCTCGGCCTCCTTGCGGTCGACCTTGTTCCAGGCGACGACGACCGGCTTGCCGAGAGCGCGGAGCCGGCCGGCGATCCGTTCGTCCTCGGGGAGGACGCCGTCGGAGCCGTCGAGGACGAGGACGAGGAGGTCGGCGTCCACGACGGCGTCGAGCGCCTTCTCGCTCGTCCAGGCGGCGAAGCCGCCGGCCGCGTCGAGGTCGAGCCCGCCGGTGTCGACGAGCCGCCAGCGGCGCCCCGTCTCGCTGACGAGGTCGAGGGCGAAGGAGTCGCGGGTCATGCCAGGGCGGTCGTGGACGAGCGCCTTGCGGGTCCCGGAGAGGCGGTTGAAGAGGGCGGACTTCCCGACGTTCGGGCGGCCGACGAGGGCGACCGAGTACGCGTGCCCTCCGCGCACAGCGTCCGTCACCTGCGCCTCCCGCGCGGAGCGCCGCGGGGCGGCTTCGACCCCGCTCCGTCCGGGGCCGGCTTGCGGGCCGGCGCCTTTCGGCCGCCCCGGCCGCGACCGGCTCCCTCCTTCGGGGCTCCCCCGCCCGGTCGCCGCGGCGCGGGCGCCGGCGTCCAGACGGGCGGCGCGACGCGGTCGTCGCGCCGGGCCGGCGGGACGCCGTGGAGCTGGAAGTCGAGGAGGCGCTTGTCGAAGTCGGCCCGGACGAGCTTGACGCGCAGGTGATCGCCGAGGCGGAAGACGCGCCCGCTCGACTCGCCCACGAGGCGGTGCTCGACGTCCTCGTACCGGTACCAGTCGTCGCCGAGGGCGTCCATCGGGAGGAGGCCGTCGGCGTAGACGTCCTCGAGGGTGATGAAGAGGCCGAACGGGACGACGGCGGAGACGTAGGCCTCGAACTCCTCGCCGACCTTCTTCGAGAGGAAGACGAACTTCTTCCAGGACTGCGCCTCGCGCTCGGCCGACTCGGCGCGCCGCTCGCGCTCGGAGCACTGGGCCGCGGCGTCGGAAAGCCAGCGCTCGCGGCTCTCGGCCTCGGCCGCGGCCGGCGGGCGCTTCGCGGCGATCCACTCGCAGAGGGCGCGATGGACGACGAGGTCGGGGTAGCGCCGGATCGGCGAGGTGAAATGCGCGTAGTACGGCGCGGCGAGCGCGTAGTGGCCGCGGCACTCGGGCGCATACAGGGCCTTCTTCTGCGCGCGGAGGACGAGGTCGGAGACGAACCGCTCCTCGGGCTTCCCCTCGGCCTGGTCGAGGATCGACTGGAAGACGCCCGGGCTGACGGCGTCGTCCTCGGCGGGGATCTCGTAGCCGAGCGGCTCGAGGACGGCGCGCAGGTCGGCGAGCTTGCGCTCGTCGGGGCGGTCGTGGACCCGATACATGGCCGGCGACGGGACGAAGAGGAGGTGCTTCGCCACGGCCTCGTTGGCGGCGAGCATGAACTCCTCGACGAGGCGATGCGCCTCGTTCCGCACGGCCCGGACGATGTCGACGACGTCCCCCTTCTCGCCGAGGATGAGGTCGGCGTCGGGGAGGTCGAAGTCGAGCGCCCCGCGGCCGCGGCGCATCCAGCGGAGGGCGAACGCCGCCTTTCGGGCGGCGAGGAGCATCGGCCGGACCTCCGCCGGGAGCTTCTCCTCCCCCGGCTCCTCGCCGGAGAAGAACGCCGCGACGTCGGTGTAGGTGAGGCGCGCCCGGGAGCGGATGACGCTCCGGAAGAACTCCGCCTTCCGGGTCTCGCCCTTCTCGTCGAGCGTCAGGAGCGCCGTCACCGTCCTCCGCTCCTCGCGCGGACGGAGGGAGCAGAGGTCGGTCGAGAGGCGCTCGGGGAGCATCGGTACGGCGCGGTCGGGAAAGTAGACGGAGGTGCCGCGCTCGAACGCCTCGGCGTCGAGGGCGGTGCCCGGCCTCACGTAATGGGAGACGTCGGCGATGTGGACGCCGAGGCGGAAGCCTCCGCCCGGGAGCTCCTCGACGGAGATCGCGTCGTCGAAGTCGCGGGCCGACTCGCCGTCGATCGTGACCGAGACCTCGCGCGTCAGGTCGCGGCGCGCCGCGCGCTCGGCTTCGCCCACGTCGCGGATCGCCCGCTTGGCGTCGTCGAGGACCGCCTTCGGGAACTCGCGAGGGATGCCCCACTTGCGGGCGACGACCTCGACGTCGACCCCTTCCTCGCCCGGAAAGCCGATGAGCTCGGTCACTTCCGCCTGCGCGAGCCGATGCTCGTCGGGCCAGGAGGTGATCCGGGCGTCGACGTAGATGCCGTCGGGCGCGTCGAGGTCCATCCCGTCGGGAATCCGGAGGAGGGCGTCGATCTTCGTGTCGTACGGGACGAGGACGACGCCGTCGGACCGGCGCTGGATCCGTCCGACGACGGTCTCCCGCCGGCGGACGAGGACCTTCGTGACGACGCCCACCTCGGCCGGGCCACGGTAGCCGGCGTGCCCCTTCGCCTTCTCGACCCTCACGAGGACGAAGTCCCCGTCGAGCGCCGAGCCGCCGCCTCCCCGGGCGATGGGGAGGTCGGGGACCCCCGGCTTGCCCGAGAGGAGCCAGGCGCGCCCCTCGCCGCGGAACGCGATCCGCCCCGCCTTCAGGCTCGTGAACTCGATGAGGGAGAGCTTCTCCCCGCGGGTGCGGACGACGAGCCCCTTGCGCTCGAGCGCGTCGATCTCGGCGCGGAGGGCCTCGAGGGAGGCCTCGTCGGCCGAGGGGCCGAGGATCCCCTTCGCGAGGTCGCGGAACGAGAGGATGCGCTGGCCGCGCGGCGAGAGGGCCGCGAGGACGCGGTTGTCGGGGAATGCGGGTGTCGGAGCGGTCACGGTGTCCTTTCGGGGCGTCCCGCCAAGGCAGGCCTCCACCGCGCGAGGCGGGGAGGAGTGGTGCGAAAGGGGGGACTCGAACCCCCACGGCTTGTTAAGAGCCACAAGGTCCTGAGCCTTGCGCGTCTACCAGTTCCGCCACTTTCGCACGAGCGGGGAGCGGGAGGATACGACGCAGGGCGGGTGGCGTCAAACACGGGAGCCTCTCCGGAACGCGGCGTTCGCGCGCCGGGCGCGCTCACCCGGCGAGGTACTCCAGGGCGGCCTCGTCGTCCGGGAAGATCCGGATCAGGGTGTCGAGCCGCGTCAGCTTCAGGAGCGCCACGACGCGGTCCTTCGGGCGGACGATCGCCATCTTTCTCTTCCGCT
>CAZWRQ010000243.1:0-7641 GCA_964636395.1 uncultured Holophagales bacterium
AGCCGTTCGCCCAGATCTTCTCCTCGTCGAAGAGGTTCTCGACGACGACCTTCAGCTTCGGGCTCCCGGCCTTCACGAAGCGCGAGAGGTCGTACGAGGCGGAAAGGTCGACCTTCCACCACGACGGCGTCGAGATCCCGTCGGCGTTCGTGTTGTCGAGCCACGCCTTCGCCACGTACCGTCCCGTCGCGCCGAGCGTCAGGCCGGGAAGGGGCGACCCTTCCACGATCAGGTTCCCGACGAACGGCGGCGACAGGACGGGCTCGACGTCCGCGAACGTTCGGCTCGTCGTCCCGGCCCACTCGCCCGCGTCGTCGTAGACCTCGTAGAACTGCGTCCAGGAGCGGATCCGATTCCAGCTCCAGCTCCCCGTGAAGCGGAACGCGAGCTCCTCGCGCGGGCGGAATGCGAGGTCCCACTCGAGGCCGCGCCGGAAGCTCCGCTCGGCGTTCCGGCGGATCGAGAGGCCCACCTCCGACTGCTCGCCGGTCAGGGCGATCTCGTCGCGGAACTCCATGTCGTAGAGGTTCACCTGGGCGGCGAACGGGCCGCTCTTCCACGCGGCGCCGAGCTCGACGGCCACGACCTTCTCCGGCTTCACCGCGTCGAGGTCGTGCGGGACGGAGACGTTCTCCTCGCCGAGGAGGAGGTCGCCGCGCCCCGGCTCGCGGCTCGTCATCCCGACGGAGGCGTAGAGGGAGAGGTCCTTTCCGAGGTCGCGGCGGACGCCGAGCTTCGGGTTCAGGAACGTCCAGGAGACCGGCTCGACGGCGACGGTGCCGGCGTAGCGGAAGCGGGCCCAGCGGAGCTGCGCGTCGGCGTAGAGGTGCCAGTTGCCCGCGTCGCGGGAGAGCTTCACGAACGTCGAAGCCTCGTCCTTGTATCCGCGGTTCTCGTACGACCGCGCGCCGCCGACGACGTCGCGCGTCCGGCGGCTCTCGAAGTCGCTCCCGTGGACGCCCCACGTCACCCCGAGCGGCCCGAGCGTCGTCTTCAGCGTCACGGCCGCGCCGAGGTTCGTCCAGTCGAGGCCGTACTCACGGAGCGCCGTGCGCGAGGAGTTCCAGAGGCGGTACCAGCCGCCGGCGTCGTTCACGTAGAGCTGCCCGGCGAGGCTCGTCGTCTCGGAGAGGAAGCGCGTGTACTGGGCCTGGACGAACTGCTGGCCGAAGCGGTCCTTGTCGTCGGGCGTGAGCGGGTTGTAGCGGGGGTTCTCCTCGAGGATCTCCGGCTCGACGGCGTAGTAGGCCGACTGCGACCGCTCGCGCCCGAGGAAGCCGAAGAGCTTGAAGTAGCCCTTCTCGCTCTCGTGCGAGAGGCCCGCGAAGAGGCTCCGCTGGCGGATCTCGGAGTTGTCGCGGAAGCCGTCCGTCGCCTGGTACGAGCCGCGGACGTAGGCCTTGAAGCCCGACGAGCCGAGGCGGCCCGTCTGGACGCCGACCGTCGCGCGCTCCGTCCCGAACGATCCGAGCGTGAACCGGGCCGTCGTCCCGGTCTCCTCGGCGAGGTCGAGGCTCGCGAAGTTGACCGAGCCGACGAAGCTCGCGACTCCCGCGGCGGACGTCCCGACGCCCCGCTGCACCTGGAGGCTCTCGACCGAGCTCCCGAGGTCGCCGAAGTCGACGAAGTAGAGCGTCCCGTCCTCGGGCTCGTTGAGCGGGACGCCGTCGAGCGTGAAGTTGATCCGGGTCGGACCGACACCGCGCATCGAGACGTAGGCGTAGCCGTTCCCGACCCCCGTGTCGGAGTAGTACGTCATCGCCGGGAGGTCGGCGAGGAGCGCCGGCATCTCCTGCCCGAGGTTCTTCCTCTCGATCTCCGCGCGCGGGACGTCGGTCTTGGTGACCGGCGTGTCGACGTCGGCGCGGACGGCCTGGACGACGACCTCCTCGACGCGGCGGGGGATCGGCGGGACCTTCTCGGAGGCCGGGTCGGCGTCGGCCGGACCGGTCGCCGCGGCCGGCGGCTCGGGCTCGACCGCGGTCGCGAGGCCGGCCAGCGCGAGGAGCGGGGCGAGCGCGAGCGCGCCCGCGAGGCTTCGGGTCTTCGTCTTCGGGGCTCGGGTCATGGAAGCGCCTCCTTCCCCGCACGCGGGGATCGAAGCGGATCCGTCGGGGTCTCTCGAGGTTTGCGGAAGCTCCCGCTTCCGTTTGCCGTTCCCTTCGCCGGTATGACCCGGATCAGGTTCGAGGGTCTGCTCTCAGGCCGGTTTCCCGGCCACCCCTAGGCATCCGTCGGGCGGGAATATGGGACGGAGCGGGCTCCGTGTCAACGTGCGCCCGGTCGAGAGGAGTCCCCGGCTCCGCGCTCCGCCGATCCATACTCCGCGTCATGGCGATTGGACGAAACGACCCCTGCCCCTGTGGAAGCGGGAAGAAGTTCAAGGTCTGCTGCCTCGCCCTTTCGCGACGCGCCGACGAGGACCAGGGCTATGCTCCGCCTTCGGAGCTCCCCGCCAGATACCGGAGCTACCTCGCGATGTCCATTGCCGCCGGCCGGAGCCGGGAGGAGGCCGAGCTCCGCGCCGCCGTCGGCCTCGCGGGGGAGGTCTGCATCTCACCCTCGGCCCAGAAGGATCCCGCTCTCGCGAGCTGCAATGCGGCTTTCGCGATGATGGCGCGGTTCGTCGAGGAGAACGAAGGCGACGAAGACGAGGTCGTCGCGATCTTCCTTCCGCGGCTTCCCTTCGACGTCGTCCTTGCCGAGACGGGAGGGACGGCGGGCGACCTCATCCTCGAGCGACACGGGAACGCCTTGCCGGAGGCGGCGCACGCCGCGATCCGGGCCCTCGTCGAGGCCGAGGACACGGTCTGCCTCGCCCACCGGACACGCAGCGGGGTCGACCTCGAGGACGTACGCACGGGGGCCCGCCTTCCGGCTCCCGAAGGCTGGCGCTGGGACGAGCCCGGCCTGACCTGCCGGCTCGTCCGCCATCGGGGCCGGCACGTCCCGGTCGACCCCGAGCCGATCGACGACCCCGACGACCCGTGGCACCTCGACTCGATGGAGGAGGCCGCGGCGGCCGCCGACCTGCTCGTGAAGCAGCTCGGGATCGCCCTGAAGAGCCGTTTCAAGGGGATCGCGGTGGGCGAGGAGATCCTCGAGCACCTGATGAACGAGGAGCGCCCTCCGGTGGCGGCAGGGCGCCGCCCGGAGGTCCGGAACACGGAAGGCCACGAGCTCGTCTTCACGACGCTGCGATGGGACGTGACGTGGGAGGCCGGCGTGCGAGAGGTGCTCGCGAAGCTGGACGGACTCGACCTCGAGGAGGGGTCGAGCCCCCTCGCGGGCACGTTCCGGAAGACGCAGCCGCCGAAGGCCCGGCATTACCCGGGTGCGACCCTCGAGGTCGGGACGCTGAGACTGGAGAGCGGCGTCCTCTCCGTCGAGACGAACTCGTCCGAGCGGGCGGAGCGGCTCCGGAAGAAGCTCGACAAGGCCCTCGGGAAGACGGCCACCTTCCGGAGCGTCACGAGCGAGCCGCTCGAGGAAGCGATGTCGAAGCCGGTCGACCCGGCCACCGAGGCGCGCTTCCGGGCCGAGCAGGCGAAGCTGATGGCGCTCCCCGAGGTCCGCGAGGCTCTCGCGAAGATGGGGCGCGACCACTCGCTCGCCTGGTGTGACGAGGTCATCCCGGCCCTCGGGAATCGCCGTCCGCGGACGCTCGTGAAGACCGAGAGCGGGCGGCGGAAGGTCGAGGCGATCCTCGCGGAGCTCGCGGAGCAGCAGGCGCGGCACCCCGACGATCCGTCGCCGATGGACCTCGACCTGATTCGGCGGGAGCTGGGGCTCGCGCGTCCGGAGTGAACGCCGCGCCTGCACCCCCGTCGCGAGTCTTGACGCTCCTCGCGATCGCGGTGACGCCGCACGGGCATTTGAAGCTCGAGCGTCTCCCGTCGGACGCGGACGCCCCCGCGACGCCCGTGGCCGCGCGCGTCGAGGCGGCCTTCGCGCGGGGCGCCGGGAGCGGCGTCCTCCACCTCGGCGCGGCCGAGCCGGTGACGCCGCTTCCGCCGTCGCTCGCGTTCTTCCGGGACCTCGGCCGGCTCTGGGTCACCGGCCTGGCCCGGATCCCCGACGCCGAGGAGCGGCGCGCGACCCTCGAGGTCCCGGCGCCGCCGGCGACCGACCTGGAGGCGCGAGCCGCCGCCGCGCCGCCCCTGACGGGGCTCGAGTACCTCACGGCCGAAGTCCTCCGCGCGGTCTGGAGCGACGTCGGCGCGGCGGCTCGCGCCGAGGTCGCGGCGTGGGACGGCACCGTCGAGGAGTGGCTCAGGTCGCGGAGTCCGCTCTGGCACTCGGTCGGGCGGGTCTGCTTCCATCTCGCCGAGAACCGGCGGGACGAGGCGAAACCCTTCGCGTTCCTCGCCACCTACGCCGCGCGTCTCGCCGAGACGGGCCGCGTCCAGCACCAGCCGCTCGGGCACGCCGTGCGCGAGTCGGGGGCGGCGCGGGACCGGGAGGCGCTGAAGACGCTCCTCGTCCCCGTCCAGCGCGCCGCGGAGAAGAGCCCGTTCGTCAAGGCCCTCGTCGACTCGGGTGAGGTCTTCCGGCCGCTCGCGTTCACGCCGAGGCGGGCGTGGGAGTTCCTCTCCGAGGCGCCTCTCCTCGAGGAGAGCGGCGTCCTCCTGCGCCTCCCCGACTGGTGGAAGAGGGAGGCGCTGCCGAGGCCCGAGGTCCGCGTGACGATCGGCGGACGGGCCAGGACCGGCGTGGGCGGCTCGGCGCTTCTCGATTTCTCGGTCGAGCTGACCCTGGACGGAGAGCCGCTCACCGCGGCGGAGAGACGGGCGATCCTCGCCGCGTCCGAGGGCCTCGCCCTCGTGCGGGGCCGCTGGGTCGAGATCGCCCCGGCGGAGCTGAAGGACGCCCTCGCGCGGCTCGCGAAGCGGGCGGAGGAGCACGCGAAGGGCGTCGGGATCGCCGAGGCGCTCCGGCTCGCCGCCGGCATGGAGGGGGAAGGCTCCGCGCCCGGGGGCTGGGTGCGCGTCGCACCGGGCCCGTGGCTCGCGGAGGCACTCGCGCGTCTCCGGAGCCCGGACGCGCGCGCGGAGGCCGACCCGGGACCGGCGCTCCGCGGGACGCTGCGCCCCTACCAGCGCGACGGCGTCGCCTGGCTCCACACGCTCGCGGGCCTCGGGCTGGGCGGGTGTCTCGCGGACGACATGGGGCTCGGCAAGACGATCCAGGTCCTCGCCCACCTCCTCGCCCTGAAGAGGGCGGGCGAGCACGGCCCGCACCTCCTCGTCGTCCCGGCTTCGCTCGTCGCGAACTGGACGGCCGAGATCGCCCGCTTCTCGCCGTCCCTCTCGGTCTTCGTGGCGCACCCGTCGGTCACTCCCGCCAGGGAGCTCGCCGGCGCCGCGGAGCTCTCGCGGGGCGCGGACGTCACGATCACGACCTACGCCACGCTCCTCCGGCTCGAGGGGCTGCGGGAGGCCGATTGGGGGCTCGTCGTCCTCGACGAGGCGCAGGCGATCCGCAACCCCGCGGCGAAGCAGACCCGGGCCGTCAAGGAGCTGAAGAGCCGGGGCCGGCTCGCCCTCACCGGGACGCCGGTCGAGAACCGTCTCGGCGACCTCTGGTCTCTCTTCGACTTCCTCCAGCCCGGCCTCCTCGGGTCGGCGAAGGCCTTCTCGGCATTCACGAAGGAGCGCTCCGAGTCGGTCGCGCCCGACTGGGGACCGCTCCGGCGCCTCGTCCGCCCCTTCATCCTGCGACGCCTGAAGACCGACCGGAGCGTCATCGCCGACCTCCCCGAGAAGACGGAGATGAAGGTCTACTGCCCCCTCTCGAAGGCGCAGGCGGCCCTCTACCAGCAGGCCGTCCGTGAGCTCGCGAAGCTCCTCGAGAGCGTCGACGGGATGAAGCGGCGCGGCCTCGTCCTCTCCTACCTCATGCGCTTCAAGCAGCTCTGCAACCACCCTTCGCAGTGGCTGCGCGACGGAGCGTTCGACCCCGCCGGGAGCGGCAAGCTCCAGCGGCTCGGAATGCTCGCCGAGGAGATCGCCTCGCGACAGGAGAAGGCCCTCGTCTTCACGCAGTTCCAGGAGATGACCGCGCCGCTCGCGTCGTTCCTCGCGGGTCCGTTCGGCCGGCCGGGGCTCGTCCTCCACGGCGGCACCCCGGTGGCGAAGCGCCGTGCGCTCGTCGAGGAGTTCCAGCGCGAGGAGGGGCCGCCCTTTTTCGTCGTCTCGGTCAAGGCGGGAGGCACCGGGCTGAACCTCACCGAGGCTTCGCACGTCGTACATTTCGACCGCTGGTGGAACCCCGCGGTCGAGGACCAGGCGACCGACCGCGCGTTCCGGATCGGGCAGACGCGGAACGTCCTCGTCCACAAGCTCGTCTGCCGCGGCACGGTCGAGGAGCGGATCGACGCCCTCATCGAAGAGAAGAAGGCCCTCGCCCGGGACGTCCTCGGCGAGGGCGCGGAGCAGAAGATCACCGAGATGAGCGACGACGAGATCCTCCGTCTCGTCGCGCTCGACCTCACCGCGGCGACGGAGGAGTAGGAGAAGAGATGGGCTGGGGATACGGCGGGGGCTGGGCCCCGTACGTGAGCGTCGCGAGCCGGAAGGCCCGCGCCGCGAAGACGGCGGCGGCCCTGCGGAAGAAGGGAAGCGCGCCGGAGCCGGTCTCGATCGAGGGACGGACGATCGCGCGGACCTTCTGGGGCAAGTCCTGGTGCCGGAACCTCGAGCGTTACGGCGACTTCGCGAACCGTCTCCCGCGCGGGCGCTCCTACCTCGCGAACGGGTTCGTCGTCGACCTGAAAGTCGCCGCCGGCCGGGTCACCGCGCTCGTCCAGGGGAGCCACCTCTACGAGGTCGAGGTCTCCGTCGCGAAGCTTCCCGAGCCGCGTTGGAAGGAGATCCGCTCGGAGTGCGCCGGGAAGATCGACTCGCTCGTCGAGCTCCTGAGCGGCCGGCTCTCGGAAGCGGTCATGGCCGTCGTGACCCGCCCCGGCGCCGGGCTCTTTCCCGCGCCGGCCGAGATCCGGATGCGCTGCTCCTGCCCCGACTCGGCCCGCCTCTGCAAGCACCTCGCGGCCGCACTCTACGGAATCGGCGCCCGCCTCGACCGGAGCCCCGAGCTCCTCTTCCTGCTCCGGGAGGTCGACCATCTCGAGCTCGTCTCCGCGGCCGCCGAAGCGCCCGTCGCCGCGGCGACGGCGGCCGACGACTCGCTCGCCGGCGCGGACCTCTCGTCGATCTTCGGAATCGACCTGGAGGGCGGGGAGGCGCCGCCGGCCGGGGCGACGCGGGCCGCTCCGGCTCCGAAGCACGCGGATCTGCCGGCGCGCGGCTCGCGTCGGGCGGAGGCGGCCGAGCGGGTCCCCCGGCGGGCGCGAGTGCAGCTGCCTCCGGCTCCGTCGCCTCCGAAGGCTGCCGCGAAACGGGCCGGGCGGCCCGCGCGGAGGGCGGAGCCGAAGCCGACGACGGGACGAAGCGGTGCGACGCCGACCCGCTCCGCCTCGAGTGCGGGGAAGCCGGGCGAGATCCGCGCGAGCGAGCTCGTCGCCCTCGGAATCTCCCGCGCCACGATCCGGAACTGGCTCGCCGAGCAGGTCCTCCTGCCGACGGAGGAGCGCGGCGTCTACCGGAAGACGAAAGAGACCCGCCGGCGGATCGACGCCTATCT
>CAZWRQ010000244.1:0-7634 GCA_964636395.1 uncultured Holophagales bacterium
CGCGGGCCTCCAGCTGAAAGACCCGGCGAACACCGTACGCGTCGCCTGCACCTACGGTGACCGACCGCCGCCAGGCGCTCTACGCTTCGGCGGAGGGCGACCTCCCGTTCGCGGCGACGCCGGGAGCGGTCTTCATGTACGCCGACCTCTCGGGCGCCGACGGGAGCGTCGGGACGCTCGACTACGGCGACGACCCCGGCGTCGACGCCTTCTTCGTCGGGCGCCCCGTCGCCCTCGCCGACCTCGGCGTCGCGGGGGTCGAAGGGTGGAGCGAGCGGAAGGTCGCCGCGCGGGCGTCCTCTTTGAACTGCCCCGCCTGCGGCGCGGGCCTCCAGCTGAAAGACCCGGCGAACACCGTACGCGTCGCCTGCACCTACTGCGGCTCCGTCCTCGCGACGCCTCAGGACGGGGCCACGTCGGCGAAGTTCGAGGTCCTCGCGAGGCTCCAGAAGCTGCCGTTCAAGCCGCTCCTCCCGCTCGGGGCGGAAGGCACCATCCGGGGGAAGAGGTACGCCATCCTCGGAGCCGTCCTGAAGGCCTGCACCGTCGACGGCGTCCACTACTACTGGCGGGAATACCTCCTCAAGGAGACGAAGTCCGAGGCCTACCACTGGCTCGTCGAGTCGAACGGGCACTGGACGCTCGTCGAGCCGGCGGCGGCGGGAGAGGTCTCGACCGCGCCGCGCCTCGCGGTCTACCGAGGGACGCGCTACAAGCACTTCCAGTCGACGACCGCCCGCGTCGAGGCCGTCCTCGGCGAGTTTTACTGGGAGGTGAAGAAGGGCGAGTCGACCGACGTCTCCGACTACGTCGCGCCGCCCCGAATCCTTTCGGAAGAGCGGTACGCGAACGAGGTGACCTGGTCGGAAGGGTCGTACGTCCCGAAGGAGGAGCTCGAATCGGGCTTCGGCCTCGGGGCGCCGCTGCCGGCGCCCGAGGGGGTCGGCTCGAACCAGCCCTGGCCGCACGCCGAGAGCGCGCGAGGGTTCCTGCGCACCGTCGCCCTCTTCGCCGGGATCGCCGTCTTCCTCTTCGTCTTCTTCAACATCAAGGCCGACCGGAAGGTCGTCTACCAGAAGCGGCACGACCTCTCCGTCGCCGCCACCGACCCGACGATCGCCCCCGACGCCGTCGCCGAGACGCTCACCGTCGTCACGGAGCCGTTCGAGGTGCCCCACACCGGGAACGTCGAGGCGCGGATCGACGCGCCGACCGACAACTCCTGGGTCTACGTCGGGGCGGTCCTCCTCGAGGAGGCGACCGGTCAGGCGTACGGCTTCGGCCTCCAGTCCGACTACTACCACGGCGTCGACGGCGGCGAGAGGTGGAGCGAAGGCTCCCGCTCGCGGACCGTCTACGTCGGCCGCGTCCCCGCCGGGCGCTACGTCCTCCGCCTCGAGCCTGAGCTCGAGCGCGGGAAGGCGCCCCCGTACTACGACATCCGGCTCCGGAGCGGCGTCCCCCGGTTCGCTCACCTGATGGCCGTCCTCGTCCTCCTCCTTCTCGGCCCGATCGCGCTCGCGATCTCGAAGGCCCGGTTCGAGGGACGGCGGTGGGCCGAGAGCGACTACGGCGGGGGGAGCGGCTCGGACGAAGACGAGTGAGGCCGACATGCTGAGACGAGGGTTCCAGGTCTTCGGTGCGCTCCTCCTGACGGCCTACGCCTGGGCCGGCTTCGCCGGGTGGGAGCTTCCGACGAACGCGAAGAAGGGTGTCGTCGCCGCCGGGGCGCGGAGCGCGACCGGATTCCGGGCCTACAGCTTCTGGACGGGAGGGAAGTGATGAACTGGTGGCAGCTCCACGCGGGACAGGTCTGGTCGGCGCTCGTCTTCTCGGCGATCGGGATCGGGGTCTTCGGGCTCTTCTTCCTCGTCCTTCCGCGCATCCTCCCGTTCTCCCTGAAGAAGGAGATCGAGGAGGACCAGAACGTCGCGCTCGGAGTCGTGATCGCGGCGGTGGTCCTCGGGATGGCCTTCATCATCGGGTCGGCCATCGGCTCGTGACCCGGTGACGCCGAGCCCGGTCCGGCCGGGGCCGGTCTACCTGACGGTCCTCGTCATCGCCACGTGCGGGCTCGTCTACGAGCTCGTCGCCGGAGCGCTCGCGAGCTACCTCCTCGGCGACACGGTTACCCAGTTCTCGCTCGTCATCGGGATCTACCTGACGGCGATGGGGGCGGGAGCGTGGCTCTCGAAGTACATCGAGAAGGGCGTCGCCCGCCGGTTCGTGGAGATCGAGATCGCCGTCGCGTTCCTCGGCGGCTTCTCGGCCCTCATCCTCTCGTTCGCGTTCCTCTCGCCGCGGTGGTTCCACCCGGTCTTCTACGGTCTCGTCTTCGCCGTCGGGACGCTGGTCGGCGTCGAGATCCCCCTGATGCTCCGGCTCCTGCGGCGCTCGGTGGCGTTCAAGGACCTCGTCGCCCAGGTCCTGACGTTCGACTACCTCGGAGCGCTCGCCGCCTCCCTCCTCTTCCCGCTCGTCTTCGTCCCGACGCTCGGGCTCTTCCGGACGTCGCTCCTCTTCGGCCTCCTGAACGTCGCCGTCGCCTTCACGTCGGTCCGGCTGTTCCGAGACGAGATCGGGCCCGCCGGCGGCCTCTACGCGAAGGCGGGCCTCGTCGCGGCGCTCCTCCTCGGAGGCTTCGTCGCGGCCGACCGGCTCTCGGGCCTGGCCGAGGAGCAGCAGTACGCCGACGAGGTCCTTCTCGCGAAGAGCTCGCCCTACCAGCGCGTCGTCCTGACCCGAAACCGGGCCGGCTTCCAGCTCTTCCTGAACGGCCACCTGCAGTTCTCCTCCGTCGACGAGTACCGCTACCACGAGGCGCTCGTCCATCCCGCGTTCGCCGTCGTGCCCGGCGCGCGCCGCGTCGCGGTCCTCGGCGGCGGCGACGGCCTCGCCGTCCGCGAAGTGCTCCGGCACCCCTCCGTAGAGGAGGTCGTCCTCGTCGACCTCGATCCGCTCGTGACCCGTCTCGCCCGCGAGAACCCGCTCTTCCTCGAGCTGAACGGCGGCTCGCTCCTCTCGCCGAAGGTCTCGGTCGTGAACGACGACGCGATGAAGTGGCTGGAGACGGAGTCCGGCCTCTTCGACCTCGTCTTCGTCGACTTCCCCGACCCGAACAGCTTCGCGGTCGGAAAGCTCTACACGAAGCGCTTCTACGGGCTCCTGAAGCGCCGCCTCGCGCCGGACGGGGCCTTCGCGGTCCAGTCGACGTCTCCGCTGTTCGCCCGGCGCTCGTTCTGGATCATCGACCGGACGATCGCCGCGACCGGTTTCGCGACGCGGGCCTACCACGCCGCCGTCCCGTCCTTCGGCGAATGGGGCTTCGTCCTCGCCTCGCCCCGCCCCTTCGACGTCCCGTCCGCCGTCCTGCCCGGCCTCCGCTTCCTCTCCCGCGAGACGCTCCCCGCCCTCTTCTCGTTCGGGCCCGACATGGCGCCGTGGGCCGAGGCGCCCGTCAACCGCCTCCACGACCAGGTCCTCGTCCGGACCTACGAGAGCGAGTGGCGGGCGTTCGAGTGACGTGAGGCCCTCCCGCCGCGAGGCGATCGCCGCGCTCGCCGGCCTGCCGGCCCTCTCGTCCCTCCTCGCGGCCTGCGGCGGCGGCCCGGACGCCCCGGCCTTCTCCGGCGCGATCGTCGGGGCCGACGTCCTGCGCGGCCACCGGATCCGGACCGGCGAGCTCCTCTCGCGCCCCGTCGCCCGGAAGGAGAGCGTCGGGGTCGCCATCCTCGGCGCCGGGATCTCCGGCCTCTCCGCCGCCTGGACGCTCACCCGCGCCGGCTTCACGGACTTCCGGATCTACGAGCTCGAGGACGAGCCGGGCGGGAACGCCCGCTCGGGCGCGAACGCCGTCTCCGCGTACCCGTGGGGCGCGCACTACGTCCCCGTGCCGATGTACGGCAACGCGGCGCTCGAGACGCTCCTCGAGGAAGTCGGCGCCGTCGCCGGCCGGAACGCGGACGGAGCCCCCGAGTGGGCCGAGGAGATGCTCTGCGCCGAGCCCGAGGAGCGCCTCTACTTCCGCGGCCTCTGGTACGAGGGGCTCTACCCGCGCGCCGGCGCCTCCCGGGAGGACCGCGAGGAGCTCGCCCGATTCGAGAGGGAGATGCACCGCTTCGCGGGGCTCCGCGACGCGAAAGGGCGCCGGGCGTTCGCGCTCCCCCGCCGGCGCTCCTCCGACGACGCGGAGTGGACGGCGCTCGACCGGATCTCGATGCGGGAGTGGCTCACGCGGGGCGGCTACCGCGGCGCCCGCCTCTTCTGGTTCGCCGAGTACGCCACGCGGGACGACTTCGGCTCCTCGCTCGACGACACGTCCGCCTGGGCCGGAATCCACTACTTCGCCTCGCGCCTCCGCGGGACCGCCCCGAACGAGCCGTTCGAGGAGCCCGCCTCGTTCCTGACCTGGCCCGAGGGGAATGGGCGCCTCGTGAAGCACCTCGTGAAGGCGGCCGGGGAGCGGATCGTCACCGCGGCCGTCGTCTTCGACGTCGTCCCGCGCCCCGGCGGCGCCGTTCTCCGTTGGCTCGACGCGCCCCGGAACGAGGTCGTCGAGGTCGCGGCCCGTCACGTCGTCTACGCGCTCCCCCGCTACACCGCCGCGAAGGTCCTCGCCCCGTGGCGCGAGAGCCCTCCCCCGTTCCTCCGGGCGTTCGAGTATGCGCCGTGGCTCGTCGCGAACGTCACGCTCTCGGGCCGGCCAGCCGACCGGGGCTTCCCCCTCTGCTGGGACAACGTCCTCTACGACTCCCGCGGGCTGGGCTACGTCGTCGCGACGCACCAGTCGGGACCGTCGCACGGCCCGACGGTCCTGACCTATTACCTCGTCTTCGCGGGCGAGGAGCCGCGGAAGGCGCGCGAGAAGCTCCTCGCCGCCACCTGGAAGGAGCTCGCGGAGGCCGTCCTCGCCGACCTCTCCCGCGCGCACCCCGACCTCCCTGCCCTCGTCACGAACGTCGACGTCTACCTCTGGGGGCACGCGATGGCGCGCCCGCACCCCGGCTTCGTCTGGCACCCCGAGCGGGAAGCCCTGGAGCGGCCCGTCGGACGCGTCCGCTTCGCCCACGCCGATGCCTCCGGGCTCCCTCTCTTCGAAGAGGCGCAGGACGCAGGGGTGAGGGCCGCCGAGGCGATCCTCCGCGAGGAGGGGGAGCGCTTCCGGTCGCTCCTCGGGTGAGCCGGCTCGCCGTCAGTCGTCGAGGAGGAGGGGACCGGGCGCCGTCGCGGGGGCGGCCACGGCTCCTTCGCCGACCACCTTCCTGCCGAACGCGAGGTTGAAGACGGGGAGGGCGGTCAGCGTCGTGAAGATCGCCATCAGGACCATGATCGAGAAGAGCGTGGGCGTGATGACGCCGCGCTCGAGGCCGATGTTCAGGATGATCAGCTCCATCAGGCCGCGGGCGTTCATGAGCGCCCCGATCCCCACGGCCTCCCGGTGCGGCTCGCCGCCGAGCCGGGCCGCCGCGTAGCAGGCGCCCCCCTTGCCGAGCGTCGCCGCGAGGAGGACGAGGAGGGCGAGCCCCCAGAGAGCGGGCGTGTTCACGAGGCCGATCCGCGTGTTGAGGCCCGAGTAGACGAAGAAGAGCGGCAGGAGGAGGTTCACCGTGAGGGGCTGGACCTGCGCCTCGATCCGCTTCGCGATCTCGCCGCGCGGCATCGCCGCACCGAGGACGAAGGCGCCGAAGACGGCGTAGATCCCGACCATGTCGGTGTACCAGGCCGCGGCCGCGAGCAGCATGAGCGCGCCGGGCAGCGCGAAGCTGTCGTACGCCTGCTTCCTCTCGACCCACGCTCCCGCGCGGGCCAGGAGCGGCTTCAGGACGAAGAACGCGAAGAGGCCGAACGCGAGACCACCGCCGATCGCCCAGACGGCGATCGCGGCCTGCCCGGAGAAGCTCGCGAGGACGACGGCGAGGATGCACCAGGCGGCCGCGTCGTCGGCCGAGCCGGCCGCGAGCGCGAGCGTCCCCATCGAGGTCCCCGAGAGACCCCGCTCGTAGATGATCCGCGCGAGCATCGGGAAGGCGGTGATCGACATCGAGGCGCCCATGAAGAGCGCCGCCTCGCCCGTCGAGACCCCGGCCGCGAAGAGCCTGGTGTCGCCGTGGATGCTCCAGGCGAGGAGCGCGCCGAGCGCGAACGGCGTGAGGATTCCGGCCCAGGAGACGGTCACGGCGCTCCGTGCCCGCTTCCTGAGGAGCTCCACGTCGAAGTCGAGCCCGACGAGGAACATGTAGAGGACGAGCCCGATCTGCGCGACGACGTAGAGGACCGGCATCGCGGCCTTCGGGAAGAGGACGGCCTGCACCTGCGGCGCGAGCCACCCGAGGAGCGAAGGGCCGAGCAGGACGCCGGCGATCATCTCCCCGACGACCTGCGGCTGGCCCACGTAGCGGGCAAGGTAGCCGACGAGGCGGCACGCGAGCAGGATCGCCGCGAGGGCCAGGAAGAAGACGATCGACAGCTCGTGGTTGGACACGCGGCGCGCACTCTACCCGGTTTGCCGGTGACGATCGACGCCGCTTCGTCGGCCGGCGACCCGGGAGGATCGCCCCGCGGCCCCGCGTACCGCTAGACTCCCCCGGCGATTCCGGGATGAGTCGGGCGTGCCGAGAGCGTCGAAACCGTCCGACGATGTCCCACTGCGGAGGCTCTCGACGTCATGGATTCCGTGCTGGCCGTACGATCCCCCCAGGTCATCTCCGAGATCCTGGACGGCGAGGCCGTCATCATCGATCTCGAGACGGGCACCTACTACAGTCTCGACCCGGTCGCCTCGAGCATCTGGGACGCCATCGCGGCGGGTGGCTCGACGGCGACGAGCATCGCGGAGGGCATCGCGGCCAGCTACGGGAAGAGCTCCGCCGAGGTGGAAGCGACCCTGGCGCCCTTCCTCTCGCGCCTCGCGGCCGAACGCCTCGTCGTCACCGTTCCCGGGACCCGGACCGCTCCGGCGGCCTTCCCGAGAGTCTCGGCGGGCCTCACCGAGCCGACGCTGTCGCGGTTCGACGACATCCAGGACCTCCTCCTCCTCGACCCGATCCACGAGGTCGAAGAGGCCGGCTGGCCGGCGCGAAAGCCCGACCCGGGAAACGAGACTTCGTGACGACGGGTGCGGCGTCGCCGTCCGCCTCCGCTCCGGAGACGACGTTCGACCGGATGGCGGACGCCTTCCGCCGCGCCGCGCGCGCCGCCGGAGGCGTGGAAGAGCGCGCATTCGTCATCGGCGGCCAGCGGCTCGTCCTTCGGACCGCCGGCCCCGCGATGCTGCCCGTCCTCGCTCCAGCGCTCGCGCACCTCGTCGCGACGCCGGTCGATCCGGCCGGCCTCGAGGTCCTGGCCTGGGATTCCGCCTCGACCGGGGTCGACCTCCCCGCCCCCGTCTCGTCCGGAGACGAGAGCCGGCACGTCTGGCAACCCGGCGTGGGGATCCTGACGGTTCTCGACGGCTCCCGCCGACGCGCCGTCGTCTGGGTCGCGTCGGCCGAGGACGTCCCGTCCAACGAGGTCGCCGCGCCGCTCCGAACCTTTCTGCACCTCGCGTTCTTCGAGCTCGGGGCCCAGTTCGTCCACGCGGCTGCGGTCGGGAGGGCCGACGGCGGCCTCCTCGTGGTGGGTCGGAGCGGCGCCGG
>CAZWRQ010000245.1:0-7570 GCA_964636395.1 uncultured Holophagales bacterium
CGGTTTCGCCGGCGCCGCGAACCGCGGCGTCTCAGAGACGAGAGGAGAGGTCGTCGTCCTCCTCAACAGCGACGCGGAAGTCGAGCCGGAGAGCCTCGCCGCGGTGGTGTCCGCCTTCGCGGCCGACGGGGCCCTGGGAATCGCCGGTGCAGCTCTGAGGTATCCCGACGGCACGCCCCAGTGGAGCGCGGGGCGCGAGCCGAACCTGCTCTGGCTCTTCGCGCAGGCCAGCGGTCTGCCGGCTCTTCTCGGGCGGCTTCCCGGATGGCGCCGGGTGAAGCCGCTGCATGTGGAGACGCCGGCGGACGTAGGGTGGGTGTCGGGAGCCGCCATGGCGCTCAGGACCGCTGTCTGGAGCGCTCACGGACCGCTCGACGACTCCTTCGCGTTCTACGTCCAGGACCTCGACTTCTGCTTCCGCGCCCGTGCCGGCGGCTGGCGGATCCGCCTCCTTCCCGCCTTTCGCGCGATGCACCGGCAAGGCGCGACGATCACGTCGAACGGCAACGGGACGATCGACAACCTCGACCTCGGCCTCCTCTGGGTCGACTTCGTCGCCTGGGCCTGCAAGAGGGGCGGGCCGTCCTTCGCGGCGCGGGCCCGCGCGGCGATCCTCGCGGGCTCGGCGCTGCGGCTCGCCGCGAGGCGGGCCGCAGCCCCGTTCCTTCCCGAGGGACGCCGGCGCGACTGGAAGACCGTGACCGCCCTCCTCGCGACGGCGCGGAGCCGGCTCTTCGAGCAGCGGGCCAGCGGCCGGACGAGCCCGTCCAGGACCGGCTGACGCCGGCTCCGTCCCCGCCCGGGCCCAGCGTGCCTCACCGCGGCCCGAGTGGGGCTCGGGTCGGCGTTCTACCTCCTTTGGTCGTCCGTAGAGTGTAGAAGGTAGACCTGACCCCCTTCCACCTCCCTCTCTCGACGGGGGGATAATCCGCGCCCTTCCGTCCGGCGGAACCGGGGGTAGCCATGGACTCGATCGTCATCCGCGGTGCGCGGCAGCACAACCTGAAGAACGTCTCGCTGACGATCCCGCGGAACGCGCTCGTCGTCCTGACGGGGGTGTCGGGGTCGGGGAAGTCGTCCCTCGCGTTCGACACGCTCTTCGCCGAGGGGCAGCGGCGGTACGTGGAGTCCCTCTCGGCCTACGCGCGGCAGTTCCTCGAGCAGATGGAGAAGCCCGACGTCGACTCGATCGAGGGGCTCTCGCCCGCGATCTCGATCGAGCAGAAGACGACGTCGAAGAACCCCCGGTCGACCGTCGGGACGGTGACCGAGATCCACGACTACCTGAGGCTCCTCTACGCGTCGATCGGGCAGCCGCACTGCACGAGCTGCGGCCGCGCGATCTCGGCGCAGACGATCCAGCAGATGACGGACCGGGTCCTCGCCATGAGCGAGGGGACCCGCTTCCTCGTCCTCGCCCCGTTCGTCCGCGGGAAGAAGGGGGAGTACCGGCGGCAGATGGGCGAGCTCGCGAAGAAGGGGTTCGTGCGGGCGCGCGTCGACGGGGAGACGGTCGACCTGGCCGAGCCGCCCGAGCTCGACAAGCAGAAGAAGCACACGATCGAGGTGATCGTCGACCGCCTGGTCGTTCGGCGCGACGACGAGGCGCGCCGGCGGCTGACCGACTCGCTCGAGACGGCGGTGCGCGTGGCGGACGGTCTCGTGACGATCTCGGTCGTGGGCGGCAAGGGAGAGACGCTCTCGGAGGAGACGCTCTCGACGTCGTACGCCTGCCCCGACTGCGGGACGTCGCTCCCGGAGATCACGCCGCGCCTCTTCTCGTTCAACACGCCGTACGGGGCGTGCGCGGCCTGCTCGGGGCTCGGCTCGGTGCCGCGCGTCGACCCCGACCGCCTCGTCCCCGACCCGACGCTCTCGATCGCCGACGGCGCGATCGCGCTCTGGAAGAAGGGCTCGACGAACTGGCGCCTCCGGCAGCTCGAGCAGCTCTCGAAGGCGGCGAAGTTCTCGATGGAGGTCCCCTGGAAGAAGCTCCCGGCCGGCGTGCGCGACATGATCCTCCACGGCTCGAAGGAGCAGGAGATCAAGTGGAAGTGGAAGTCGGAGAAGGGGGAGTACGTCTGGTCGTCCTCCTACAAGGGGCTCGTCCCGCTCCTGACGGAGAAGTACAAGGAGGTCGAGAGCGAGGAGGCGCGGCAGGAGCTGGAGGCGTTCATGTCGCTGACGCCGTGCTCGGAGTGCGGCGGGCGGCGGCTGAAGGCCGAGGCGCTCGCGGTGAGGGTGCGCGGGCAGGCGATCGACGCGCTCGCGGAGATGACGCTCGAGGACGCGAAGGCCTTCTTCGCGACGTTCCGGCCGGAGCCGCGGGAGCGTGAGATCGCCGGGAAGATCCTGAAGGAGATCGAGGACCGGCTCGGCTTCCTGAACGACGTCGGGATCGGCTACCTCTCGCTCGGCCGCGCGTCGGCGACGCTCTCGGGAGGCGAGGCGCAGCGGATCCGCCTCGCGACGCAGATCGGCTCGAAGCTGATGGGCGTGCTCTACGTCCTCGACGAGCCGTCGATCGGACTCCACCCGAAAGACAACCGGAAGCTGATCGAGACGCTGATGGCGATGCGCGACCTCGGGAACACCGTGGTCGTCGTGGAGCACGACGAGGAGACGATCCGCGCCGCGGACCGGGTCGTGGACCTCGGCCCGGGGGCGGGCGTCCACGGCGGCGAGGTGGTGGGCGAGGGAACGGCCGACGAGCTGGCCCGCTTCCCGCGCTCGCTGACGGGAAAGTACCTGTCGCGCGAGCTGACGATCCCGGTGCCGGAGGAGCGCCGCGCCGGGAGCGGGAAGGCGATCACGGTCGTCGGCGCGCGGGCGAACAACCTGCGCGACGTCACGGCGCGCTTCCCGCTCGGCTGCCTGACGGCGGTGACGGGCGTCTCGGGGTCGGGCAAGTCGACGCTCGTGAACGACATCCTCTTCCGGGCGGCGGCCCGGATGCTCCACGGCGCGCACGAGAAGCCGGGGGAGCACGAGCGGATCGAGGGGCTCGAGCACGTCGACAAGGTGATCGACATCGACCAGTCGCCGATCGGGCGGACGCCCCGCTCGAACCCGGCGACCTACACGAACCTCTTCGGGCCGATCCGCGACCTGATGTCGCAGGTACCGGACGCGCGGATGCGCGGCTACGGGCCGGGGCGCTTCTCGTTCAACGTGAAAGGGGGGCGCTGCGAGGCGTGCGGCGGCGGCGGGCAGACCGCCATCGAGATGCATTTCCTCCCCGACGTCTACGTGACGTGCGACGTTTGCGGCGGCCGCCGGTACAACCGCGAGACGCTCGAGGTGCGCTACAAGGGGCTGAACGTGGCCGAGGTGCTCGACCTGACGGCCGAGCAAGCGGCCGAGGTCTTCGCGAACGTGCCGACGATCCGCAACGTCGCCGCGACGCTCGTGGAGGTCGGGCTCGGCTACATCAAGCTGGGCCAGCCAGCGACGACGCTCTCGGGAGGCGAAGCGCAGCGGGTGAAGCTCGCCCGCGAGCTCGCGCGGCGCGCCACGGGGCGGACGCTCTACATCCTCGACGAGCCGACGACCGGCCTCCACTTCGACGACGTGCGGAAGCTGCTCGACGTCCTCCACGCCCTCGTCGACCGCGGCAACACGGTGATCGTCATCGAGCACAACCTCGACGTCGTGAAGACGGCCGACCGGATCGTCGACCTGGGGCCCGAGGGGGGCGCTCGCGGAGGGCGCGTCGTCGCCGAGGGAACCCCGGAGGAGGTGGCCTCCTCGGCGTCCTCCGCCACCGGCGCCTGGCTCGCCCGGGTGCTGAGGCCGGGTCCGTCGCCGAAGCGGGCGCGGCGCTAGGCGCGGCGAGGCCGGGAGCGCGGGGTCCGGGCTAGAATCCCGAGTCTGTCGTGATTACGGGCTTCAACACCGACATCAAGCACGGAGACCGGGTCTTCCACGTCCAGACGGAGGACCGGGGCGCCGGGAACCCGGTCGTGGAGTCGCTCGTCTACGTCGGGGGGCAGATCCTGCTGTCGAAGCGAAGCCCCTACTCGGACCTGATCGCGGACGGGAAGGTGGATGAGGCCGCGGTCCGCCAGCTGATGGACCTGCAGCACCGGCGGATCATCGAGGCGGTCCGGCGGGGACGGTTCGACGGGGCGGTTTCGGGGACGCCGGAGACCGGACCGGTCCGGGCGGAATCCACCCTCTCCCCGGCTGCTGCTGCTGCCGCTGCTGCGATCCTGGCCGGCGGTCCCGCGTCAGGCGCGATCCCGAAGGCGACGACACCCCGCCCGCCCGCCTCCGCCGCGCTGACGAAGCCGGCTTCCGCGTCGGCGGCTTCCCGGCCGCCCGTGTCCGGGATCATCTCCTCGACGGCGCCGAGCCCGGAGCGGTCGCTCGACCAGGTCATCATCGAATACCTCGCCGCAGAGGCGGCTTCCGAGCGCCTCGAGCTGAACCTCGTGAAGGGTGGGGAGCTCATCTCGGGAGAGCCGGTGGCGCTCACGGTCCGCGCCTCGACGTCGCTCACCGACCGGCCCGTTTCAGGGGCGCAGATCACTCTCAGGATCGTGTCGAGCATCGCCCCGACGCAGGTCCTCTACCGCGGCGCGAGCGACGCCGACGGGCTCGTGAAGGTGACCGCGGCGCTCCCCGACATCGGGAACGGGAACGCGGCGCTGATCATTTCCGCCACCTCGTCCCTCGGGACCCAGGAGATCAAGCAGCTGATCCGCCGGAAGCCGGCCGCAGCGACTTCCGGGGCGCCACGGCCGGGGGCTTGAATCCCCGCGCGCTCTCCGTATAATCCCCTTCCCGCGTCCGGGTCGGCCGGCCGCATGCCACGGGCCGTTAGCTCAATTGGTAGAGCAAGAGACTCTTAATCTCTGGGTTCGGGGTTCGAGTCCCTGACGGCTCACCAGCACCTTCCGGGGGTCGGCGGAAACGCCGGCCCCCGATTCGTCTTCGGGGGCGTCGCGGGACCCCTCGGCCCCTCCCGGGCGCCTCGACCCGCTGTGGTAACGTCGCCGTCCCCGTCCGCTCCGCGGGAGTGGCGGAATGGCATACGCGCCGGACTTAGGATCCGGTGGGGCGACCCGTGAGGGTTCGAGTCCCTCCTCCCGCACCAAGCCGAAACGAGAGATTCCGATGAACATCACGTCGTACGTTGAAGAGTCCCCGACGAAGAGGTCGCTGTTGCTGGAGGTCCCCCTCGAGGAGGTCCGCGAGGCGACCGAGAAGGCCGCCCGGAGCCTCGCGAAGCAGATCCGCCTCCCCGGCTTCCGCCCCGGCAAGGTGCCGCCGGAGATCGTGAAGAGACGCTTCGCCGACGAGCTGAAGAGCGAGGTGCTCGAGCAGCTCGTGCGTGAGACGCTCCACGAGGCTTTCCACGAGAAGGGAATCTCGCCCGTCGGCGAGCCGAAGATCGACGACCTGAAGTTCGAGGCCGACGCCCCGCTCACCTTCAAGGTGGAGGTGGAGCACCGCCCGGCCGTCACGCCGAGGGACTACCGGGGGCTGAAGGTCCCGACGGAGCCGACGGAGCCCTCCGAGGAGGAGGTCGCCGCCGCCCTGGAGCGCATCCGCGAGGGGCGCGCCGCGTTCGAGCCGATCGAGGACCGCCCGGCCATGGACGGCGACTTCGCCCTCGTCGACATCAAGGGGGTCTTCCCCGGGGGCGACGGGAAGGACTTCGAGCGCTCGAAGGTGCTCGTCGAGGTCGGCGGGGAGGAGACGCTCCCCGAGATGTCGGCCCACCTGCGGAACGCCGAGGTCGGCGTCACCGTCTCCTTCCAGAAGGACTTCCCCGAGGAGGGGGTCGACCCGGAGTACGCCGGCAAGTCGGTCCTCTACCACGTGCAGCTCCACGCCCTGAAGAAGCGCGTCCTCCCCGAGTGGGACGACGAGCTCGCCCGCCGCGTCCTGACGCCGCGCGAGGGCGAGGCGCCGGACGGGGCCGGGATGGAGATGCTGAAGGCCGAGGTCGGAAAGAGCCTCGCGCGGGAGAAGGACCAGGCGCTGAAGGAGAAGCGGCGCCGCGCGGTCCTCGACGCGCTCCTCGCCCTGAACCCCGTCGACGCCCCGGAGACGATGGTGAACGCCGAGGTCGACTCGTCGCTCCAGCAGTACGCGCGTTTCCTCGCCTCCCAGGGGATGGACCTGAAGGAGGCGAAGCTCGACTGGAACAAGCTCCGCGAGGAGGCCCGCCCGTCGGCCGTCCGCCGCGTGAAGGAGTACCTCCTCCTCGACGCGATCGCCGACGCCGAGAAGCTCTCCGTCTCCGACACGGAGCTCGACGCCGAGCTGAAGCGCCGCGCCCGGTCGATGGGGGTCGGGTTCCCGGAGCTGAAGGGCCAGCTCGCGAAGAACGACCGGCTCGACGGGATCCGGGAGGAGCTGCGGATCGACAAGGCGCTCGAGCTCCTCCTGGCGGAAGCCGTCGCGGCGTCGTGACCGTATAAGAGGCGAGAGGAGGAGACCGATGCTGGTCCCGATGGTCATCGAACAGACGAACCGCGGGGAGCGGGCGTACGACATCTACTCCCGCCTCCTGAAGGACAACGTCATCTTCCTCGGCACGGCGATCAACGACGAGGTGGCGAACCTCGTGATCGCGCAGATGCTCTTCCTCGAGGCGGAGAACCCCGAGAAGGACATCACGCTCTACATCAACAGCCCCGGCGGCTCCGTCACGGCCGGGCTCGCGATCTACGACACGATGCAGTACGTCAAGCCCGACGTCGCGACCTACTGCATCGGGCAGGCGGCCTCGATGGGGGCGGTCCTCCTCGCCGGCGGGAAGAAGGGGAAGCGGGCGGCGCTGCCGAACGCGCGGGTCCTGATCCACCAGCCGCTCGCCTACGGCCTCGAGGGGCAGGCGTCCGACATCGAGATCCACGCGCGCGACCTCGTCCGGATGAAGAAGAGGCTGAACGAGATCCTCTCGACCCACACGGGCCAGCCGTTCGAGCGGATCGAGCAGGACACGGACCGCGACAACATCTTCGAGGCCGAGGCCGCGAAGGAGTACGGGCTCATCGACAACGTGCTCCGGAACCGGGACTGACCCCGGCTCCCGAGGCGGCCCCCGGAGAGCCGGGGGCGCTAGAATTCCCCCGGAAAGGGTCTATTCAGGGATGACGAAGAAGAACGGCTCCGGCGAGGTCCTCCGTTGCAGCTTCTGCAACAAGTCGCAGCGCGACGTGAAGAAGCTGATCGCGGGGCCGACGGTCTACATCTGCGACGAGTGCGTCGACATCTGCCTCGACATCATCGCGGAGGACCGTGTCCTCGACCAGGCCAAGCCCGAGTCGAAGCTTCCGAAGCCGCGCGAGATCAAGGAGTTCCTCGACGAGTACGTCGTCGGCCAGGAGCAGGCCAAGAAGAAGCTCGCGGTCGCGGTCTACAACCACTACAAGCGGATCGACTACTTCGAGCGGAACCGCAAGCTGGACGTCGAGCTCCAGAAGTCGAACATCCTCCTGATCGGCCCGACGGGCACGGGCAAGACGCTCCTCGCCCAGACGCTCGCGAAGATGCTCTCGGTGCCGTTCACGATCGCCGACGCGACGACGCTGACCGAGGCGGGCTACGTCGGCGA
>CAZWRQ010000246.1:0-7558 GCA_964636395.1 uncultured Holophagales bacterium
CCAGAGCCGCTCGGAGCAGACGCCGGTCTTCGCCGCGGCCCGGTAGCCGTCGCGGAGCGAGACGGGCGCGTTCGTCCCGACCGTGTGCTCCTTCGCCCGCTCGACCCAGTAGAGGAAGAGCCGCGACGGCAGCGGCGCCTCCTCTCCCTGGCGCCGCTCGTCGTACCAGAGCGCCGCGCCGATGGCGTGAGCGGAGCAGGCGTTGAGAGGCCGCTGGTCCTCGACGGGCGGGCAGCCGGGCCGCAGGTCGACCACGGCGGGGAGCGCGCGCCGCACGTGCCGCGGCGCCTCCCAGCGCAGGTCGCGATGGTCGGGGACGTCGGGGTGCGTGCCATACGGCCGGACTCTCTTCATCGGCTTCTCCCTCCCGGGACGGGCGGTATTCTCGCGGCTCCGATGCCTCGCGCCCAATCCCCCGCCGCCCCGTGGCCGGCGTTCGACCCCGTCCGGCGCAGCGCCGACGTCCGCGCCTTCTTCGACCGACGCGCGCGCGTCTACGACCGCGTGGCGGACCGCCCCTACTGGGACTTCTCCGACCGGGTCCTCCTCGAGCTCCTCCGGCGGACGGTCCTGACCGGCCTCGGCGACGGAGGCGGAGTCCGCCTTCTCGACGCCGGCGGCGGAACCGGGCGCTGGGCGCTCCATCTCCTACGCGAGCTCCCGCGCGCGACCGCCGTCCTCGCCGACGTCTCCCCCGGGATGCTCGCCGCCGCCCGGCGCAAGGCCGTCCGGGCCGGGCTCTCCGACCGGCTGGCGCTCCTCGCGCACGACCTCCACGAGCCGCTGCCGCGCCGCCTCGGCCGCTTCGACCTCGTCCTCTGCTTCCACAACGTCGCCGGCCTCGTCGCCGATCCCGCCGCGCTCTTCGCTCACCTCGCGCGTGCGGCCTCCGGCGGCGGCCGCGTCGCGTTCGTCCTTCCCAGCCTCTGGCAGGCGGCGGCGAAGGCCCTCCGCGACGGCCGGCCGTCGGAGCTCCGCCGCCTTGCCGCGAGCGCCTCCGTCCGCTACGCGCCCGGAGTCCCCGAGGTCCTCGTCTTCACCCCGGCGATCGCCCGCGTGCTCCTCGAGCGGGCCGGCTGCACGGGGGTCTCGGTGCGCGGCTTCCCGGTCACCGTCCACCCCGAGGGCCCCGACGAAGCGCTCCCTGCGCACCTCGCGAGCCCCCGGCTCAGGAGCCGGCTCGTCCCGCTCGAGGCCGCGCTCTGCCTCTCCGAGGAGGCGGCCGCGCGCGGGAACAACCTGCTCGTGATCGGGCGGACGCGGCGGTGACGCGGCCGCGGGAGGATCGACGAGCCGGTGCCGGCGGGAGCGGCTGGCCTGCCCGGCCGGGCTCGAACCGGCGACCCTCGGCTTAGAAGGCCGATGCTCTATCCAGCTGAGCTACGGGCAGGCGCTCGAGCGGACCGGGAGGAACTGTAGCAGGCGGCGGCTCAGCGCGCGCGGGAGCAGCGCTTGCGGAGGGCGGCGGGCAGCTCCGCCGGAAGGCCCGTGACCGCGCGTGCCCCGGGCGGCGTCGGCGCTCCCTTCGCCTTCCCGATCCGGGCCCGGAGCCAGTCGCGGAAGGCGACGGCGTCACAGAAGCCGGCGTCGGCCCCGGTGAGAGGGACCCGATCGGAGTCCTCGCAGAACGCGCGGCCCCCGACGAGTATCGTCATCCCCGGAGCGGCCTCGCGCGCCTCGGAGATCGTCCGCGCCGCCTCCGGCACGTGACCCGCGAGGGACACGGAGAGGGCGAGCGCCGAAGGCCGCCGCTGCGACACGAAGCGGACGAGCGACTCCCGCGGCACGTTCGCCCCGAGCGACTCCGCGTCCCAGCCGCTTTCTCGCGCGACGTCCGAGAGGAGCCGGATGCCGACGTCGTGGAACTCGCCGGCGAGGCACGCGAGGAGGATGCGCGGCCGGCCAGGTCCCGCGGGCGGAGCCGAAGCTCCGGCGGAGCGCGCCACGACGCGCGTGGCGAGCGCCGTCGCGAGGTGCTCCTCGGCGACCGACAGCTCCCCGCGCTCCCACAGCCGGCCGACCTCCGCGAGCGCCGGGACGACGAGGTCGCGCACGAGGAGGGCCGTGTCGGCGCCGCGGAAACGGGCCCCGCGGAGGAGCTCCTCCGCTTCGGCCTCCGCCCCGCCGAGGAGCGCCATCAGGAACGGTCCGGTCAGGTCCGCGAGTTCGGCCCCTCCCGAGGTGGACGCGAAGACCCTTGCTCTAGACGTCGCCACTCTGTGCTCCACGGCGAGTACGCCGCCCGCAGCGGGGCGGATTCCTCACGCCTTCACCTCGACGCGGGTCCCCCCCCAGACGTCGAGGACTGCCCCGGTAATCGTCGCCGCCGCCGGGGAGAGGAGGAAGAGGACCGACTCGGCCACGTCGAAGGCGTCGAGCTTCTCCTCGAGCGGCTTCTCGTGCGGCGCGGGCACCAGGCTTCGAGACCGGTTCTCCGTCGAGCCGGGGCAGACGGCGTTCACCGCGATGCCGGCCGGCCGGAGCTCGAGAGCGAGCGCCTTCGTCAGGCCGACGAGACCGAACTTCGCGGCGCAGTGGGCGGCGACGTTCGCGTCGCCGGCCGTCCCGTGGATCGACGCGACGTTCACGATCCGCCCGTGGCTCTTCACGAGCTCAGGGAGGGCGGTCCGGACGAGGAGGTAGGTCGCCTTCAGGTTCGTTTCGAGGACGGTGTCCCATTCCTCTTCGGTCAGCTTCTCGAACGGCTTCCAGACGAAGACGCCGGCGTTGCTGACGACGGCGTCGACGTGCCCGGTCTCCGCAACGGCAGTTGCGACGAGCCGTTCGACGTCGGCGGCCCGGCGGACGTCGCAGGGGACGGCGACCGCTGCGCCGCCGAGCGCGGCGACCTCGCGCACGACCTCCTGGAGCTGCTCTTCCGTCCGCGAGGCGAGGACGACCGACGCCCCCGCCCGAGCGGCCGAGAGCGCTATGGCGCGGCCGATCCCGCGGCCCGCGCCCGTGACGATCACGGTCTTACCGACCAGCGCCTTCTGTTCCGCCACTTCCGCTCCCTCCGCCCGTCCGCACCTCCGGGCCGCGTGTGTCGCGCGGGGAGGCTAGCAGGTTGCCGGGGAAAGCGGAGGCGCCTCGCGCTCGGGAGCTTCGCCCGCAGGACCCCTACAATCGGCCCAGGAGGCCCGAACGCCCCGATGCACGAACGCCCCTCGAGACTGGTCCTCTTCGACGTCGACGGCACGCTCCTCTCCTCGGGCCGCCGCGGCCTGACGGCGTTCGGAGAGGCCCTCCGGCGGACGTTCGGGACGGAAGGCGCCCTCGCCTCGTACCGCTTCGAGGGGAAGCTCGACCCGATCATCGTCGCCGAGCTCATGACCGGCGCCGGCGTCCCCGACGACGTCGTGGCCGCCCGCCGCCCCGCCGCGCTCGAGCTCTACCTCGACCTTCTCGAGGAGGCGCTCGCTGCCGAGCCGCCGCTCCTGAAGCCGGGAGCCGCCGAGGTCGTCGCCCGCGTCGCCGCGACGGACGCCGTCGTCCCGGCGCTCCTCACCGGGAACATGCCGCGCGGAGCCCGGATCAAGCTCTCGGCCGCCGGCCTCTGGGAGCACTTCCGCTTCGGCGTCTTCGGGGACGAGGCGGGAAGGCGGGTCGAGCTCGGCCCGATCGCCCTCGCCCGCGCTCTCGAGACGACCGGCCACCCCTTCTCCCCGTCCGAGACCGTGATCGTCGGCGACGCGCGGGCCGACGTCGAGTGCGGGCGCGCCCTGGGCGCCCGCGTCGTCGCGGTCGCCACCGGCCGGACGAGCGCCGCGGAGCTGCGCGAGGCCGGGGCCGACGTCGTCTTCGAGACGTTCACCGACGTCGCCTCGGCCTGCGAGGCGATCCTTGCTTAGCGCCTCGCTCGCGCTCGTCCTCGCCGTGGCGCCGACGGCCGGGCCGGCCTCCGGGCCGCCGGTCGACGTCACGCTGCCGACGGTCCACGACGTCCGGATGTCGGTCGACGTCGCCCCGGCGCGGGACGTCCTCCTCCTCCTCGGGGGCGGCCCAGACGCGCCGGCGGCGCTCCGGCGGCTGCGCGCCTCCCGTGCCTTTTCCGTCGCCTTCTCCCGCGACGGCGGCAACCCGGAGGACCTCCTCGGCCGCCTCGTCTCCGTCGCCGCCGGGACCCCCGAGCCGCTCCTCTCCGGCTACGCTCGCCGGGCCGCGACGTTCGGGAAGGTGCTCGACGCGCTCGAGACGGAGGGGACGCCCGGGGGGCTCGTCCAGGCGCGGCGCATCGCCGCCCTCCTCCCGACGTCGCGCCCGGTCACGGCGCGCCTCGTCCTCGTCCCTCTCCTCGGGCTCGGCGGCTTCGACGACGTCGTCGCCGAGGAGGACGGCGAGACGACCTGGCTCTTCGCCGACCTGCCGCGCCTCGCCCCCGAGGGGCCGGCGGAGGTCGTCCCGCGCGAGGCGGTCCTCTCCCTCCTCCGCGCGTCGGCCGCGGAGGCCTGGAAGCGGCTCTTCGCCCCGTTCCGGCAGCCGCCCGGCTGGCCGGGCGAGACAGGCCCCGACTTCGGCACGCTCCTCGCGCGGACCGTCAACGACGGACCCGAGACCCTCTTCCTCATCCCCGACGAGTTCTACCCGCTCGGCACGATGCTCGAGGAGCCGATCGAGCGGAGCTTCGCCCGCTGGAACGCCGCCGCCGAGACGCTCCTCGACCCGAAATCGTCGGCCGACGCCCGCCGGGAGGCGTTCCTCTCCGTGACGACCCGCGGCGACTTCTGGCGCCGCCATGCTCCGGTCGTCGGCGCGAAAGTGTCCGAGACGATCCTCCGGCGGGCGGGGACGCAGCGCTTCGTCGAGGCGCTCGCGAACGGGCCGCGCGCCGTCGCCGAGCTCTACGTCGAGGTGACCCGGAAGACGAAGGAGCCGCAGCTCGGGAAGGCGGCGAAAAGGGCGCTCGAGGCGCCTCCCGCCGACCGCTGAGCGGGCGTCCGCCGCCCCCCTCTCCGGGGGCGCCCCTCAGAGCGCGGCGCAGCAGGGGGCCGAGCAGCGCTCGTAGACCGTGCCGCGCTGCCTCGGCGTGAAGCCGGCGTCCCGGATGAGGGCGACCATGTCGTCCCGCGTCATCCGGTTGTGCGCGCCCGCCGCGGCGACGACGTTCTCCTCGATCATGATCGAGCCGAGGTCGTCGGCGCCGAAGAAGAGCGACACCTGCCCGATCTTCTTCCCCTGCGTCACCCAAGAGCCCTGCACGTGCGGGACGTTGTCGAGAAAGAGGCGCGAGAGGGCGAGCGTCCGGAGGTAGTCGTGCCCCGTCGAGACCTCGACCTTCCCGTCGAGCTCGGTGTTCTCATCCTGAAACGTCCAGGGGATGAACGCCGTGAACGACTCCTTCCCTCCGTCGAGCGCGGCGTCCTGCACACGCCTCACGACCTCGAGGTGCGCGACCCGCTCCGCGTAGGTCTCGCCCACCCCGAACATCATCGTCGCCGTCGTCGGCATCCCGAGCCGGTGCGCCTCGCGGTGCACCTCGGCCCACCGCTCCGTAGGCGCCTTCGCGAGCGCGACGATCCTCTTCCTCACGCCGTCCTCGAGGATCTCCGCCCCGCCGCCCGGCACCGACATCAGCCCCGCGTCGCGCAGCCGGACGAGGACCTCGGCGACGGGGAGCTTCTCCTTCTTTGCGAGGAACCAGATCTCGGGCGCCGAGAAGGCGTGGCGGTGGACGCCGGGATAGCGGTCCCGGAGGTACGAAAGGAGCTCCTCGTAGAACGAGAACGGCAGGTCGGCGTGGACGCCGCCCTGCAGGAGGACTCCCGTCCCGCCGAGCGCGAGCGTCTCCTCCACCTTCGCGCCGATGTCGGCGAGCGGGAGGACGTAGGCCTCCTCGTCGCCCGCCTTCCGGTAGAAGGCGCAGAACGCGCAGCGGTAGACGCAGACGTTGGTGTAGTTCACGTTCCGGTCGACCTGGTACGTCGCGACGCCGCCCGGGTGGAGGCGCCGTCTCACGGCGGCGGCCGCGGCGCCCAGCTCGAGGAGCGGCGCCTCCTCGAGGAGGAGGACCGCCTCCGAAGGCGTGAGCCGCCCGCCGGACGCGGCGCGCTCGAGCAGCGCGGCGGCCCGCAGCGAGCCTCCGAGCCCGGGGGACGGAGGGTTCGGGAGGAACGTGGCCGGCGCGGCGGAGGCCATCAGGAGAAGGACCTCGGGACGAGCGGCACGCCGGCGAACGGCGGGAGGTCGGGGGACGGGATCAGCCCGTGGACGGCGGCGCGCCGGTAGAACTCCGCGAGGCCGCGCTCGTCGTCGGCGTCGAGGTCGTAGTGGAGGTTCATCTCGAAATACTCCGTCAGGAGCCTGCGGTCGAGCCCCGTCCGGGCCATCGAGGCGTCGACGATCTCGGGCATCCGGTGGCGCGCGTAGTCGCGCGACCACAGGAACGGCTCGGGGGAGACGTCCCGGCGGACGGCCCAGACCGCCGTCACGAGCGGGAGCCCCGTCAGCCGGTTCCACCCCTCGGCGAGGTCGAGGACGCGGTACGCCGAGACGTCCGTCGTCAGCGCCGGGTCGCCGATCAGCAGCGCGGCGTCGGCGCTCGAGAGCATCCGCGGCAGGTCGGGGACGGCCCGGTGGCACTCGGGCGAGGCGCCGAACAGGTCGGCGAGGAGGATCCTCGCCATCGCGGCCGAGGAGCGCGAGCTCGTGTCGAGCGCGACGCTCCGCACCTTCTCGAACGGGACCCGGGAGACGAGGAGGACGCTCCTCACCCTCTCGTACGCGGCGATCCCGACGCCCCGCACGATCCGCACGCCGGGGATCCGCGCCGCCTCGATCGCCGGGATGATCCCCGCCTGCACCTCACCCCGCGCGAGCCGCTCCGCGCAGACCGACGGCACGTCGTTGATCGGGAGGAAGCCCTCGACCGCCCCCTTCAGGAAGCCCCAGGTGACCGGCCAGGCGTTGACGAAGTCGACGACGGAGACGGGGATCGCGGGCGTCATGTCCATGCCGATCTTACGATGCCGCCCCGAGGACCGGACGGGGACGGAGACGCCCGCCGATCGGACTACCCCGCCGACATCGACGAGAGGAACTCGAGGTTCGTCTTCGACTTCTCGAGCCTCTCGAGGAGCAGCTCCATCGCCTCGACCGTCGAGAGCGGCGTGAGGACCTTGCGGAGGATCCAGATCCGGTTGAGCTCCGCCTTCTCGATGAGGAGCTCCTCCTTCCGCGTCCCCGACTTGTTGATGTCGATCGACGGGAAGACGCGGCGGTCGACGAGCCGGCGATCCAGGTGGATCTCCATGTTGCCCGTCCCCTTGAACTCCTCGAAGATCACGTCGTCCATCCGCGAGCCGGTGTCGATGAGGGCCGTCGCCATGATCGTCAGCGAGCCCCCCTCCTCGACGTTGCGCGCCGCGCCGAAGAAGCGCTTCGGCTTCTGGAGCGCGTTCGCGTCGACGCCGCCGGAGAGGACCTTCCCCGACGGCGGGCAGGTCGTGTTGTAGGCGCGGGCGAGGCGCGTGATCGAGTCGAGGAGGATGACGACATCGCGCTTGTGCTCGACGAGGCGCTTCGCCTTCTCGATGACCATCTCGGCCACCTGGACGTGGCG
>CAZWRQ010000247.1:0-7443 GCA_964636395.1 uncultured Holophagales bacterium
TGCTACGGATCTTCGCCGAGGTCCTCGAGATCCAGGACCTCCTCGAGGAGGTCCTCGCCGACGCCGACCGGAAGGCCCAGGTCCTCGCGGACCTCGACGAGGCGCTCCGCCTCGGCCCGGCCGTGACGGACCGCCTCGCCGCGCTGCCGCCCGACCGCCTCGCGGCGGCCCTCGTCGAGGGGATCGAGCAGCCGCACCCCGAGATCACGGGCTCGATCGACTCGCTCTTCCTCCTGCCGCCGATCTCGAACTACTACTTCCAGCGCGACCCGGTCATCCCGGTCGGCGACCGGCTCGTCCGGGGCTCCATGGCGACGCCGGCGCGCCTGCGCGAGCCGCTCGTCTCCGGCGCCGTCTTCGAGCATCACCCCCGCTTCGCCCGCCCCGACGGCGCGTTCTGGTTCCACGAGTTCCGGGCCGCGTGGGGGAAGAACGTCTCCTACGCGCGGATGCGGCCCCACATCGAAGGGGGCGACGTCCTCGTCCTCCGCGAGGACCTCCTCGCGATCGGCTACTCGGAGCGGACCGAGGAGACGACGATCGAGCGTCTCTCGGAGGCTCTGAAGCGAGCCGGCTCTGCGGTGCGGCACATCGTCGTCGTCGCCCTCCCGCACGAGCGCTCCTGCATGCACCTCGACACGGTCTTCACGCAGGTCTCCGAGGGGGAATGCCTCTGCTACTCGCCGATGATCCTCGCCGGCGGGGCGGAGGAGGCCGACGTCTACTCGGTCGACCTGACGCACGACGAGATCACCTGGACGCCGGAGCACGACTTCCTCTCGGCTCTGAAGCGTCGCGGCCTCGACCTGGAGCCGATCCCTTGCGGCGGCCGCGACCCGATCGACGAGCAGCGCGAGCAGTGGACCGACGGGGCGAACGCGTTCGCCGTCGCGCCCGGGGTCATCGTCTGCTACGACCGGAACGAGAGGACGGCGGAGGAGCTCGACCGGCACGGCTACGAGATCGTGCGGGACGAGGACCTCCTCCTCGGTCGGCGGGAGATCGACCCGAACGGGGCGAAGAAGGTCGCGATCCAGCTTTCCACGACCGAGCTCGCGCGAGCCCGCGGCGGCCCTCGCTGCATGACGATGCCCCTCGTGAGGGAGCGGCTGGGCTGAGCCGCGTGCGCGCCCCCATCGGGGCCGTGGCCCTCGTCGCGGCGCTTCTCGCCGGGTGCGGAGGGAAGACGCCTCCGGCGGAGCCGCCGGCGAAGGTGGAGGGCTCCGCCGCGTTCGTCTCGCTCTCCCGCGTCCCGCTTCGCGCCGAGGCCTCGGCGAAGGGGGCGACCGTGGCGCTCCTTCGGCGCGGCGCGGAGGTGAAGGTCGAGGCGTCCGAAGGGGCGTTCGCCCGCGTCACGACGAAAGACGGCCGGACCGGCTGGATCGAGTCGGGGAGCTGGGAGATGGCGAGCGAGAAGACCGCGCGCGAGCGGCGGGCGGAGGCCGTGGGGCGCTTCGCGACCGTCCCGGGGAAGATCGTCGCCCCCTGCCCGGTCTATCTCGCCCCCGACTTCGGCGCGGCGCGCTGGGGGGAGCTCGAGGACGGCGACCCGGTCGAGGTCGTCCTCGCCGACCATGACTTCCTCGGAGTCCGCCTCCTCGGCATCGACCTCGCCTTCGTACCCGCGCACGCCGTCCGCTACGTCGCTCCGGACGTTCCGACGCCGCCTGTGCCCGCCCCCGCGGCTCCCGGGGCCGCCGCGCCGGGACCCGGCGGACCGGTCGACGTCCCCGCAGGGGGCTTCGGCGCGGAGACGGCCGCAGACGCCTCGGCCGAGCCGTACACCGCGCTCCCGTTCGGAGCGACGCCCCCCGTCCTGAAGACACGCATCGAGCCGGTCTACCCCGCGGCGGCCCGCAAGGCCGGGGTCGGAGGGGACGTCGTCCTCCAGGTCGTCGTCGAGCGCGACGGCACGATCGGGAGCGTCTTCGCGGTCCAGGAGGGACCGCTCGGCCTGACGACCGCCGCGACGGACGCCGTGCGTCGCTGGGTCTACGAGCCCGCGCGCCTCGACGGTCGGCCGATCGCCGTCATGAAGACGGTGCGCGTCCGGTTCCAGGCTGCCGCCCCCTGAACGGCGGGCCGACGGCGCGGCCTCCTATAATCGCGTCACCGCCCCCATGCACGAGCTCGTCTACGAGGTCGAGGGCCGACCGCAGCGTTTCCGCCTGACCGGGACGGAGGTCTTCCTCGGCCGGTCGAGCGAGAACGAGATCGTCCTGAACGACTTCTCCGTCTCCCGGCGGCACGCGGTGATCCGGCAGGAGGACGGCGCCTGGGTCGTCATCGACCAGAACTCCACGAACGGCGTGAAGGTCAACGGGAAGTTCGTCGCCTCCTCCCCGATCGTTCCCGGCGATATCCTGACCGTCGGGACCTTCTCCCTCACGGTCCGGGAGGAGACCCCCGCGCACCGGCCCGCTCCGCCCGTCCCGGTCGTGGGCGAGTCGTCCTCCACGTTCATCCGGTCGATCGCCGATTTCAACCGGGACTTCCACCTCGAGGACTACGTCCCCGAGGAGGACGGCGACGCCCTCACCGCTTCCGGGAAGCGGTCGACCTCGGCCGTCGCCCGGAGCAAGATCTTCGAGATCCTCGTCCAGGTCGCCAAGACGTTGATCCTCGCGCGCGAGGTCCACGAGGTCCTCGGCCGCGTCGTCGACCTCCTCTTCGAGCACCTGCCGGTCGACCGAGCCGTCGTCGTCCTCGTCGGAGACGAGGGAGGGCTCGTCCCGATGCTCGCGCGGCAGCGGGGGAAGGAGCCGGGCGAGGCCGAGGAGATCTTCTCCCACACGATCGTCGAGTCGGTCGTGAAGAACCGCGTCGCCGTCCTCACCTCCGACGCCCTCGCCGACGGCCGCTTCGAGGCGGGCCAGTCGATCCGGATCCAGCAGATCCGCTCGGCGATGTGCGTCCCGCTCTGGAACCAGGACCGCGTCATTGGCGCGCTCCACGTCGACACGCCGCTCCGGGTCGGGAGCTTCACGGCCGACGACCTCGACCTCCTGACCGCCCTCGGCAACTTCGCCGCCGTCGCCATCGAGCGGGCGCGCCTCCAGCGCCGGATCGAGCGGGAGGAGCGGATCCGCGAGCGCCTCTCGCGCTACCACTCTCCCGGCGTCGTCGAGGAGATCGCCTCCGACGCGAGCGGCGTCATCGAGCGGGTGAGGACCCGGAACGTCACCGTCTTCTTCGCCGACATCGTCGGCTTCACGAGCGCGGCCGAGGGGATGGAGCCCGAGGCGCTCTCGCGCTTCCTGTCGACGTTCTTCACCTACGCGGCGGACGCGATCTTCGCCCAGGGGGGGACCCTCGACAAGTTCATCGGCGACGCCGTCATGGCGTTCTTCGGCGCCCCGATCGTCCAGCCCGACCACGCGCGCCGGGCGGTCGCGGCGGCCGCGAAGCTCGTCGAGAACGTAAAGGCCTGGAACCTCGAGCGAGTCGCGCGCGGCGAGCCGCCCGTCGGCGTGAGGATCGGCGTCAACACCGGCAACGTCGTCGTCGGCGACATCGGCTCGGCGCAGCGCGTCGATTACACCGTCCTCGGCAACACCGTGAACGTCGCGGCCCGGATCGAGGAGTACGTCGCCGGGCCGAACGAGGTCGCGGTCGGCGAGGAGACCGCACGCCTGACGGCCGAGGACTACGCGTTCGAGCCGCTCGGCGACGTCAAGCTCAAGGGCCTCTCGCGAGGCCTGCCGTGCTACCGGGTCAAGCTCGACGCCCGCGGCGTCCCACTGCCGGCGCCGCGCTGAATGCACCCGGGCCTCGACCGCCTCGTCTTCCTCACCTCGAACGCCGGCAAGGCGCGCGAGGCCTCCGTGCTCCTCGGCCGCCCGGTCGAGGCGCGGGCGCTCGACCTGCCCGAGATCCAGTCGCTCGACTTCGTCGAGGTCGTCACCGCGAAGGCGCTCGCCGCGGCCAAGCAGCTCGGGGTGCCCGTCCTCGTCGAGGACTCGGGCCTCGCGCTCCCCGGCTGGAAGGGCTACCCCGGCCCGCTCACGAAGTACGCCGTCGGCGCGGTCGGCGAGGCGGGCTTCGCGCGCCTCGCGCACGCCTGGGGCGATCCGCGCGCCGAGGCCGTCTCGACGCTCGGCCTCGCCTCGCCGGGCGCGGCTCCCGAAGACGTCGTCGTCGCGGTAGGGCGCGTCGCCGGCTCCCTTGCCCCCGAGCCGCGTGGCGCGAGCGGCTTCGGCTGGGACGTCATCTTCGTCCCCGACGGCGAGACGCGCACCTTCGCCCAGATGAGCGCCGAGGAGAAGAACGCCCGCTCGCACCGCGCGAAGGCGTTCGCGGCGCTCGTGGAGCGGCTCGGGATATCCTCCCGAGGCGGCGGAGGTGTGACTTCGTGATCGAGCTTCTCGGCAATCCCTGGTTCGCGGCGAGCTTTCTCGTCTTCGCGGCCGCTGTCCTCACCTTCATCGTGCGGCGCAACAGGGCCCGCGAGGAAGCGGCGAAGGGGCCGTCCCGTTCGTCTCAGCGAGCCCGCACGGAACCGGCCGCGCGTTCGGCCGCGTTTGCCGCGGTCCCGGCGCCGGAGCGCCGAAGCCCCGGAGCCTCCCTCGACGCCGCGAGCCTTCCGCCCGGCTTCCGGGACCTGACCTGGGGGAGCGCCCCGGTCGACGGCATGCAGCTCGTCGCCGAGAACGGCGACCATCGGTTCCTGTCTCGTCCCGCCGACTCGCTGCGGATCGGGCGGGCCGTCCTCACATCGATCACCTACGTCTACCAGCGCGGGCGGCTTCAGGCGGCGGTCATCGAGCTCCCGGCGTCGGGCTTCGACCTCCTCCAGAGACAGCTCCGGGAGGACTGGGGAGCGCCGAAGACGTTGAGCGCGGGCCAGAAGTACGCCTGGTCCGACGTGCGAGCGGGCGACGAGGCGACCCAGGCGATCCTCGAGAAGCCGCCCGCGAGCCGGACCGCGAAGCTCGTCGTCTCCGCGAAGGCCGTCAGCGCCGCCCGGACCCGGGACGCGGGCGCGGCCGACTCCGGAGCGTAGGCCCTCTCCGGCACGGCTGGCGAGGGGGCGTTGGTCCGCCCGCTCTCGATATCGGTTCCGGCATCCTCAGCGGAGGATCCGTACCCAAGGTGGTGGCATCACTGGCACCGACCACGGCCTCTCTGGCGACTCGGAGGCGCAATGGGGGTTCTCCTCTTCTTCGTTCTGTGGGGCGTCGTGATCGTCGGAGGGCTTCCGCGGCGTACGCAGGAGGCGCTTCAGTTTCGGCTCGGATGGTGGAGGGCGAAGGAGCTGGGCCTGATCAGCGCCGCTCTCGAAGGGTTCGCGGGATTCGGCCTCGTCCGCGTCACGCTGGCCGCGTTCTCCATGGAGCGCGTGTCGGTAACGGCGACCGCCATCTTGTGCGCCCTGTCCGTGTTCTTCCTTCTCGAAGGGGGCATACGGTTCCTCGTGACGTATCGGCAGGAGGATTTGGCCCTGCCGTCTCTCCCCGTCTGGGCGGTCGCGCGGCTCATCGAGCGCCTGCGTTCGATCGGCCGAGGGGCCTCCGCGAAGGCGTGAAGTCCCGCTCGAGGGATGCGCTCGAAGCGAAAGGAACGCCGTCGAGAGTCTCCGACGCTTCCTCCGTGGCTTTCGTAGAACCTGAAGAGGCGCGAGATCGAGGAGGACACGACGGGGCTCTTCACGCTGCCGCTGACAAAGCTCCGCGCGGGAAGCGAGGAGCTCGACTTCCTCGTCCCGACGGCGTCCGGGAAGGACGAGGGCCGGACGATGAAGTCGTTCTTCCAGCTCCTCCCGAAGGCCGAGCTGAAGGACTATGCGGAGGGCCGGAAGCTCCGCCGCGTGGAGCGAGGCCAGGACTTCTGCTCCGGGCCGTAGCCGGAGTCGCTCCCGGCGTCAGGCCCGGCGGCCGGACGCTCGGGAGCGGAGCCGCGTCGCGACCGCCTCGGCTTTCGTCCCCAGCTCCTCCAGAGTCCCGTCGGTGACGATCACCTCGTCGCAGGCGGCGTTCCGCTCCGCGTCGGGGAGCTGGGCGCGCATCCGGGCGAGGACGGTGTCGCGGGTGGCGCCCGGGTCCCGCGCGAGGGCGCGCGCGAGGCGGAGCTCCTCGGGGGCCGAGACGCCGACGAGGACGTCGTACCGGTCGCGTCCGTTGTTCTCGACGAGGAGCGTCGCCTCGACGACCGCGACCGGGTGGCCCTCGGCCTCGCGCTCCGCGAGCCAGCGTTCGGTCTCGACGCGGACGATCGGGTGGATCCGGGCGTTGAGCCGCGCGACCGTGGCCGGCTCGGCGAAGGCGAGGCGGGCGAGGCGGGGACGGTCGACGGCGCCCCGTTCGTCCAGGAGCTCCGGTCCGAACTCCTCCGCGACCGCGGCCGTGCCCGGCGCGCCGGGCTCGTAGAGGGCGTGGACGAGGCGGTCAGCGTCGAGGACGGGGATGCCGAGGGCGCGCCACCGCGACCCGACGGCGCTCTTGCCGGAGGCGATCCCGCCGGTGAGGCCGACGCGAAGCATGCTCAGAGCCGGCGCCGGGCGCGGCAGAGGTCGACGGTGTTCGCGAGGAGGCGGGCGATCGTGAGCGGCCCGACGCCGCCCGGGACGGGCGTGTAGCGCGAGGCGCGCTCGGTCACGTCGACCGGGTGGACGTCGCCGACGAGGAGCGACCCCTTCGCGGCGAACGCGGCGGCCTTCGCCTCGTTCCCCGGGAAGCAGCGTGCGACCTCCTCGGCGGTGTCGATCCGGTTGATCCCGACGTCGACGACGACGGCGCCTTCCCGGATGAAGTCCGCGGTTACGAAGGCCGGCCGGCCGATGGCCGCGACGAGGAGATCGGCCTCGCGGCAGAGGGCGGGGAGGTCGCGCGTCTTGGAGTGGGCGACCGTCACCGTGGCGTCGGCCTTCGTGAGGAGCGTCGCCATCGGCTTGCCGACGATGTCGCTCCGGCCGAGGACGACGACGCGCGTCCCGCGGAGCGGGACGTTCTCTCGGCGGAGGAGCTCCATGACGCCGGCGGGCGTGCAGGGGACCGGCGCGGCCTTCCCCTGGACGAGGCGGCCGACGTTGAACGGATGGAAGCCGTCCACGTCCTTCGCCGGGTCGACCGCCTCGAGGATGCGGGAGGTGCCGATGCCGGCCGGAAGGGGGAGCTGGACGAGGATCGCGTCGACCTCCGGGTCGGCGTTCAGGCGGCCGATCTCGGCGAGGAGCATCGCCTCGGTGACGGTGGCGGGGAAGCGAAGGGTCTCGGTCCGGATGCCGGCCTCGCGGGCTCCCTTCTCCTTGTTTCGGACGTAGACCTGGCTGGCCGGGTCGTCTCCCGCGAGGAGGACGAAGAGGCAGGGGACGGCGCCGCGGGCGGCGAGCTCCGAGACGGCCTCGGCCGTCTCGCGGCGGATGTCGGCGGCGACCTTGGCGCCGTCCAGGATCGTGGCGGTCATGACGCTCCTTTCCGCGCGACGTGCGCGGCGGCGATGCCGAAG
>CAZWRQ010000248.1:0-7440 GCA_964636395.1 uncultured Holophagales bacterium
AAGCGAGCCCGCGCGACGCTGAATAAGATCACGTCTGTATGACGGGGACCACTAGAACTGCGAAAGTCCCGCGCGGAGCCATCGAGGCGGCCGGGAGGAACGCCCCGCTCCGAACCTTGATTAGCGTGCCGAGAGACTCGCTGGGCAGTCGTCTGGGATTCGTCGCCGGATCCCCGAACATCTCGAGGAAGATCGCCTGTGTCAGCTCGTCGACCTGCGCGAGGGCCGCCCGCCGCTTCGCCCGCAGGGCGTCAGCCTGGTCGAGGATCTCCGCGATGCGGCGCTGCTCGGCGAGAGGCGGTAGCGGGACCGCGAGCGCCTCGATTCTGTCTGATGTCAGTCGCGTCGTTCCGTGTGACGCGGCGTCGACGAGGTCCAGTACGGACCTCTCGGATGCGCGGAGGTAGTGCGCCAGATACTCCGGGATCACGTCGTCGTGCGGTACCAATGCGCGCACGTCCTGGTTGAATGCGACGGCGCGCCCTGCCACCCCGACGCGGAACTCGTTCGCGAGGCTCATGCCACGCACGACGAAGAGCACCGAGCCCTTGGGCACGATCTTCGAACCCTGCGAGGCACCGATCTCCGTGAGCCGATCCTCCGAGTCGGTCACGAGGAACGACTTGAGGCTCTTGGCGCTGATCCACGGGATGGTCCCGTTCCAGTTCGCGTCGACAGCCTTGCTGGGCGTCCCGCCGCTCAGGATCCGCCCGCACTCAGCCAGCGGTCGTGTCGACCAGGCGGAGACGCCGTGGCCGGCCTTCACCCGACCATCCCCTCCAGCTCCTTCATCCCCTCCTCGATCTCCTTCTCCAGCTTCCGCAGCTCCGCGAGGATCTCCTTCGGCGCCCTATGCGCGACCTCCTCGTGGACGACCTCCTTGTAGCGGTTGATGGAGAGGTCGTAGTTCTGGGCGACGAGGTCGGTCTTCGGGACGGTGAAGCTCTGAGCGGTACGCGGCCGCTTGCGTTCCCTGCCGGCCCGCTCGGGCCAGCGGGCGAGGACGTCGGGGAGGTTGTTCTTCGCGTGGTCGGCCGGGGAGAGCGGCTTCGACGGGACGGGGCCGAGCTTCTCGTCGGGGAGGAGCGGGGTCCGCTTGTCGTCGAGCGACCAGCCGTCGGCGTCGCAGTCGTAGAACCAGACGTTGTCGGTGCCGCCGGAGTTCGTCTTCGTGAAGAGGAGGATCGCGGTCGAGACGCCGGCGTACGGCTTGAACACGCCGCCGGGGAGGGAGACGACGGCGTCGAGCTTCTGCTCCTCGACGAGGATCTTCCGGAGCGTCCGGTGGGCGGTGCTCGACCCGAAGAGGACGCCGTCGGGGACGATGACGGCGGCGCGGCCGCCCGGCTTCAGGAGGCGGAGGAAGAGGGCGAGGAAGAGGAGCTCGGTCTTCTTCGTCCTCACGACCTGCTGGAGGTCTTTCGCGGTGTTCTCGTAGTCGAGGGAGCCGGCGAAGGGAGGGTTCGCGAGGACGAGCGTGTAGCGCTCCTCCTCGCCGGCGTGGTCCCGCGCCAGCGAGTCGCGGTAGCGGATGGCGGGGCTCTCCACGCCGTGGAGAAGCATGTTCATGCTCCCGATCCGGAGCATGGTGTTGTCGAAGTCGAAGCCGTGGAAGGCGGCCTCGTGGAAGTGCTTCTTCAGCTTCACGTCGCGGAAGATCTCGGCGTGCCGCTCGCGCAGGTACTCCCCGGCGGCGACGAGGAAGCCGGCGGTGCCGCAGGCCGGGTCGCAGAGGACGTCCTTCGGGGTGGGCGCGGTCATCTCGACCATGAGGCGGATGACGTGGCGCGGCGTCCGGAACTGTCCGTTCCGGCCCGCCGACGCGATCTTCCCGAGCATGTACTCGTAGAGGTCGCCCTTCGTGTCGCGGTCCTCCATCGGCACCTGGTCGAGGAGGTCGACGACCTTCGCGAGGAGCGCCGGCGTCGGGATCGTGAACCGCGCGTCCTTCATGTGGGTCGCGTAGGTCGATCCCTCGCCGCCGAGCGTCCGGAGGAACGGGAAGGCGTGCTCGGAGACGACGGTGAACATCTCGCCGGCCGGGAGGTGCTTCAGGCGCGCCCAGCGAAGGTCGTGGTACGGGCGCCCGCGGGCATCCTTCCCCTTCGGGAAGACCTCGTGCTCGACCTTCGTTCCGAGGCGGCGGGCCTTGTTCTCGGCGAGGGTCTGGAGGTCGTCGAGGCGGCGGAGGAAGAGGAGGTAGGTGATCTGCTCGATGACCTCGAGCGGGTTTGAGATGCCTCCCGACCAAAAGGCGTCCCAGATGCGGTCGACCTGGCTGCGAAGCTCGCCGGTGAGCACGTTCCGTCCCCCTGCGCGGCCCGACGGCGGGAAGCCGAACGGGCGATTGGAAGGCCGGAGCGAGTCTACCCGCCCCCTTCTCGACACCCCTTCTCCGAAATGGGACTATTCGTGGCCTTTTAGGGCCCGCCGCTCGAGCGGCGGGCCCCAGGACGGAGCCCCCGTGAAGAAGCTCGTGGAAACCCTCTCCTCCCTCAAGCTCGCCGTCGGCCTCCTCGTCGTCCTGCTGATCGGGCTGTCGATCGGGACGATCCTCGAGTCGCGGACCGACGCGGCGACGGCGCAGCGGGTCGTCTACTACTCGTGGTGGTTCCTTGGACTGCAGGGGCTCTTCGCCCTGAACGTCGCCTGCTCGCTCGCGAACCTCTTCCCGTGGGGGAAGAAGCGGGCCGGCTTCGTGACGACGCACGCGGCGCTCCTCCTCATCCTGGCGGGGGCGACGCTCACCTACTTCTGGAAGGTGGAGGGGCAGCTCGGCCTCTGGGAAGGTGAGAACGGCGCGACGATCCAGAACCACGACGCGCAGGGGAACGTCGTCTCCCGGCACGACCTGCCGTTCTCGGTGAAGCTCGTCGACTTCGTCCTCGACACCTACCCGGGGACGATGCGCCCCGCCGGCTTCGCGAGCGAAGTCGTCATCACCGAGACCGACACCGGAAAGTCGTTCCCGGCGCGGATCTGGATGAACCACCCGCTCCACCACCGCGGCTACACGCTCTTCCAGTCGAGCTACCAGCAGCAGGGGGGGCGCGAGGCGACGGTCCTCTCGGTCTCGAAGGACCCCGGCCAGCTCATCGTCTTCGCCGGGTACGTCGCGGTCGTCCTCGGGATGATCCTCGTCCTCGTGACGCGCGTCTCCCAGGCGCGGGAGCGGGATCGCGAGAGGGCCGCGCTCGAAGCGAAGGTCGCAGAGGGCGGGATGTCGCTCCCGACGATGGGGAAGGCGCTCCTCCTCGGCCTCGCGCTCCTGCCGCTCGCGGCGCCGGCGGCGACGCCTGAGCTCGAGGCGCTCCGCCGGCTCCCGGTGCAGCACGACGGGCGGACGATGCCGCTCGACACGCTCGCGCGCGACACGGTCTGGAACGTGACGGGGTCGCACGCCTTCCGCGGGGAGGACCCGGCGGCGACGTTCACCGGCTGGCTCTTCGACCCGCGCGCGGCCGCGACGACGCCGGTCGTGAAGGTCGGGAGCAAGGCGCTCGCGGCGGCGGCGGGGCTCCCGCCGGGGACGAAGCACGTCTCGTTCGAGCAGCTCGTCGGGAACCAGCGCCTGATGGGGCTGATCCGGCAGGCGGGGATGGCCGCGCAGCGGGAGGAGCCGCGCCGGGGCGTCCTGAAGGACGCGGAGAAGCTGGAGCATCGACTGAACGCCCTCTACGGCGTCCTCCAGCGCGACGTCGTTCGCCCGGTGCCGGCGGCGGGCGACGTCAGGGCCCGCTGGAACCGCCCCGAGGCGGTGACGAAGGAGGCGCTCCTCGCCCTCGCGAACGGCCCGCGTCTCGAAGGCTGGCCGACGGCGAAGAAGATCGACGGCGAGATCCTCTACAACCGCGTCAACCCCGCGAAGCTCGCCTGGATCGTCCTCCTCGCCTCGCTCGTCGTCTCGATCGTCGCCTGGTCGAAGGCGAGCAAGGCCCTCGACTGGACCTCGTTCGCGCTCCTCGCCGTCGGCTTCGGCGTGATGACGTGGGGGATCGGGATGCGGTGGGCCGCGGGGGAGCGGATCCCGGCGGCGAACATGTACGAGTCGCTCCTCTTCCTCGCCTGGGGCGTCGGCCTCTTCGCGGTGATCGCCTACCTGCTGATGCGGAACCGGACCGTCGTCCTGAACGCCGCGGCGATGTCGGCGCTCACGATGGCGCTCACCGACCTCCTCCCGATGGACCGCTTCATCCACCCGATCGCGCCCGTCCTGGCCGGGACGCCCTGGCTCGCGATCCACGTCCCGATCATCATGGTCGGCTACGCGGTCCTCGCGCTCGGCGTCGTCGTCGCGCACATGCAGCTCGCGTTCGCGGCGTTCGGGAAGGGGAAGGGGGCGCTCGTCGAGAGGCTCTACGAGCTCCTCTACTGGTACATGCACGTCGGCTCGATCCTTCTCCTCGCGGGGATACTGACCGGCTCCGTCTGGGCCGCCTCGTCGTGGGGTCGCTACTGGGGCTGGGACCCGAAGGAGGTCTGGTCGCTCGTCGCGTTCCTCGCGTACATGGCGATCCTCCACCTGAAGGTGGACAAGGTGATCGGGACGTTCGGCGCCGCGGCCATCAGCATCCTCGCCTTCCAGACGATCCTGATGACCTACCTCGGCGTGAACTACGTCCTGAACGTCGGCATGCACTCCTACGGCATGGGCGATTCGCCCATCGTGAAGTGGATGGTCCTCGTCGGGCTCGCCGAGGTCGTCTTCCTCGCCGTCGCCGGCGTCGCGTACCGCGACCGGAAGAGGCTGCTCGCCCAGGCCTGAGGACGGGGAGCCCGAGCGGAGCGCCGCGGCCCGGGAGGGCGAGGCGCTCCGGCGGGCGGGTCAGCCCCTCTTCCGCTTCAGGTGGAGGACGAGCGGCGGCTCCTCGGTCTTGCCGCCCTTCCAGCCGATCCAGGTCTCGCGGATCTCGTCCGGGCCGAGGAGCTCGACTTTCACGGCGTGGATGTGCACGTCCTTCGCCGGGTCGACGTTCGTGCCGCCGTCGAACTCCATCGCGACGACGTTCGCCGGCACCGCCTTCGTCCGGAACCGCGGCTGGTTCTGAGCCGCGCAGTAGTGGGTCATCACGAGGTCGTTCCCGTCCCGGTGCCAGACGGAGACCATCTCGTGGGGCGTGCCGGGGGCGAGCGTCGAGACGACGGCCGACCCCGCGCCCGTGACCCGGTACATCACGGCGACGGCCCCCTTCTCCCCGACCTTCGGCTCGATCTCGACCCAGTCGCCCGCGAGGGCCTTGAGCTTCTCGAGGGCGGCGGCGCCGGAGCCGACGGGGGCGGAAGCGGGAGACGGGAGCGCCGCGGCCTTCTTCGGCTCCTCGGCACCGAGGAGCGCCGGAGCGGCGGCGAGGAGAAGGACGGCGAGCGCGCGGCGGAACGTGGCGGGCGTTCTCATGAGTGCCTCCGTCGTTGAGATGCAGATGCTACTCCGGGCGGCCGGAGACGGTTCCGGCGCTGGACGCCGAGCCCGGTCCTCCTTATCCTCGCCTGTTGGGCCGCCCCCGAGAGGGCGCGCCCGACCCCCCTCGCGGCGACCGCGGTCCCGCGGCGCCGGCGAGCGGGACGAGGAGCCTCATGTCGGACTACAGGATCCAGGAACACCCGATCCTCGCGATCCCGGGCGAGGCGGTGGTGCCGTTCACGTGGAAGGGCGAAGCGCTGAAGGCGAGGCCGGGCGAGACGATCGCCTCGGCCCTCTTTGCGAACGGGGTGCGCATCTTCGGGCACCACCACAAGGACGGCTCGCCGCAGGGAATCTTCTGCGCGAACGGCCAGTGCGCCCAGTGCTCGGTCGTCGCGAACGGCCTCTCGGTGAAATCCTGCATGGTGCGCGTCGCCGAGGGGATGCAGGTCGAGCCGCTCGACGGCAAAGCCGCCCTCCTCGAGGCCGGCGGCGACCTGCGCTTCCACGACGTCGAGACGGTGGAGACGGAGTGCCTGATCCTCGGCGGCGGCCCGGCCGGCCTCGCCGCGGCGATCGAGCTCGGGAAGGCGGGCGTGAACGTCGTCCTCGTCGACGACAAGGCCGCCCTCGGCGGCAAGCTCGTCCTCCAGACGCACAAGTTCTTCGGCTCGATCGAGGCGTGCCACGCGGGGACGCGCGGCCTCGACATCGGGAAGAAGCTCGAGGCGGAGGTCCGCTCCTACCCGAGCGTCCGCATCTGGACCGAGACGACGGCCCTCGCCGTCTTCTCCGACCGGAAGGTCGGCGTCCTGCGCGACAACCACTACGTCCTCGTCCGCCCGCAGATGCTCCTCGTGGCGACGGGCGCGCGGGAGAAGTCGCTCGTCTTCAAGGGGAACACGCTCCCCGGCGTCTACGGCGCGGGCGCGTTCCAGACGCTCGTGAACCGCGACCTCGTGCGCCCCTCCGAGCGGCTCTTCGTCGTCGGCGGCGGAAACGTCGGCCTCATCGGCGCCTACCACGCGCTCCAGGCGGGGATCCAGGTCGTCGGCCTCTGCGAGGCGCTCGAGGAGTGCGGCGGCTACAAGGTCCACAGGGACAAGCTCGCGCGGATGGGGGTCCCGATCCACACGCGCCACACGATCGTCTCGGCGAACGGGACGGAAGAGGTCGAGAGCGTCACGATCGCGAAGCTCGACCCGTCCTGGAAGGTGATCCCCGGGACCGAGAAGACCTTCAAGTGCGACACGCTCCTCGTCGCCGTCGGCCTCGACCCGGTGGACGAATTCCTGAAGAAGGCGAGGGAGTTCGGCCTGCCGGTCGTGGCCGCGGGGGACGCCGAGGAGATCGCCGAGGCGAGCGCCGCGATCTTCACGGGCAAGATCCGCGGGACCGAGATCGCGAGGACGCTCGGCCGCGACGTCGGCGAGGTGCCGCCGGAGTGGCTCCGGACGGCCGAGGTCCTGAAGGCGCGCCCCGGCGCCGTCATCACGGAGGAGATCCCCGCCGACGAGACGGGCGTCTTCCCGATCTTCCACTGCTCCCAGGAGATCCCGTGCAACCCGTGCACGTCGATCTGCCCGAAGGGGGCGATCCGGATCGAGGGGGACGACATCCTGGGCCTCCCGACCTTCGACGAGAGCGCCTGCATCGCCTGCGAGCAGTGCGTCGCGATCTGCCCCGGCCTCGCGGTGACGCTCGTCGACTACCGGAAGAAGGACGCCGAGGGGCTTCTCGTCTCGATCCCCTACGAGTTCCCGAAGGCGAAGATCAAGGAAGGCGACATGGTGACGGTCCTCGACACGCTCGGCGCCGTCCTCGGGCACGTCCCGGTCGTGAAGGTGCGCGCGCCGAAGTTCGCGGACCACGCCCTCCTCGTGAAGGTGAAGGCGCCCCCCGAGATCGCGAAGCGAATCGCGGGGATCCAGGTCCAGGAGCCGTGGGTCTCGGAGGCGATGGAGGAGAACGTGGAGCGGATCGGCGACGACGACGTCGTCTGCCGCTGCGAGAGGGTCACCGCCGGCCAGATCCGCGGC
>CAZWRQ010000249.1:0-7438 GCA_964636395.1 uncultured Holophagales bacterium
ACCCGGACCGCCGGGTTCCCCCTCACCCCCTCCGCGCGGCTGGACCGCTCACGGCGCGAAGAGCCTTCGAGGGGCCCCGGTCCGCCGTTCGACGGGGCCGGTTGGTGCAGTAGAATCGCGCGCCCCGCCGGAGCGTCTCCCGCGGGGCCAGACACGGAAGAAGGAGTCACGTAGATGATCGGGAACCGGATGTTCGTCGCGGGCGTCATCGCGACGGCCGCACTCGTCGCTCTCCCCGCTTCGGCCCAGTCCGCCCAGAAGGTCGGCGTCATCGAGGTCCAGCGGATCGTCCAGGACTCGGCCGTGGGCAAGGAGAGCCTCGCCCGGATTCAGAAGGTCTCCGCCGCCAAGCAGGAAGACCTGACGAAGCGCCAGACCGAGCTCCGCGACCTCGAGAAGAGGATCCAGGAGCAGGGCAAGTCGCTCTCCGAAGAGGCGATGGAGAAGCTCCAGAAGGACTACCAGCAGAAGGCCCTCGACCTCAAGCGCTTCCAGGACGACGCGCAGCGGGAGCTCGAGGAGCTGCAGCGCCGGGAGCTGACGGAGCTCGAGAAGAAAGTCCTTCCCGTCATCGAGGCGGTCTCCAAGGAGCTCGGGTACACGCTCGTCTTCAACAAGTTCCAGAGCGGGCTCCTCTACGCCGACGACGCGGTCGACATCACCGCGGCCGTCATCCAGAAGTTCAACACGGCGATCGCCGCCGCGCCGAAGACCGACGCCAAGCCGGCCGCCACGGCCCCGGCGCCGAAGAAGTAAGAGGGGGATGGCCCGCTTCCCCGAGCCGACGACCGCCGCCGCGCTGGCCTCCGCCTGCGGCGGACGGCTCGTCGGAGACGCCGGCGTCGTCGTCGACGGGGCGCGATCGCTCGAGGAGGCGGGGCCTCGGGACGTCGCGTTCGCCGCGGACCCGAAGGCCGAGAAGGACGCGACCCTATCGGCGGCCGGGGTCCTCCTCGTCCGGTCCGCGTCCGGGTTCCCCGGACGCACGGTCGTCGAGGTCCCCGACCCCGCCTTCGCCTTCGCGGGCGTCCTCGAGGCGGTCTTTCCCGGCCGGTCCGCGACTCCCGGAATCCACCCGACCGCGATCGTCGACACCGGCGCCCGCGTCGCGGACGACGCCGCGATCGGGCCTTACGCGGTGGTGGGCGGAGAGACCGAGATCGGACCCGGCGCGATCCTGGAGGCACACGTCGTCGTGGGACGGCGCTGCCGTGTGGGCGCGAGCGCCCGGCTCCACCCTCACGTCGTCCTGTATGACGATGTGTCGATCGGACCGGGCACGGAGGTCCACGCCGGGGCCGTCCTCGGAGCCGACGGCTTCGGCTATGTCGCGTCGCCGACGGGACTGAAGAAGGTCCCGCAGGTCGGAGGCGTCGAGGTCGGCTCCGGGGTCGAGATCGGCGCGAACACCTGCATCGACCGCGCGACGCTCGAGGCGACGCGGATCGGCGACGGGACGAAGATCGACGATCTCGTGATGGTCGGGCACAACTGCCAGGTCGGCGCCCACGTCGTCCTCTGCGGACAGGTCGGACTCGCCGGATCGACCACGGTGGGCGACCAGGCTCTGCTCGCGGGACAGGTCGGGACCGCGGGCCACCTCCGGATCGGCCGCGGGGTGAAGGCGGGCGGTCAGACGGGGATCGTCAGCGACGTCCCGGACGGCGCCTCCCTCTTCGGCACGCCGCACCTGCCGCACCGGGACGCCTTCCGGGTCGCTGCCGAGCTGAAGAAGCTCCCCGAGACGGCGCGCCTCGTACGCGAGCTCGCCCGCGCGGGCGGGGAGAAGCGATGAGCGACGCGAACGACCGGGGCGGCCTCGACATTCGCGCGATCCTTCGGACGCTGCCGCACCGATACCCGTTCCTCCTCGTCGACCGGATCCTCGAGATCGTCCCGGGGCAGAAGGTCGTCGGTCTCAAGAACGTGACGATCAACGAGGAGTTCTTCCAGGGCCACTTCCCGGACAACCCGGTCATGCCGGGGGTCCTCCTCGTCGAGGCGATGGCGCAGGTCGGCGGCTTCATGATGCTCGCCGAGGTCGACGACCCGCGGCGCAGGCAGGTCCGGCTGACGGGCCTCGACGCCGTCCGGTTCCGGCGCCCCGTCGTGCCGGGCGACCAGGTCGTCTTCACCGTGGAGTTCGTAGCCCGGAAGAAGTCGCTCGTGAAAGTGAGAGGGGAAGCCCGGGTCGACGGCCAGCTCTGCGTCGAGGCGGAGATCATGAGCCTGATCCAGGACTGCGGGCGGGAAGAGGGAGACTGAATGCCGATCGACCGCACGGCGATCGTCCACGAGAGCGCGACCGTTCATCCGGACGCCGTGATCGGCCCCTACGCCGTCGTCGGCGCCTCCGTCGTCGTAGGCGCACGGACCCGGATCGGGGCCCACGCCGTCATCGACGGTCCGACGGTCCTCGGCGAGGACAACGTCGTCCATCCGCACGCCGCGCTCGGCGGCCCGCCGCAGGACCTCAAGTACCGCGACGAGCCGACCCGCCTCGTCGTCGGGAGCCGGAACGTCTTCCGGGAGTTCATGACGGCTCACAGAGGGACGGTCACCGGCCACCACGAGACCGTCATCGGCGACGACAACCTCTTCATGGCCTACTCGCACGTCGCGCACGACTGCATCATCGGCAGCCGGACGGTCTTCGCGAACTCGGCTTCGCTCTCGGGACACGTCACGGTCGAAGACGACGTGATCCTCGGCGGGTTCGTCGTCGTGAAGCAGTTCCTGAGGATCGGCCGGTTCGCCTACGTCGGCGGTATGACGCCGGTCAACAAGGACGTCCTCCCGTTCACCTGGACCTCGAGCGACCGCGACACGAAGGCCTACAAGATCAACGGCGTCGGCCTCTCGCGGAAGGGGTATTCGGCCGAACGGGTCGCGTCGCTCAACAAGGCGTACCGCATCCTCTATCGGAATCGGCACGACCACGCGGCGGCGATCGCGGCGCTCGGCGAGCTGGCAGCGAGCGCCCCCGACGTGAAGATCCTCCTCGAGTTCATCACCTCGTCGCAGGCGGGCATCCACGGGGCGTAATGGACAGGGGGGACCCGTTCCGCCGGGTCCCCCCCGTACCCCCCTCCGCGCGGAGAGGCAGCTCGCTGCGTTCGCACGGGACGAAGGGAAAGCCGGGCCGCCGTCATCCCCGGGCGATGAGCAGGAATGAGAAGGGACCGCTTGCGCGGCCCCTTCGGGTCTTCGGGCGGGGTGGCCGGGGCTACTCGGCCTCGACCTCGGCCTTGCGGAGCTTCGCGCGCTCGGCGATGAGCTTCTCCTGGAGGGGCTTCGGCAGCTCCTCGTAGTGGGAGAGCTCCATCGTGAACGAGCCTCGGCCCTGGGTGAGCGACCGAAGTACGGCGGAATAGGAGAGCATCTCGGAGAGCGGGACCTCGGCCTTGACGACGGCGTCGTCGCCGATCTGGTCCATGCCGGACGGGCGGCCCCGGCGGCTCGTCAGGTCGCCCATCAGGTCGCCCATGTACTCCTGGGGGGCCCGGACGCCGACCTTCATGATCGGCTCGAGGATCGTCGGCTTCGCCTTCTCCATGGCGTCCTTGAAGGCGAGCGAGCCGGCGATCTTGAACGCCATCTCCGACGAGTCGACGTCGTGGTACTGGCCGTCGTAGAGCTCGACGCGGAAGTCGACCATCGGATAGCCCGCGAGGTAGCCGCGCCGCCGGGTGTCCTGGATCCCCTTCTCGACGGCAGGGATGTAGTTGCGGGGGATCGAGCCGCCGAAAATGTCGTCGACGAACTCGAAGTCGCTGCCGCGCGGGAGCGGCTTGACCCGGATCTTGCAGTCGGCGAACTGCCCGTGGCCGCCGGTCTGCTTCTTGTGGCGTCCGTGGGCCTCGGCCGGCTTCGTGATCGTCTCGCGATAGGGGACCTTCGGCGGGTGGAGGATGACCTCCACGTTCGACTTCCGCTTCATCCGGGCCACGGCGATCTCGACGTGGAGCTGGCCGGAGCCGGAAAGCAGGAGCTCGCTCGTGTCGGGGTCGCGGTGGAACTTCAGGGACGGGTCTTCCTCGGTGAGCTTCGAGAGCGCCAGCGAGATCTTGTCCTCGTCGCCCTTCGACTTCGGCTCGATCGAGAAGGAGATCGCCGGCTCGGGGATGGCGACGGCGGGGAAGCGGTACGGCTTCTCCTTGGCCGAGAGCGTGTCGCCCGTCAGCGTCTCCTTCAGCTTCGCGACGACCCCGATGTCGCCCGCCGCGACCTCGGGCACCGTGTTCATGGTCTTGCCGAGCGGGGAGAAGACGGGGCCGAATCGCTCGGCCGTCTCCCGGTTCGTGTTCCAGTAGCTCCCGTCGGCCTTGATCGTCCCGGAGTGGACGCGGAAGAGCGTGAGCCGGCCGGTAAACGGGTCGGAGATGGTCTTGAAGACGATCGCGGCGATCGGGCCGGCCGGGTCGCATGGCAGGACGTCGGTCTGGCCGTCCTTGCCCAGGGCGGCGGCCGGGAAGGAGTCGGCGCCGGGCAGGAGGTCGACGATCTCGTCGAGGATCTTCTCGACGCCCCGCTCGTGGTCGCCGGCGGCCGCGAAGAGGACCGGGACGATCCTCCGGTCCTGTATCGCCTTGCGCAGCGCCGGGAGCATCTGCTCCTCGGAGAGGTTCCCCTGGGAGAAGAACGTCTCCATGAGGGAGTCGTCGCCCTCGGCGACCATCTCGACGAGCGCCTCGTGGAGCGTCGCCGCGTCGGCGGCGAACTCGTCGGGGATCGGCCCCTCGACCGTCTTGCCGGCGTCGTCCGTCAGGAAGCCCTTCATCCCGATCAGGTCGATCGCGCCGCGGAACGACTTCTCCCGGCCGATCGGGGCCTCGATGCAGACGCAGGAGCGTCCGAACTTCTTCTGGAGCTGGTCCATGACGCGGCCGCCGTCGGCGTTCTCGCGGTCCATCCGGTTGACGACGATCATTCGCGGAAGCCCGAAGTCGTCGGCGACCTGCCAGGCCTTCTCGGTCTGGACCTCGACCCCGGCGACGGCGTCGACGACGAGCAGGGCCGCGTCGGCGGCGCGCATCGCGCAGATCATCTCGGACGAGAAGATCCCGTAGCCCGGCGTGTCGATCAGGTTGACCTTGTGCTTCTTCCACTCGAGCGCGGCCACGGCCAGGCCGATCGAGATCTTCCTCTCTATCTCCTCCGGGTCGAAATCGGTCGGCGCCGAGCCGTCGTCGACGCGGCCGAAGCGGTTCACCGCTCCCGCCTCGTGAAGGAGCGCCGAGACGAGGGTGGTCTTCCCGACGCCGTTGTGGCCGGCGACGGCCACGTTGCGAATGGCGGTTGCGGGATACTGTTTCATGCTTCGTCCCCCTTGGCGAGGTCTCTCGAAAGGCCTGCATTATAGGGATCGACGCTGCTTCGCCGAAGCGGCGTTTCGTGCGTTGACACCCTCTTTCGCGCGGCCCTAAACTGCGCCACACCGGGAAAGTCCCGGCATCCTTTTGCCGCCGTCGCGTACGGGAGGATCTCTGCCGAACGTATCCGGTGCGTTCCCCTCGGGGCCCCCGAAGAGGTTCGGCCGCTACGAGGTGATCCGCGAGCTTGGGAAGGGCGCGATGGGCGTCGTCTACCTCGGCCGCGACCCCGTCATCGGCCGTCTCGTCGCGCTCAAGACCATCCGGGCGGTCAGCGAGGACGACGTCGAGCAACGGGAGTTCCAGGAGCGCTTCCTCCGCGAGGCCCAGGCTGCCGGGATCCTCTCCCACCCGAACATCGTCACGGTCCACGACGTCGGGGAGGACTCCGCCACGTCCACGTCGTTCATCGCGATGGAGTACGTGGAGGGAAAGAACCTCAAGCAGCTCGTCACGGAGAAGACGCCTTTCGGCTTCGAGCGGATCGCGGAGATCATCGGCCAGGTTGCCGAGGCGCTCGACTACGCCCACCGCCGCGGGATCGTCCACCGGGACGTGAAGCCGGCGAACATCATCATCACGCCCGAAGGCCAGGTGAAGATCACCGACTTCGGGATCGCGAAGATCGAGAAGTCGAACCTGACGACGACGGGCCAGTTCCTCGGCACGCCGAACTACATGTCGCCCGAGCAGGTCACGGGAGACGCCGTCGACGGCCGGAGCGACATCTTCTCCCTCGGCGTCGTCCTCTACGAGCTCCTCACCAGGAAGAAGCCGTTCACGGCGGAGAACCTGACGTCGATCTCGTACAAGATCGTCCACGAGCGGTTCGTCCCGCCCGAGACCTACGATGCCGGGATCCCCACCGAGTTCGTCGGAGTCCTCGACAAAGCGCTCGCGAAGGACCCGGCGGAGCGCTTCCAGCGGGGGAACGACTTCGCCCTCGCCCTGTTCGAGTTCAAGGCCCGGGAAGAGGAGCGCCAGATGCTCCGCGACCTCGGGCAGATGGTCGCGGAGGCCGAGAAGCTCGGACCCGTCGCCACGGTGACGGCTCCTCCGTCGACGCTTCCGACTCCGACTCCGACTCCGGCACCGGCCCCGGCGATGTCCGCGCCCCCGGCCATGGGGCGGTCGCCTTTCGAGATACTGGCGGCGGCGCCCGTGGTCCCTGCTCCCCCCACGGCCGCGAGTCTGCGGGCTCCGGACGACGACCTCGCCACCCGCGAGGTCCACAGACCGCTTCCCGCTACGGCCTACGCGGCCGGCCCGGCTCCGACAGGCGCCGCCGGGGGCGAGGGCGCGCGTTCGAGCAGCTCGGAGGAGTGGCAGCTCGACGAGCCGACCCGCTCGAAGAAGAAGAGCGCTCCTCCTCCGCCCCCGCCGGTCGCGGGCGACGTCGACGTCGAGGCGTCGCTTCCCGGCGCAGAGGTCGTCGAGGCGGCTCCGCCCGTCCCGGTGGCGCCGCTTCCGGTGGGCGCTCCGCCGCCGGCCGGACTGGCTGTCTCCCCGTTCGACGACGAGCCGGCTGAACGACGGCCGGACGGCGCGACGGAGATCCTCCGGATCGACGCGATCCCGGGGCTTCCCGCGCCTGTTCCCGATCGCCCGACGGAGATCCTGAAGCCGATCTCCCCGCCGACACCGCCAGCTCCGCCGCCGGCACCGGCGCCGTCGGCGGTCCCTCCCCCGGTCGCGGACCGTCCGACGGAAATCCTGCGGGTCGTACCGCCGCCCGCGCGCGTCGAGGTTCCCCCGTCGCCGATCGATCAGCCGACGGAGATCCTCAAGCCGATCGCTCCGCCGGCCGCGGCGACGCTGCCGGCGCCCGCGCCTTCGACGCCGGCGCCCTTCGGCGACCGTCCGACGGAGATTCTCAAGCCGATTGCTCCGCCGACCGTGGCGACGTCGCCGGCCGTGGCGGCCCCGCCCGCGCCGGCTGCCCCCTCGGTTCCGGCCCCGTCGGCGGCGGCTGCCGCGCCCTCGCCTGCGTCTTCGGATCGCCCGACGGAGATCCTTCGCAGCCCGTTCCCGAGCCCTGCGCCCGTCGCACGGCCCTCAGCTCCGCA
>CAZWRQ010000250.1:0-7403 GCA_964636395.1 uncultured Holophagales bacterium
GGCGGGGACTGGGGCGGGGCGGTCCGGGGCCTCCTCGACGGGAAGGGGTGGTCGCTCTCGGCCGGGAGCGTCCTCGGCAAGCTGATGCACGTCGGCGACACGGGAGGCTGGCACGGGCCGAACGGCGAGGTGACGCCGCGGATGGTCAAAGACCTGACCCGGATCCTGCTCACGGGCGTCTTCCTGATCTGCGGGGCACTCGTCTTCGTGGCCTTCCGGCGAAAGGGAAGGAGGGCGTCATGACCTCGGCCGCCTGGGCGATGCTGGTGGTGACCTGGTCGGTCATCCTTTTCTTCGCCGCCCGCTTCTTTCTGAAGGTCCTCCGAAACCCGACGCCGCCGGAGCCGAGCGAAGACGGGCCGGACATCCCCTTCAAGGACGCCTGACGCGGCGGGCGGGCCTCGCGACGGTTCGCGACGGTGCCAGTGCGCGAAGGTGCCTGCGCGAATGCGCGAAGGTGCCAGGCGTGAAATCGTGTATTGCTGAAGGCAATACACGATTTCACGCCTGGCACCGTGTTCGTGTGGCACCGTGTTCGTGGCGTTGGAATCGCCGACCTGCCTCAGCTCGCGCGTCGAGGCCCGGGGGAGCGGGGACTCAGCCCTTCTTCCCGGCCTTCCCGAGGGCGGCCCTGTGGGCCTTCTCGAAGCTCTCCGCGAAGTGGGCGAGGAGGGCCTTCTCCTCCGCCGAAACCTTGCTGCCGAGCCCGAGGAAGCCGCCCGAGGCCGAGGCGACCTTGAGGGCGGAGGTCATGATCTCGCCCTGGAGGGCCGCTTCCCGGTCCTCCGGCAAGGCCTCGATGAGGCGGGCGAGGATGGTCATCGTCCGCTCGAAGAACTCCTGGGACGGGGGGGAGTCGAGCCAGGACAGGAGTCGGGCGTGGGCCGCGCTCCCCTCGTCGACGCCGCGCGCCGCGGCGAGCCTGAGGATCTCCTCCCGCTCGGCCTTCGAGATCTCGCCGTCGACCCAGGCGATCTGCAGGATCGGGACGAAGTGGAGGATTCGGACCGTGTGGCGGTCGTAGCCGGCGTCCTCGAACGCCGCGAGGATCTCGGGGTCCTCGACGCCGTGCTGCTCGCCCATCGCCTTCCGCTCGGCCTCCTTCGCCGCGCGGACGCGCACCTTCTCGAGCAGCTCGGCTTCCGCCCGGAGGAAGTACTCCTCTTCCTTCTTGGAGCGGGCTCGACCGGGAGCGGGGCGGGTCTCGGCCATCTGGGGTCCTCCTCGTCGGAACTCGGGTCTGATTCCGCGGCGGGGTTTTACCAGAACGTCGGCAGGTACGGCGAGGGTCGCCGGGCTACTCGTAGAGGAGGTGGCGGGCCCTCCGGCGCTCGAACTCCATCTGCTCCGCAGCCCAGCCGGCGACGATCGTCCCGGCCGGATCGCCCCTCTCGAACCGCGTCACGGCCGCGGCGCTGCCGAGGAGCTCGCCGAATCGGTCCCGCTTCCAGTCCTCCCCGTGGAGGTCGCGGAGAGCGGTCGCGAGCTCGAGGCCGAGCGCCACGGGGCGGAGCGAGCTGCGGTCGGTCAGCGTGATCCGGAGCCCGTGGCATAGAGCGCCGGCGTGCGTGGAGGATGCGGGAGTGAACGCGACCGGTGTGAAGCGGACGCCGGGGATTCCCCGTCCGTTCAGGGTCCGGGCCAGGCGCTCGGCATCGATCCACGGGGCGCCGACGAGCTCGAACGGCGCGTCCGTGCCGCGGCCGACGGAAACGTTCGTCGTCTCGAGGAGGGCGACGCCGGGGTAGAGCGCCGCCTGCGTCACGGAGCGGAGGTTCGGCGAAGGGTTCACCCAGGGGAGGCCCGTCTCGTCGTACCAGAGCGCGCGGCGCCAGCCTCGGAGCGGGACGACGGCGAGGCCGGCGCCGATCCTCCTCTCCGCGTTCAGCAGGCGGGCGGTCTCGCCGATCGTCATCCCGGTCCGGATCGGGATCGTGTGGACGGCGACGAAGGAGAGCCGGTCGGGGTCGGTCGGCGGCCCCTCCACGGCGAGCCCTCCGATCGGGTTCGGGCGGTCGAGGACGACGACGGCGACCTTCGCCTTCGCGCACTCTTCCATCACGTAAGTCATCGTCGTGAGGTAGGTGTAGAAGCGGACGCCGGCGTCCTGGAGGTCGACGACGAGCGCGTCGAGGCCGGCGAGGTCCTGCGGCGCGGGGCGCCGCTTCTCGCCGTAGAGGGAGACGACCGGGAGGCCCGAGCCGGGCTCGACCGAGTCGCCGACCTTCTCGTCGAGGGCGGCCGCCAGGCCATGCTCGGGAGAGAAGAGGCGGACGACCGTCACGCCGGCGGCCTTCGCGCGCGGCGAGCGGAGGACCGAGAGCGTCGAGCGCCCGTCGCGCGTCACGCCCGTCGCGTTCGTCAGGAGCGCGACGCGCCGCCCCGCGATCGCCTCGAAGCCGGACGCCTCGAGAACGTCGACCCCGGCCCGGACGCCGTACGGAAGCGCCCCGGTGGTCGGTTGGGTCGCGGGAGAGAACGGAGCGGAAGGGCGGCCCGTCAGGACCGCGAGTCGCTCCGAGGCGCGCCGGAACGCGTCGGCCGGGACGTCCTCGACCGCGGCGGCGACGACGCTCGCGAGGCGGGTCCGAAGCGGGATCGCGTTCCCGGCACCGCCGGGGTGGTTCCGCGCGGTGAGGAGGATGACGAAGCTGTCCGTGACCGGGTCGAGCCACATGGAGGTCCCGGTCCACCCGGTGTGCCCGAAGGAGCCGAGCGGGTAGAGGTCGCCGCGGCTCGTCGAGTAATGGGTCTCGACGTCCCACCCGAGCGCCCGCAGGTCCCCGTCTCCGTAGTCGCGGACGCGGGTCGTCGCGGCGATCCCCGCGGGGGAGAGCCAGCCGTCGCCGCCGTCGAGGAGGGCGCGGGCGAAGCGGGCGAGATCGTCCGCCGTGCCGAAGAGTCCAGCGTGGCCGGCGACGCCGCCGAGGGCGTAGGCGCGCGGGTCGTGCACCTCTCCCCGGAGGAAGACTCCGTCCCGCTTCTCGGTCGGCGCGATCCGGCCGACGGGAAGCCGTCCGCCCTTCCCGAGGGGCCGGAACTCGGTCTCGCGCATGCCGAGCGGCTCGAAGACCGCGCGGCGCGCGTAGACGTCGAGCGTCTCGCTCGTCACGGCCCGGACGAGCTCGCCGAGGACCTCGTAGCCGGCGTCGGAGTAGACGAAGCGGAGCCCGGGCGGCGTCGCAAGGGGTGTCCGATGCTTGCGCGCGTAGATCTCGGCCGGAGTCCCCTCGTAGAGCGACATCGGGTCGTCGGCGACGAGGCCGCCCCGGTGCGTCAGGAGCTGCTCGACCGTGACCCGCTCCCGCTCTCCGCCGCCGGCGCCGAAGTCGGGAAGGTAGCGGACGACCGGGTCGTCGAGCGCGACCCGCCCTTGCTCGACGAGGGTCATGACGCTCGCGGCGGTGGCGACTCCCTTCGTGAGGGAAGCGAGGTCGAACGCGGTGTCCGTCGTCATCGCCTCGACTGCGGGCTCGAGCGCGCGATGGCCGTAGGCCCTGCGGAACGCGACCTTCCCGTGGCGGCCGACGAGGACGACGCCACCCGGGACTTCCTGACGCGCGATCGCTTCGGCGAGGAGGGTGTCGATGCGCGACAGGCGGGCCTCCGAGAGCCCGACCGACGCCGGCGGCACCGTCTCGAGGGGGCGAGGGGCCGGGAGCGCGGGTGCGGCCGGGAGGAGAGCCGGGAGGACAGCCGCGCAGAGGACGAGGCGTCCCGGCCGGCGCCGGGCGTTGCAGAGAGGGTTCACTTCACGGCCTCCTTCCGGATACCCATCCCGCGAGGAGCGACGCCGGGGATCGTGACGGGGAGCGTCCCCTCGATCGGGGCTTCCCCCCAGAGCGCACGGACGGCCGCCGCCTGGACGAGAGCCTGGTGGCCGTAAGCGCAGAGATAGGTCGGGAGCCCGGGCAGGTCGCGCAGGAGATAGGGGCTTCCGAACGAGATGCCGACGACGGGACGGCCCGAGGCGAGGAGCGGGGCGAGCGCGGCTCTCCCTTCCGGCGGGACCTCGAGCGTGCCGCGCCCGGAGCGGGGCCGGACGAAGAGCGCGACGACGACGGCGTCGGCCTCCTTCGCGCGCTCCGCGACGGCGGCGCCCTCCCCGGCGCAGGAGGTCGGGTCGAGGCGGACGAAGTCGACGGAGGCCGCGCGCCGGCTCAGCTCTGCCTGGAGCGTCGCGTCGATCGCGACGGTCGTCCGCTCGTCGTGGACGGCGACGACGAGGAGCCGGACGCCCTCCCGGAGCGGAAGCGCCCCCTCCGCCTCGCGGACGAGCGTCAGGCCGCGGCGCGCCACCTCCTCCTCCGTCGCCTTCTGCTCCCGCGTTCCGGCGGCGCGGGCGATCTCTTGGAGGGGGAGGCTCCGCTCTCGGAACAGGCCGAGCCGCTCCTTCTCCGCGAGGATCCGGCCGACGGCCTCGTCGAGCCGGGCCGCGGGCAGGCGGCCCGTCTCGACGGCCGAGACGATGGCGTCGATGGCGGCCTTCGGGTCGGGCGACATCAGGACGACGTCGGCCCCCGCTTCGAGGACCCGGACGGCGGCCTCGCCGCTCTCGAAGTGGGCGACGATGCCCCCCATCTCCATCGAGTCGGTGAAGACGAGGCCGTCGAATCCCATCTCCTCGCGGAGGAGCTTCGTCGTGATCGGGCGGGAGACGACGGCCGGCATCGTGCCAGCGGTCTGAACCTCGGCGACCTCGGCGTTGAAGTCCTTCGTCCGGATCGGGGCCGCGAGGACCGGCGCGGGCTCGGGGTCGAGCGCCGGGACGGCCAGGTGGGCGGTCATGACGCCCCGCGCTCCCGCGGCGAGACCGGCCCGGAACGGGACGAGCTCGACCGCGTCGAGCCGGGCGCGGTCGACGCCGAGGACGGGAAGCGAACGGTGCGAGTCGACGTTCGTGTCTCCGTGACCCGGGAAGTGCTTCAGCGTCGCGAGGACGCCCCCCTCCTGCAGCCCTGCGACCGTCGCCGCGACGAACCTCCCGACCGCCTCCGGCTGCTCGCCGAAGCTCCGGACGTTGATGACGGGGTTGTCGGGGTCGTTGTTGACGTCGGCGACCGGCGCGAAGACGACCCGGATGCCGAGGGCGCGCGCCGCCTCGGCGGTCGCGCGGGCCCGCCGCCTTGCGAGGGCGAGGTCGCCCGTCGCCGCCACGGCCATCGCCGACGGGCCGAGGACGAGGTCGGGGAAGCGCATCCCGGGCCCCGCCTCGAGGTCGGCCGCGACGAGGAGAGGGATCTTCGCCCTCGCGTTCAGCCGGTGGTTCAGGTCCGCGGTCTCGAGCGGCGTCCCGAGGAACCAGATGACGCCTCCGACCCCCTTCTCCGAGACGAGGCGGGCGAGCTCGAGGTACTCGGGGTCGTCCTCGGCGCGGTAGACCCCGCGCGAGGCGACCATCACGACCTGGGCGGCCTTCTCGCGGAGGGACAGAGAGGCGACCGCGGGGGCGCGGCCGGCGATGGCCGCGGAGCCGGCGGACGCCGCGGGAGCGGCCGGAGACCGGCTCGCCGCGCAGGCGGCGAGCGCGACGACGAGAGGCGAGGCGAGGAGGACGGCGAGCGGGCCGCCGGAGGTCCGGCGGCCCGCCGTGAGAGGTCTGTCGGCGTGCGTCACGGCGGCCGAATCATAGGCTCGGCCGCCGCGGCTCGGGGCTCACGGCACGATCATCGGCACGTAGCTCCCGTCGTCGTTCCCCTGGTCGTTCAGGACGCCGTACGCGAGGAACTGGTCCGTTCCCGAGAGACGCCGGATGCGCGCGTAGCCCTGGGCCACGCCGAAGCGTGCGAGCGCGGAGTCGAACTGGAGGAACTGTCCGGGCGCCAGCGTGCACGGGGAGCACTGCGGCTCCTTCCCGAGCTCGTTCCCGTTCGGCCCGAAGTAGGTCACCTCGAGCTGGAGCGGCTCGACTTGTCCGCCGAGCGCGTGGCCGACGGCGAGGTTCGCGCGGGTGCCCCCTTCCTGGCCCCGCGTCCCCGTCTGCTGCAGTCCGTAGACCCAGGCTTCCGTGTCGGCGGCCTCGCCGATCGGGGTGTAGCCGTAGGCGAGGCCGAGGAGCCCGCCGGCCCGCGTCGTCGTCGTGCGGACGCCGAGGAAGCCGTCGCTCGTCGGGATCGGCGCCTGCGTGTCGCTCTGGTCCTCCCGGAACTGCCCGTCGAGGAATTGCGCGAAGACGCTCGCGACGGTCCCGGAGGGAGCTCTGAAGCCGATGCGCCGGAGCTCCGCGACGACGTTCGGAACGGTGAACTGCGAGCGGGCGGGGAGGTCGAAGTATCCCCAGTCGGGGACCGGGTCGGCCCGCGGGACGAGCGCGAAGAGCCCCGAGATGTCGCGGTTCGTCCGATTCGCGAACGTCATCTCCGAGGTGTAGCCGGCCGCCTCGAGGACGACCGGGACGAGGGCCGCGGAGGTGCGCGAGGGCGTGTCGTTCGGGACCATCGGGACGAACGCGCCGTCGCCGTTCAGGTTGTCGTTGAGGACGCCGTAGCAGACGAACTGGTCGGAGCCCGACGTCCGCCGGACGACGGCGTAGCCGTACGTCAGCCCGCGAGCGGCGAGAGGGGTCGACTTCTGCTCCCACTGGAACGGGGCGAGGTCGAGAAGGTCCTTCGAGGCGTGTGCGGCGCCGGTATCGCCGTTGTAGTAGGTGACCTCGAGGCGGACGGCGCCCCCCGCCCCCCCTCCGGCGTTCACGCAGGCGAGGTTCGAGCGGGTCCCCGCGCTTCCGGCCGCGGAGGTCTGCTGCAGGCCGAAGACGAACGCCTCCTGCTGGGCGGCGCGTCCGAGCGGCGTGGCCGGGAACGCGAGCCCGAAGCGGCCGATGATCCCCTTCGCCCGAAGCTCCGCCGTCGCCGGCGTCGTCACCCGGACCTGCGCGCCGAACTGGACGAGGTTGTCGGCGCCGGCCACCTCGATCCGGAGCGACGTCGTCCGGGTTCCGGACGGGACGGCCATCCCCGTCGCATTCTGGAGGAACGCGAAGACGTCCGGATGGACCTGCTGGCCCGGCGGAAGTGAGTAGGTCGAGGAGGCCTCGAAGGACCCCTTCGCCCGGAACGTGAGGTTCAGCGTCCGACCGGAGCGGTTCGTCAGCGTCAGCTCGGAGGTGAAGAAGGCCCCGCCCGCGCCGCTCGACGTCAGGACGATCGGGAGGAGGTACGTGTAGACGCTCCCGGTGCCGGTCGAGCCGTACGACACGGAGACGCTCTTCGTGACGGAACGGCTGCCGGCGGCGTTGGCCGTGGTCAGCGTGACGGAGTAGGTGCCGGGGTTCCCCCAGACCTTCGTCGGGTTCTGCGTCGTGGCGGTCGTGCCGTCCCCGAAGGACCAGCTCCAGGTGGCGGCTCCTCCCTGCGTCCGGTCGGAGAAGGAGACCGACTGCCCGGGCTTGGGCTGTGCGGGGG
>CAZWRQ010000251.1:0-1709 GCA_964636395.1 uncultured Holophagales bacterium
TCCCGTTCCCGTCGCCGAAGGAGTCGAACGGGTGGGTCTTCCCCCCCGAGAAGCTCCTGCGATCCGCCCCGAAGAGGGATCGCGACAAGACGCGCGAGGAGTTCCAGCAGACGATGGAGCTGATCGCCGCCAAGTGCCTCGAGTTCGGCGTCGAAGGCGCCGTCGACAGCTACCGGCCCGGGCCGGTCGTCACGACCTACGAGTTCAAGCCGTCGGCGGGCGTGAAGGTCGCGCAGGTCGCCGGCCTCGAGAACGACCTCGCCCTCGCGCTCGCCGCGGAGAAGGTCCGCATCGAGCGGATCCCCGGCCGGTCCGCCATCGGCATCGAGGTCCCGAACCGGAACCGCGACCTGATCTCCCTCCGCGAGATCGTCGAGAGCGAGCGGTTCAAGCGCTCGCCGTCGCTCCTGACGATCGCCCTCGGGATCGACGTCGAGGGGATCCCCGTCGTCGCCGACCTCGCCCGGATGCCGCACCTCCTCGTCGCCGGGATGACCGGCGCGGGCAAGAGCGTCGGCGTGAACGGGATGATCACGTCGATCCTGTACAAGGCGCGCCCCGACGAGGTGAAGTTCATCTTCGTCGACCCGAAGATGAACGACATGAAGGACTACGACGACCTGCCGCACCTCCTCGTGCCGGTCGTCGTCGACCCGAAGAAGGCGGCGAACGCGCTCAAGTGGGCGGTCGACGAGATGGAGGGGCGCTACAAGCTCCTCTCCGAGTGGCCCGGCGTCCGCAACATCGAGCAGTACAACGCCGCGATCCGCGACCCCGAGGCCGTCGCGGAGGTCCGCGAGAAGCTCGGCGAGAAGCTGAAGACGGACGGGCCCGACGGGACGATCTCGCCGATGCCCTACATCGTCGTCGTCATCGACGAGCTCGCCGACCTGATGATGACGGCCCCGAAGGACATCGAGGAGTCGGTCGCGCGCCTCGCCCAGAAGGCGCGCGCGGTCGGCATCCACCTGATCCTCGCGACCCAGCGCCCCTCCGTCGACGTCATCACCGGGACGATCAAGGCGAACCTCCCGTGCCGCATCTCCTACACCACGCGGACGAAGATCGACGCGAGGACGATCCTCGACGCCACGGGCGCCGAGGCGCTCCTCGGCCAGGGAGACATGCTCTTCCTCCCGCCGGGCACCTCGTACCTTCAGCGCGTCCACGGAGGCTACGTCTCGGGCGAGGAGATCAAGGAGATCTGCCGCTTCCTGAAGAAGCAGGCGAAGCCGATCTACGACGACTCCGTCACGGCCGACCGCGACGTCGTCCCCGACGCGAACGGCCGGGGCGGCAAGGCGGGCGCCGACGACGCCGACCCGATGTACGACCAGGCGGCGCGCCTCGTCGTCCGCGAGCGGATGGCCTCGATCTCGTTCCTCCAGCGGCGGCTCGAGATCGGCTTCTCCCGCGCGGGCAAGCTCATCGACATGATGCAGCGCGACGGGATCGTCGGCCCGCCCTCGGGAGGCGCGAAGAGCCGCGAGGTCCTCGTCCCCTCCGACTACTACGACGGCGTCGACCGCCAGCCGCGCTGACGGTCCGACCGGGGCTCCGATGCGCATCGCCTTCTTCGGCTCGCCCGACTTCGCCCTCCCGTCGATCGAGGGGCTCCTCTCCGCGGGGCACGAGGTCGCTCTCGTCGTCTCCCAACCGGCGAAGCCGGTCGGCCGGTCGGCCGCGCTCGTCGATCCGCCCGTCGCCCG
>CAZWRQ010000251.1:1809-7321 GCA_964636395.1 uncultured Holophagales bacterium
GCGTCGGCGCCGACCTCTTCGTCGTCGTCGCCTACGGGAAGATCCTCGCGCAGAGGGTCCTCGACATGCCGCGCCTCGGCTGCGTGAACGTCCACGGCTCCGTCCTCCCGCGCTGGCGAGGCGCCTCGCCCGTCCAGGCGGCGCTCCTCGCCGGAGACGCGGAGAGCGGCGTCTCGATCATGCGGATGGAGGCGGGAATGGACACGGGACCGGTCTATGCGGTCGCGCGCGGTCCGATCGGCCCGGAGGAAGACGCGGGCTCGCTCTCGGCGCGCCTCGCGCGGGAGGGGGCGGAGCTCCTCGTCGCGACGCTCCCGCGGATCGAGGCGGGGGCGGTCGTCCCCGAGCCGCAGGACGACGCCCTCGCGACGCTCTGCCCGAAGGTGCGTCGGGAGGACGGCCAGGCCGACTTCTCGCGTCCCGCCGAGGAGCTCGTGAATCGTCTCCGGGCCTTCACGCCCTGGCCCGGGCTCTTCGCGTTCCGCGGCGGCCGGCGCGTGAAGCTCCTGGCGGCGAGGGCGGACGCGGGCCGCGCCGGCGCCGTGCCGGGAGAGGTCCTCTCGGCGGGGGAGGAGGTCGTCGTGGCGTGCGGCGCGGGGGCGCTCGCCCTCGCCCGCCTGCAGGCCGAAGGGCGCAGGCCCCTCGACGCCGCGACCTTCGTCCGCGGCGAGCGCGTCGCGCCCGGCGAGCGCTGGTCGTGACGGACGGCGTCCCGGTCCGCGCCCTTGCCGTCGAGGTCCTCGTCCGCGTCGAGCGCGACCGCGCCTTCGCCGCGCCTCTCCTGGCCGCGAAGGAGGGGCGCCTGCCGCCCCGCGACCGCGGGCTCCTCCGGACGATCGTCCTCTCCGCGCTCCGGAACCTCTCCCTCCTCGACCACGTCCTCGCGCGGCACCTCTCCCGTCCGATCGAGACGCTGGAGGTCGACGTGAGGGCGGGCCTGCGCGTCGGGGCCGCCCAGCTCCTGCTCCTCCAGCGCGTCCCGCCTCACGCGGCCGTCGGGGAGACGGTCGGCGCGGTGCGGCTTCGCGTGCCGCGCGCCGCGGGCCTCGTGAACGCCGTCCTGCGGAGGGTGGCCGGCGAATCGAAGCCTCCTCGGATCGACCTTCCCCCGGGGACGGACCCGCTCGCCCGGCTCGCGCTCGAGACCTCCCACCCCGAGTGGCTCGTCCGGCGCTGGGTCGCCGGCCTCGGCCTCGAGGCGGCCGAGGCCGCGCTGCTCTCCGACGACGCGGAGGCTCCCGTGGACGTCCTGCTGGACCCGAGGGGCGAGGACCCCGACGCGTGCCTCGCGCGTCTTCGCGACGGCGGCCTCGAGGGAGAGCGGTCTCCCTGGGCGCCGCTCGCCGTCACGCTCTCGTCCGCTTCGGCCGGGAGTCGCCCGGATATCGCCTCGGGCCGGCTCGCCGTCGTCGACGTCGCCGCCCAGGCGATGTGTGAGCTCGTCGAGCCGGCGGACGTCGTCGTCGACCTCGCGGCCGCGCCGGGCGGGAAGACGAGAACCCTTCTCGCGACGGGCCGCGCGCGGCGCGTCGTCGCTCTCGAGCGGAACCCGACGCGGGCGCGCCGGCTCGCGGCGGGCCTGCGCGCCGCGGGGCGCGCCGGGGAGGTCCTCGTCGTTCGCGCCGACTCGGCGCGGCCCCCGCTCCCGAGCGGGGCATTTCGCTCGGTCCTGCTGGACGCGCCCTGCTCCGGGACGGGAACGCTCCGCAAGAACCCGGAGATCCGGTGGCGCCTGCTTCCCGCCGACCTCCGGCGTTTCGCCGCCGCGCAGCGCGCTCTCGTCGCCGCCGCGCTCGACGTCTGCGCGCCGGGCGGGAGCGTCGTCTACGTCACCTGCTCGCTCGAGCCCGAGGAGAACGAGGAGGTCGTGGCGGCGGTCCTCGGCGAGCGAGGCGGCGCGTCCGTCGAGCGGCCCGACCCGTCCCGTCTTCCTCTTCCCCTCGCCCGGGCGCTTCGCCCGGACGGCTCCTTCCGGGTCGCGCCTGGCGCTTTGAACGACGGGTTCACGGCCACCGTCCTCCGGAGGGGCGGAGGGAGCCGCTGAACATGCGGGTTTTCCGTTGACAAGGTCCGGAGCTGATCCTACATTGCCGCCGTTCCAAGAGACGTGACGCTTTCCGGGGCGTAACCCCGGAGACAGCACGAGAAGAGAGAAAGAGGAGGAACCCGCACATGGCTGGAAAGGCCGAGATCGTCGAGGCGATTTCCAAGGAAACCGAGCTGTCGAAGAAGGACGCGACGTCCGCCTTCGAGGCGTTCGTGAACTCGATCCAGGACAGCCTCAAGAAGGGCGAGCGCGTCGCCGTCCCCGGGCTCGGGATCTTCAGCATCGCCGAGCGCAAGGCCCGCGTCGGCATCAACCCGCAGACGAAGGCGAAGATCAAGATCGCCGCGTCGAAGGTCGCGAAGTTCAAGGCCGGCAAGGACCTCAAGACCCTCATCAACAAGAAGAGGAAGTAGTCCGCCCGCGATCGTCTCGGAGGGCCGGAAGGCCCTTCGGAGCGGAGGCGCCGCCTCCGCAGCGCCCCGGGGTCTCCCCCGGGGCGTTTCGCGTCGAGGGCCGCCTTCGAGAGGGCGACGGTGCGGAGGCCCTTATCATCGCCGGACCGTGATTCCGCTCCGCGACACGATCCCGAGCCGCACCGTCCCGATCGTCCGCAGCGCGATCCTCGCCGCGTGCGTCGGCGTCTTCGTCCTCCAGATCCTCGCCGGGAACGGGGGGAAGGTCCTCGTCGACGCATTCGGGTTCGTCCCGGCGCGCCTCTTCCATTCCGCCGAGCTGGGCCCCGGTGCCTTCTCCTACGGCGTCGTCGGACTCTTCGCCTCCATGTTCCTTCACGGCGGCCTGATGCACCTCGCCGGGAACATGCTCTTCCTCTGGATCTTCGGCGACAACGTCGAGGACGCGCTCGGCCACGGCCGCTTCCTCCTCCTCTATCTCGGAAGCGGCGTCCTCGCCGCCCTCCTCCAGGGCGCGATCGCCCCGGCCTCCCTCGTGCCGATGGTCGGCGCGTCGGGCGCGATCGCCGGCGTCCTCGGCGCGTACTTCGTCCTCTACCCGCACGCGCGGGTCGTCACGCTCGTCCCGCTCTTCTTCCTCTTCCCGCTCGTCGAGGTGCCGGCCTTCCTCTTCCTCCTCCTCTGGTTCCTCCTCCAGTTCTGGCAGGGCTCCGCGGCCCTCGTCGCCTCCGGGAAGGCGGGCGCCGCCTCGGGGGGCGTCGCATGGTGGGCGCACGTCGGAGGCTTCGCCGCGGGCATCGCCCTCCTCGCGCTCCTGAAGCCGCGCCGGCGGCCTGCGCCGCGGTACCGGATCCGGTAGCTGCGGCGCCGGTGGCGCCGGCGGCGGATCATCGCCGACGAAGACTTGCCGTATGCTTCGCGGTCGCTATGGAACCGACGATGCCGCTCGCCGTCCCCGTCCCCCTCCTCGACCTGAAGAAGCAGTACGCCACGGTCCGCGACGAGATCCGCGCGGCGACCGACGAGCTCTTCGAGAGCCAGGGGTTCATCCTCGGCCCGAAGGTCGAGGCGTTCGAGAAGGCGATCGCGGAGTACGTCGGGGCGAAGCACGCGATCGGCATGTCCTCGGGGACCGACGCCCAGCTCGCCGCGATGATGGCCCTCGGCATCGGCCCGGGCGACGACGTCGTCACCTCGCCCTACACGTTCTTCGCCTCCGCCGGCGCCGTCGTCCGCCTCGGGGCGCGGCCCGTCTTCTGCGACATCGACCCGGCGACGTACAACGTCGACCCGGCGAAGCTGGCGAAGGCGATCACTCCGAGGACGAAGGCGATCCAGCCGATACACCTCTACGGACAGTGCGCCGACATGGACCCGATCCTCGACGTCGCGAGGGCGAAGGGAATCCCCGTCATCGAGGACGCCTGCCAGTCGCTCGGCGCGGGCTACAAGGGGAGGAAGGCGGGAGCCCTCGGCGACTTCGGCGCCTTCTCGTTCTTCCCGTCGAAGAACCTCGGCGGCTTCGGCGACGGCGGGATGGTGACGACGAACGACGACGCGATGGCGGCGACGCTCCGTGCGCTCCGGATGCACGGCGAGACGAGCCGCTACCACCACAAGCTCGTCGGCGGGAACTTCCGGCTCGACGCCCTTCAGGCCGTCGTCCTGCACGTCAAGCTCCCGCACCTCGACGACTGGGCAGAGGGCCGCCGGCAGAACGCGGCGGACATCGAGCGGCGCTTCCTCGAGCACGGCGGGAAGACGTTCGAAGAAGGCGGGATCGGGTTCCCGCGCGAGGCGCCCGGCCGGCACCACGTCTACAACCAGTTCGTCGTTCGAGTCGCCCGTGGCCGTCGGGACGAGCTGAAAGACCGTCTCACCCAGCTGAAGGTCGGGTGCGCGATCTACTACCCCGTGCCGCTCCACCTTCAGGAGTGCTTCGCGAACCTCGGCGGCAAGGCCGGAGACTTCCCGGTCGCGGAGCAGGCCGCTCTGGAAACTCTTGCACTGCCTGTGTTTCCGGAGCTCGCACCGTCGCAGAAGGCGTTCCTCGCCTACCACCTGGCGCAGTTCTCGAGGGAGTAGTCGGGAGCGGACTACGCTCGGTCGAGGCCATGTCGACCGCGTCACTTGACAAGAGCGCGCGCAGGTAATAGGTTGTTAGCACTCGCCACTGGCGAGTGCTAATCACAGCCACCGCAGCTTCCAAACGGGGTGAACTGCCCCGACAAACCGGAACCCGAGAAGGAGTACTCAATGAAGATTCGTCCTCTCTATGACCGCATCCTCGTGAAGAGGATCGAGCCCAAGGAGCAGGTCCGCGGCGGGATCATCATCCCCGACACCGCCAAGGAGAAGCCGATGGAGGCCACGGTCGAGGCCGTCGGCGAGGGCAAGTTCGACGACAACGGCAAGCGCGTGGCCCTGACCGTCAAGGCCGGCGACCGGATCCTCATCGGCAAGTACGCCGGCACCGAGATCAAGATCGACGACAACGAGTACCTCATCCTCCGCGAGGACGAAGTCCTCGCCATCGTCGACGCGAAGTAAGGCGAGGTTAGAGAAATGGCTGCCAAGAACATCACCTACGGCGAGGACGCCCGTCAGAACATCCTCCGCGGCGTCAACAAGCTGGCCGACGCCGTCAAGGTCACGCTCGGCCCCAAGGGCCGGAACGTCGTCATCGAGAAGAAGTTCGGCTCGCCCCTGATCACCAAGGACGGCGTCACCGTCGCCAAGGAGATCGAGCTTCCCGAGCCCCTCGAGAACATGGGCGCCCAGATGGTCCGCGAGGTCGCCTCCAAGACCTCCGACATCGCCGGCGACGGCACGACGACCGCCACGGTCCTCGCGCAGGCCATCTACCGTGAGGGGATCAAGATGGTCACCTCCGGCCACAACCCGATGGAGCTCAAGCGCGGCATCGAGATCGCCGTGAAGAAGTCCGTCGAGTCGATCGACAAGCTCAAGAAGAGCGTCGACGCCAAGGAGATCGCGTTCGTCGGGACGATCTCGGCCAACGGCGACGAGGAGATCGGCAAGATCATCGCCG
>CAZWRQ010000252.1:0-7285 GCA_964636395.1 uncultured Holophagales bacterium
CATCGGACATGCGGGGCGGACGATACTCCTTCCCCGCGCCGGGGGGCGTCGACGGACGGCGGCCCGTCAGGCGGGTCGGCGCGCGAGGAGAGTCGAGACTTCCCGGCGGAGACCCGCGGGCAGGTCCGCGAGGCGGGACTCGAGATCCCTGCGGAGTCGACCGCCCTCGTCGCCGGAGAGCAGGGTGTCGGCGTCCAGGAGGTCCTGCGGGCCTCCCGCAAAGACCTTGAGAAGAAGCAGGTCCGCGCCGAGGACGACCGGGACTCGTCGGCCGCGCACGACGAGCTCCTGGCGGCGGGCGAGGACCCCGTCGAGAAACGGGCGCTTTCCGACGACGAGGTCGACCGGCGCCTGTCCCTCGCGCGATATGCGGACGACCCCGGCTAAGGGGTCCTCAACATCACCTCTCCGGATCTCGATGACGGCTCCGCTGTCCGCGAGCTTCGTCCACGCCGCAGCCTCGAGGACCCCCCGGTCGAGGACGAGGAGGTCGTAGTCGAGCGTTGCACGGACGATTCCGTGAGCAGCGAGGGCGACCGCACCGATCAGCCCCGCCGCCGTGCCCCTCCCATCCAGGATCTCGAGGACCTCGTGGAGCAGCGCGTCGTTCACGAGAGGCTCGCGTCCGACCGGCGGCGTCCGAGCCCCTTCATCCGGGCTGCGCGCTCCCGGGCCTCCTCCCGCGTCGTCCCCGGGGGGAGCGTGGCGAGGAAGACGTCGAGGCAGGCCTCGCCCATCCGAATCGCCTCGACGATCCGCTGCTCCGGGGTCCCGCCACGGACCGGTCGGAAGGCGTCCGATGACACACCCCTTCGGATGGCCGCGCTTCCCATCGGAAGCAGTCTACCCGGACCGAGGGACGGGTCGTCCCCCTGCCCGCCCTTGCTACGATCGGCGGGTGACTCCCGCACCGACCTCCTCCGACTTCGACGTCGTCGTCCTCGGCGGCGGGCCCGGCGGCGAGCGCGCCGCCATCCAGGCCGCCAAGGCGCAGAAGCGCGTCGCCCTCATCGAGAAGGCCCCCGTCGTCGGCGGGGCCCGGGTGAACTGGGGGACGATCCCGTCGAAGACGCTCCGCGAAAGCGCCCTGTTCTTCCTCGGGATGACGCGCCACCGCCTCCACGGCTTCCAGGCCGAGGTGACGGACGACGTCACGGTGGCCGACTTCATGTACCGCGAGCGGCTCGTCGTCCAGCGCGAGCTGGACATGATCAACGCCTCGCTCGGGCGCTACCGGATCGAGATCTTCCGCGGCCACGGCCGCTTCCTCGACCCGCACACGATCGCGGTCGAGGGGAAGGACGGCCGGCGGAAGGGGTCGGTGCGGGGCGAGGTGATCGTCATCGCGACGGGCTCCAGCCCGAACCGCCCGCCCGACGTCCCGTTCGACGCCGAGAGCGTCTTCGACAGCAACACGATCCTGAAGCTCCCGCGGATGCCGAAGACGATGACCGTCCTCGGCGCCGGCGTCATCGGGATCGAGTACGCCTCGATCTTCGCGGCGCTCGGCGTCTACGTGACGCTCGTCGACACGCGCGACCAGCTCCTCCCCTACCTCGACCGCGAGGTCGTCGGGATCCTCGAGCGCGAGCTCGGGGAGCTCCACGTCGAGCTGCTGCACGACGACCGCTACGCGACGGTCGAGCCGGTCCCGGGCTCACCCGCTCGCGTGACGATCGAGACGCGGGGGGGCCGGCGCCTCACCTCGGACGTCCTCCTTTACTGCGTCGGCCGCGACGGGAACACGAAGGACCTCGGCCTCGAGACGATCGGCCTCGTCCCCGACAAGTACGGCCTCCTGAGCGTGAACGCGGACCTCCAGACGCCCCACCCGCACATCTACGCCGTCGGCGACGTCATCGGCTACCCGGCCCTCGCATCCACCTCGATGGAGCAGGGGCGCCGCGCGATGCGCCACGCCTTCGGCCTGACCGGCCCCTCGGCCTCGACCGAAAACCTCCCCTTCGCGATCTACTCGATCCCCGAGGTGAGCTACGTCGGCGAGACGGAGGAGAAGCTGAAGGAAAAAGGGGTCGATTACGTCGTCGGGCGCGGCCACTACGGGATGAACCCGCGCGGCCAGATCATCGGCGACCAGGACGGCCTCCTGAAGCTCCTCTTCGACGCGAAGAGCGGGCGGCTCATCGGGACCCACATCGTCGGGCACTCCGCGAGCGAGCTCGTCCACATCGGGCAGGCCTACATGAAGATGCAGGCGACGGCCCCCGAGATCGCCGAGTCGCTGTACAACTACCCGACTCTTTCCGACATGTACCGGCACGCGGCCCTGACCGCCGTCACCGAGCTCGCGAAGCGGCGCGGGACGGACGCGGGCTGAGGAGGACGAGATGGCGTCGATCGAGCAGCTCCTGGGGACCGTCAGCGGGTTCCTCTGGGGCTGGCCCCTGATCGTCCTCCTCTTCGGGACGCACCTCTTCCTCACGCTCCGCCTCGGCTTCCCGCAGCGGCACCTCCTGAAGGCGATCCGGATCTCGCTCCGGCGCGAGAAGGAGGGGGCCGGCGACGTCAGCCAGTTCGGCGCGCTGACGACCGCCCTCGCTGCGACGATCGGGACCGGGAACATCGTCGGCGTCTCGACGGCGATCGCCGCCGGCGGGCCGGGCGCCGTCCTCTGGATGTGGCTCACGGGCGTCTTCGGAATCGCCACGAAGTACTCCGAGGCGCTCCTCTCCGTGAAATACCGCGTCACCGACTCCGACGGGACGATGTCGGGCGGGCCGATGTACGTCCTGGAGCGCGGCCTGAAGATGAAGTGGCTCGGCGTCCTCTTCGCCGCCTTCACCGCCGTCGCCGCGTTCGGCATCGGGAACACGGTCCAGGCGAACTCGATCGCCGTCCTCGCGAAGGAGACGTTCGGCGTCTCGCCCTGGGTCAGCGGCGGCCTCCTGACGGTCCTCACGGCCGTCGTCATCCTGGGCGGGATCAGGTCGATCGCCCGCGTCTGCGAGCTCCTCGTCCCCTTCATGGCGGGCTTCTACGTCCTCGGCTGCCTCTACCTCCTCGCCGTCCACTCCGAGACGCTCCCGGACGCGTTCCGCCTCATCGTCACGAGCGCCTTTTCCGGCCAGGCCGCCTTCGGCGGGTTCCTCGGCGCCGGAATGAAGGAGGCGATCCGGTTCGGCGTCGCGCGCGGCCTCTTCTCGAACGAGTCGGGCCTCGGGAGCGCCCCGATCGTCGCCGCCGCCGCGATGACGAAGAACCCGGTGCGGCAGGCGCTCGTCTCGTCCACGGGGACGTTCTGGGACACCGTCGTCGTCTGCGCGATGACAGGCCTCGTCGTCGTGAACTCGGGCGACTGGCACGAGGGGCTCGCCGGCGCGGCTCTCACGAAGACCGCCTTCAGCCACATCCCGCACGTCGGCCCGGCCGTCCTGACCGTCGGCCTCCTGACGTTCGTCTTCTCGACGATCCTCGGCTGGTCGTACTACGGCGAGAAGGCCGCGGAGTACCTCTTCGGCCCGAAGGTCGTCCGCCCCTACCGCCTCCTCTGGGTCGTCGCCGTCCTCGTCGGCTCCGTCGCGACCCTCCCCGTCGTCTGGTCCTTCGCCGACATCGCGAACGGCCTCATGGCGATCCCGAACCTCATCTCGCTCCTCGCGCTGAGCGGCGTCCTCGCCGCCGAGACCCGCAAGTACCTCGCGCCCGGGATGATCGACACCGCCGCCCCGGAGGAGTGATCCCGCGACCGGCCCAGCCAATTCCCTCCGCGCGGCCCCGACCGCCTTCGCCATCGCCGTCGTCGGGACCCTTCCGTCCTAGAATGGCCTCTGGGCGCACCGGCGCCCGGATCCACCAGGAGGAAGAGATGAAGATCCTGATCGCCGACGCCTTCGACGACTCCCTCCCCGGCCGTCTCGCGCCGTTCGGAGAGGTGACGCAGGACGCGGCGAAGGCCGCCGAAGCCGACGTCCTTCTCGTCCGCTCCAAGACGAAGGTCACGAAGGAGTACCTCGAGGGCGCACCGAACCTGAAGCTGATCATCCGAGGCGGCGTCGGCCTCGACAACATCGACGTGCAGGCCGCGCGCGAAAAGGGAATCGAGGTCAAGAACACCCCGCGCGCCTCGTCCATCGCCGTCGCCGAGCTCGCGATGGCCCTGATGCTGACGGTCCCGAACCGGATCATCGAGGGGCACAACGGCATCAAGGAAGGGAAGTTCCTGAAGAAGGAGCTGAAGCGGACCGAGCTCTACGGCAAGACGCTCGGCCTCCTCGGCGCCGGGCTCATCGGGACCGAGGTCGCCCGCCGCGCGATCGCGTTCGGGATGCGGGTCGTCGCGCACGACCACTACATCTCGAACCACGCGCTCGCCGACATGGTGGAGGACGACGACGAGCTCTTCGCCCTCTCCGACTACATCTCGATCCACCTGCCGCTCACGCCCGAGACGAAGGGGATGCTCGACAAGCACGCCTTCGCGAAGATGAAGGACGGCGTCGTCATCGTGAACACGGCGCGCGGCAAGGTCGTCGTCGAGGAGGACCTCGTCGAGGCGCTCCAGAGCGGGAAGGTCCGCGCCTACGCGACGGACGTCTACTACAGCGACCCTCCCGACCCGTCCTGCCCGCTCCTCACCGCGCCGAACGTCGTCCTGATGCCGCACGTCGGCGGCTCCTCGAAGGAGAACCTCCTCCGGATCGGCGACAACGTCGTCGACATCCTGAAGAAGTGGAAGCGCTGACGGCGCGCTTCGCGACACGGTTCCTGGTCGGGACGGCGGCCCTCCTCGGGGCCGCCGTCGCCGTTTCGGCCCCGCCTCGCCTCGTCGTCCAGGCGCCCCCTTCGCTCGCGGCGTACGCCCGCGAAGTGGAGCGGCTCGACCCGCTCGCGTTCCTCCCGGCCATGGAGCTGACCGGCCTCTTCGAGCCGGGCGACGTGCGGGTCGTCGTGGCGGCGGAGGGGAGCGCCCTCGCGACCCGGGCCCCGTCGTGGGCGGTCGCTTACGCCGTCCCGACAGAGGGGACGGTCGTCCTGATTCCGACCCGGACCCCGGCCTGGCCCGACGACGGCCTCCCCGACGTCGTCCGGCACGAGGTGGCGCACGTCCTCACGTTCCGCGCCGCCGGCGGCCGGCAGGTCCCGCGCTGGTTCGACGAGGGGCTCGCGATGGCGGCGGGACGCCCGCGCGTCATCGAGGACGACCTCCGCGAAGCGCTCGCCGTCCTGACCGGCCCCCGCCTCCGGTTCGCGGAGGTCGACGCCCTCTTCCTCGGCGGGCGGAGCGACGCGAACCGCGCCTACGCCCTCTCCTCGGCCTTCTTCGGGGACCTCGTCGCCCGCCACGGATCCGCGATGCCGAAACGAGTCCTCCGGAGGATGGCGGAGGGCGAGCCGTTCGAAGAGGCGTTCCGGAGCGCGACGGGAGTCCCTTTCAGGGACGAGTCGGGCGCGTTCTGGAGGTCCCGGCGGAGCGTCGAGCGCTGGCTCCCGATCGTGACGTCGACGGCGGCCGTCTGGACCACGATCGTCCTCCTCACGCTCTGGGCCGTCCGCGTCGCGCGGCGGCGGCGGCGCGAACGCCTCGCGGAGTGGGAGACGGCCGAGCGCGCGGCGCTACAGGAGCAGACGTTCGAGCCCGGCCTTCCGGAGGACGCCGGGGACCTCGGACCTGAGGGGGACGAGGACCGGGAGGAGATCCAGAAGCCTCCGCTCGTTCACTGACGGGTCGAGGGGCGAGAGGGCCAGGTCGCCCCGGTCGAGGGCGAGGGCCGGGTTCTCCTTTCCCTGGCAGAGCCGGTTCGCGACCGTCGAGGGGCAAGAGACGAGGACCTGCGCCACGAACCCCTTCGGCGCCGCACCCCAGCTCCAGGCGACGTGCACGCCGCCGGCGCGGAGCTTCGCTCCCGCCGGGGCCACGTTCAGGACGAGCTTCAGGTCGGGGAAGACGCCGCGGCCGCAAATGCCGACGTCCGCCATCTTCGGTCCGGCCTGAGGGTGCCGGGCGACGAAGGTGAAGAGCGCGTCGAAGAGCGCGCGGAAGTCGGCGGCGGGGTCTGCGGCGGCACGGGGCATCGGCGCGTCACCTTGCGTCGAGGAAGAGCCAGAGCCAGTTCGCGGCGACGCCCGCGACCACGGCGGCCCGGGCGACGACGGGGAGCGTCCTCGGCTCGGGAACGCCTCTCCCCGCGAGCGCGAACGCGGCCGCGAGGAGGCCGCCTGCGAGGAACACGAGGGCACCGAGCGTGAAGAGCGGGTTCGAGGCGAACGCGGATGGGAGGTCGACCGCGGCGAGGGCGGCCGAGGCGCGGCCGCTCCCGCAGGCCGGGCACGGCAGGCCCGTGACGGCCTTGAACGGGCACGGCGGGAGGAGCGCCAGCACCTTCGCGGCGGACCCGTGAAGCGAGACGGCGAGGGCGGCCGCCGCGACGGCAGCCGCCCCCCAGAGGAGCCCGAGCTGGACGGCGGGGGGGCGGCCGGCTCCGGTCGTCCCGGTCGCTCCGCTCGCGGCGTCCGTCACCGGCTCAGCGGTTCGCGAAGGCCGCCGCGAGGCCGCCGACGACGAGCGCGACGACGAAGATGACGCAGACGCAGCAGAGAAGCAGCGGGATCAGGACCCCGGCGATCGCCTTCCCCTGCGTCGTCCTGTGCATCCGGACGACGCCCAGCACGACGAGGATCAGGTTCCAGACGACCGCCGCGAGCCCGCCGACGAACGGGATGACGTTCGCGAGCTGCGACACGGACGCGTAGGAGACGACGCGGAACGTCCCCTCGAAGCCCGAGGCCGAGTCCTTCGTGGCGCCGACGATCATGAACGAGAGGTGGTAGATCGCCGCGCCGACGAAGAGCCCGATCAGGACGAAGATCGGCGCGAGACCGACCTGGATCATCAGTGCCGCGGCGTTCGTCGCGAACGCCCCGGCCACCTTCTCCTTCATCTCTGGCGGCAGGAAGCTGATCCACGCCTGGCCGAAGAGGCCGCTCCAGAGCGTGGAGACGGCGATGCCGATCCACGAGACGAGGATCGCGAAGATGAGGGGCTCTGCGAAGTCGCCCTTCTCCTTCGTCCGCCGCCAGGCTTCGGCCGGGTTCGTGACGAACAGCTTGATCGTCTCGACGAAAGCGTTCAGGAACCCGAGCTCGGAGCGATGCTCCCAGGGGAGCCCGGCCGGCGCCGGCCCGCCGGTCCCGCCGGGCCGGTCGAGGCGCCTCTTCCGCGCATTCTGATCGGACGGCTGACGCCGGCCACATCGCTGCTTCCGTTCGAGCTGCATCCAGCGGAGGAAACGAACTGACAGGAGGTGCCGCCGCCGCAGCCGGTGGA
>CAZWRQ010000253.1:0-7254 GCA_964636395.1 uncultured Holophagales bacterium
CCCCCAAGGTTACGGGATGGCGGGCCCGCCCGTCCGCCCGCCCCTCCGGGCGAGAGCCGGCGCCGCCGCCAGGGCCGCCGAGAGGAGGGCGAACCCCGCGCCGGCCGCGTACGCCCGTCGCACGCCGGAGGCGAGCTCCGCGGCGAGGGCCGGCGTCGTGCGGTCGGCGCCCAGGGCCGACGGCGGGACGAACGCGTAGAGGACCGCGCCCGCCGCGGCGATGCCGAGGACCATGCCCAAGGTGCGCGCCGTCCCGAGAAGGCTCCCGACGACGCCGAGGTGCTCGCGCGGCGCGCTCCCCATGACCGAGCTGTTGTTGGGCGACTGGAAGAGGCCCGTCCCGACGCCGAAGAGGGCGAGCCGGGCGGCGACGGCGAGCGGGCCGGCGTCCTGCGGCATCGCCGCGAGGAGGGCGCACGCCGTCGCCGAGAGGAGCGCGCCCGCCACCGCGGGGCGAACGGAGCCGATCCGGTCGGAGAGCGCCCCGGCGAAGGGAGCCACCGCGAGGACCGCGAGCGGGGAGGCCGTCAGGACGAGGCCGACGCGCCCGGGGCCGGCGGCGAGGACCCGGACGAGAAGGAAGGGCGTCAGGAAGACGACGACGAACTGCGCCATGAAGCTCAGGACCGAGGCCGACGCGCCGAACGAGACGGCGCCGCTCCGGAAGAGGGAGAGCACCACCATCGGCTCCGCCGCGCGCCGCTCCCTGAGGAGGAACGCCGCCCCGGCGAGGAGCGCGAGGAGGAGGAGCCCGTGCGGCGCCGGACCGGGGCGCTGCGCGAGGTTCACCCAGAGGAGGGCCGATCCGAGGGCGACGAGCGCCGCCGCCGCGCCGGGGAGATCGAGCCGGCCCGGGCGGACCGGCACCTCCGGCAGGACGCGGCGCGCGTACACCCAGGCGGCGAGCCCGATCGGGAGGTTCACGAGGAAGACGGCGCGCCAGCCGAAGGTGGCCGTCAGGAACCCGCCCAGGCTCGGGCCGATCGCGAGGCCGACGGAGATGCTCGCCGCGAAGAGCCCGATCGCCCGGCCTCTCTCGGCCGGCGGGAACGTCGCCGTCAGGATCGCGAGCGGCACCGACGTCGTCGCCGCCGAGGCGACCCCCTGGAGGACGCGGAAGGCGACGAGCGCCTCGATCGTCGGCGCGGCCGCGCAGAGCGCCGAAGCGGCGAGGAACGCGAGGAGACCGCCGAGGAAGACCTCGCGGTGCCCGCGCAGGTCCCCCAACCGGCCGAAGACCAGGACGAGGCCGCCGCTCGCGAGGAGGTAGGCCATCGGGACCCATTGGACCGAGGCGAGGCTCGCCCCGAACGAGTCGACGAGCGTCGGGAGGACGACGTTGACGATGCTCCCGTCGATCGGCCCGAGGATCGCCCCGGCCATGACCGCGGCGAGGACCTGCCGCGGGCGGCCGACCTCCGGCGTCAAGGCGCCGCGCGCCCCGCCGCCTCCGCGAGGAGTGCGGCCAGCGAGGCGTCGTCGGGGGCCTCGAGGAGGCGGCGGCGGACGGCGGCTTCCCCGAGGCTCCGCCGCAGCTCCTCGACCGTCCTGCGGTGCTTCGCCTCCCCCGCCCCGGGCCGCAGCGCGAGGAGGACCGCGAGCTCGACCCGTTCGCCCCCGTCTCCCCAGGGGAGCGGCGGCGAGAGGCGGACGGCGGCGATCGAGTCGGCCCGCACGTGCGGCGAGACGCAGCGCGGGAACGCCACGCCCCGGCCGAGGAGCGACGGCTCGGTCTCCTCGCGCGCCCAGATCGCGTCCTCCACCCGGTCGGCCACGTCGGCCCGCCCGGTGAGCTGGAGAAGGTCGGCGAGCTCCCGGATCGCCTCGTCGCGGCTGCCGCTTCCGGAGGCGGCCCGCACGGACCCGGCGTCGACGAGCGTGCGTGCCGCGGGAGCGCGATCGACGAGGAGCGCCTCCACCTCCCCCGCCGTCGAGAGCGCGAGCGCCTCGGCGACGAGGTTGCGAGCCCCGGCGGAGCGCACCCTGCGGAACGCCGCCTTCGCCCGGAGGACGCGCGGCGGCGAGACGCTCACCTCGTCGAACCCGAGGCCGAGGAGGAGCGGCGCCGCGAGCGGCCGGCCGCCGAGCTCGCCGCAGAGGCCGATCCACTTGCCGGCGGCGTGGGCCCCTTCCACCGCCTCGGAGAGGAGCCGGAGGAACGCCGGGTGGTACGGGCTCCCGAGGTGGGCGAGGCGCGTGTCCTCGCGGTCGACGGCGAAGAGGTACTGCGCGAGGTCGTTCGAGCCGACGCTGAAGAAGTCGACTTCTCGCGCGATCGCCCCGAGCGAGAGGATCGCCGACGGCACCTCGAGCATCACGCCGACCGGAACGTTCGGGTCGTGGGCGACCCCCTCGGCCGCGAGGAGCCCCTTCACCTTCTCGACGAGCGCGCGGAGCTCCCGCGCCTCCTCCGGCGTCCCGACCATCGGGAACATCACCTTGAGCGGCCCGACGGCCCCCGCGCGGAGGATCGCCCGGAGCTGGCGCTCGGCCAGCTCCGCGTGCTCGGCGTACATCCGGATCGCCCGGTAGCCGAGGGCGGGGTTCCTCTCGAACGGCAAGCGCATCCAGGCGAGCGGCTTGTCGGCGCCGACGTCGAGCGTCCTCACGATGATGGGGCGGCCCTCCGCGAGACGGGCGGTCTCCGCGAAGATCGCGAGCTGCTCCTCCTCGGTCGGCGGCTCGTCGCGATCCAGGAACATCAGCTCCGTCCGGAAGAGGCCGATCCCCTCCGCCCCGTTCTCGAAGGCGGTGGCGGCCTCCTCGACGGTCCCGATGTTCGCCCCGACCTCGATCCTCCGCCCGTCGGCCGTGACGCCGCGGGCCGTCCGGAACCGCTCGAGACGCCCGGCGGCCGTCGCCAGGAGGTCTCGCTGCGCCTCGTAGAAGCGGAGGACGGGTCCCTTCGGGGCGACGACGACGAGCCCCCGCTCCCCGTCGACGACGACGTCGTCGCCCGTCGCGAGGGCCCGCTCGATCCCGTCCACGCCCGTCACACACGGGACGCCGAACGCGCGGGCGAGGACGACGGTGTGCGAGAGCGTCCCCCCTTCCGCGAGGACGAGCCCGCACACGCGCGCCCGCGGCAGCGCCAGGAGCTGCCCCGGACCGAGGCGCGCCGCGACGACGACCGCGGCCTCCCCCAGCTCCACGGCCGGCGGCGGGGCGCCGTCGCCGGAGAGGACGTGGGCGACCGACTCGGCGACGTCGTGCAGGTCGAGCGCCCTCTCGGCGAGGAGGGTGCTCCCGCTGGCGCGAAAGATCCCGGCGAAGTGGCCCGCCGCGGCGAAGACCGCGGAGGGCGCGGCGGCCCCCTCGACGACGGCGGCCGCTGCGCGCGCGCGCAGCCCGGGGTCCTCGGCGATCGAGAGGTGGGCCTCGAGGACGGCCTTCTCCGTCTCGTACTCCGCCGCCGCGAGCCGGACCCGGATCGCGGCCGCCGCCTTCTCGAACGCGGCCTCGAGGCGGCCGAGCTCCTCCGCCTCCGTCCGGGTCCGCTCCTCGTCGACCGCGGCGCGGCGCGAGCCGACGACGACCGCCCGCCCGCGGAAGATCCCGCCGCTCGCCGGCGCACCGCGGTGGACGCGCGCCTCGGCCTGCGCCAGGACGCGCGGGAGCGGGGCGCCCGTCCCGGCCCGCACCGGAGGCCCGTCGTCGAGACCCGGGAGCTCCTTCTTCACGAACTTCCGGAGCGCGGCCCCGGCCGCCGCCTCGTCCTCTCCCTGCACGTGCAGGACGCACGGCTCGCCGGGCGCGGTCCGCGTCGCCACGAGGGCGAGGACGCTCCGCGCGCTCGCGGATGTGCCGTTCGCGCGGTTCAGGAAGGTGACGATCGAGCGGAAGCGCGCCACCTCCTCCTGCAGGCGCACCGCCGGGCGCGCATGAAGGCCGCCGGGGAGCGGGAAGGCGAAGGCGATCTCGACCGTCACGGCGATCGCCGCCCGCGCGCCGGACCTGATCGCTTCCAGCCGACGAGGCGTCCCGTCATTCGCTCCCCCTGCATCGGCGTTCCGGATTCCGGCCCGTCAGTCTAGCAAGCGGGTCGATGCGCCGAGTACCGCGACGCCTCCCGCGCGGGACTGCGGCTTTCCCGGTCGTCGGCGACGTCAGGCCGGAGGGACGGTGATTCCCCGCCGCTCGGCCAGCTCGACCAGGCGCGCCACGTGGAGCTTGTCCTCGACGCCGAGAGCGTCGAGGAGACGGCCGATTCCGGGATTCGCCAGCTTCAGGGCGTTCCGGCAGTGGCTCTCGGCGGCCGACCGCTCGATCCACAGCGCCTCGCCGAAGGCCTCCGCGACCGTGGGTGGAACCGCGATTCGGCGCAACGCCTTCACCCGCGCAAGCGCCGCCTCCACCTCCGACAGGTCGAGCTCGACGTCGACGGAGAGCGAGGGGCTGTTCTGGACGAGCTTGCGCTGGTAGTCGACGAGCCCTGCGTGGGCCTTCTCCTCGCCCTTCATCTTGAAGAAGACGAAGGCGGCCTCCTCGTCGCCCGCGAAGACCTCGGACCACCACCCGTAGGGGTCCGCGAGCGACCGCTCGAGCTCGCCGAGCTTCCGAAGGACCGCGTCGATGTGCATGGGAGCCTCCTCGCCGCAGGGACGAGAGTGGGAGTCTACGGCGCCGTGATCGCGCGACGAAACGAAAGCCCCGGGGGTCGCCCGGGGCCACTTCGCGGTCGTGCTCGCGTCTTCAGGGAGAAGGGGTGGTGCGCCCAGGAGGACTCGAACCCCCAACCTTTTGATCCGTAGTCAAACGCTCTGATCCAGTTGAGCTATGGGCGCACGCGGGCCGCAGAAGATAGCGCGCCCCGCGGGGAAATGCAAGCGCTCCCAGAGAGCTCTCGGAGGATTCCATCGAGGAGGGTCTCGAGCGCCCGCGAACCGGTCCCGACGAGGTCCGGTAGCGAGGCCATAAACTCTTCGCCTGCCGTAACGTAGGTTATGACTCAGGAGGGCCCAGTCCAGATGACCGCCGCGATCTCCCTCTCGGGCGTCACGAAACGATTCGGGAAGTTCACCGCCGTCGACAGGCTCGACCTCGAGGTCCCCGTCGGGGTCACGTTCGGCCTCCTGGGACCGAACGGGGCCGGGAAGACGACCACCATCCGGATGACGATGAACATCACGAAGGCCGACGAGGGGACGGTCCGGATCCTCGGCAGGACGCTCGACGAGGAAGGCCAGCAGAGGATCGGCTACCTCCCCGAGGAGCGCGGCCTGTACCGGAAGATGACCGTCCTCGACCAGCTCCTCTTCTTCGCCGCGATCAAGGGGGTCGAGCGGAAGACGGCCCTCGAGCGCCTCGAGCGCTGGATCGACGTGATGGACCTCCGCCCCTGGCTGAAGAAGAAGACCGAGGAGCTCTCGAAGGGGATGCAGCAGAAGGTCCAGTTCCTCGGGACGATCGTCCACGACCCGGAGATCCTCATCCTGGACGAGCCGTTCTCGGGGCTCGACCCGATCAACGTCGTCCTCCTGAAGGACTTCCTCCTCGACTTCAAGAGGCAGGGGAAGACGATCGTCTTCTCGACCCACGTCATGGAGCAGGCCGAGAAGCTCTGCGACCGCATCGCCCTCATCTATCGCGGGAACAAGCTCCTCGACGGCACGGTGAGGGAGGTCAAGGCGGCGTACCGCGACAGGGTGCCGCTCCCGCCCCCCGTGGAGCCCGAGCCGGAGCTCGAGAAGATCTTCATCAAGGCCGTCGAGGAATCGGGCCTCCAGGCTCCCACCTCGGAAGAGCTGCGGTAGGAGGCGACGATGAGAACGAAGGTCCTCCACGTCGTTCGCCGCGAGTACCTCCAGCAGATCAAGACGAAGGGCTTCTGGATCGCGACGATCCTGATCCCGGCGCTCGGGCTCGGCTTCGTCTTCCTCCAGGTCCTCCTCTCGTCGACGCTCATCCCGGAAGGGAAGATCGGCGTCGTCGACCTGACCGGCCGCCTCTACGAGCCGCTCCTCCTCGAGCAGAAGACGGTCTCCGACAAGGACGGCGACGCGAAGCCGGCCGGCCCCGAGGCGAAGCCGGACGAGACTTCGAAGCGGATGCCGACGAAGATCACGTTCCTCTCGGTCCCTGCAACGTCCGGGACGCTCGCCGAGGTGAGGAAAGAGCTGAACGCGAAGGTCCAAAGGAAGGAGATCAAGGCCTACATCGTCATCCCCGAGAACGGCCTGTCGAGCGGGAAGGTCGAGTGGCGAGCCCGATCGGTGAAGGCCGACATGTTCCTCCGCGAATCGGTCGAGCGGGCGCTCGGCCGCGCGGCGACGAAGGAGCGGCTGCGCGACCAGGGGGTCGACCCGGCCATCTACGAGAAGGCCCGGCTCAACGTGAAGCTCGACCCGCGCGAGGCCTCGGAGAAGGAAACGCCCGAGGACGCGAAGAACGAGGGGGCGAACCTCGCGATCTCCGGGATCCTCTTCATGCTGATCTACATGTCGATCTTCGTCTACGGCGCCCAGATCATGCGGGGCGTCCTCGAAGAGAAGAGCAACCGGATCGTCGAGGTGATCGTGTCGTCGGTGAGGCCGACCGAGCTGATGCTCGGCAAGATCATCGGCATCGGCCTCGTCGGGCTGACGCAGTACGCCGTCTGGGCCCTGTTCGCGTTCACCCTGACGCTCCCCGGAATCGTCGGCCTCGCGGGCCTGGCGAACGGCTCGATCCCGAGCATCCCCGTCGGGACGCTCGTCGCTTTCGTCGTCTTCTTCCTCCTCGGCTACTTCGTCTACGCCGGGCTCTACGCTGCCTTCGCCGCGCCGTTCAACTCCGACCAGGAAGCCCAGCAGTTCGTCATGATCCCCGGGATGATGCTCATCATCTCGGCGATGACCTGGATCTTCGCGTACAACACGCCGGACGGGACGTTCGCGAGGGTCCTCTCGATCTTCCCCTTCACCTCGCCGCTGCTGATGTTCATGAGGATCTCGGTGCAGCCGCCGCCGGCCTGGGAGATCGCCCTCTCGATCGGCCTCCTCCTCCTCACGATCTGGGGCGTCTCCTGGTTCGCAGGGCGGGTCTATCGGGTCGGGATCCTGATGTACGGCAAGAAGCCGACGTTCCCCGAGATCATCCGCTGGGTGCGCGCGGCGGACTGAGCCGGACGCCGCCGGCCCCGGGGCTCCCCGGGGCCGGCTTGCCCGCCGGACGGGACCCGTGGTAAAAAGCCCGTCCTCGTGCGGGGCCCCCCGCCGAGCGGGACCGGAACGGCGCATTCGTCTAGGGGTCCAGGACGCCGCCCTCTCACGGCGG
>CAZWRQ010000254.1:0-7187 GCA_964636395.1 uncultured Holophagales bacterium
ACGACGTCGTCGTCGTCGGCGCCGGGAGCGTCGGCATGCCCACCGCGATGGAGCTCGCCGGCAAGGGGCTGAAGGTCCTCTGCCTCGACCAGTTCGCCTCCGCCGGACAGGGGAGCAACAAGGCCGCCATCGGGGGAGTGCGCGCGACGCACTCCTCGCCCGCGAAGATCCGGCTCTGCCTCGACTCGCTGAGGACCTTTGCCACCTGGAAGGAGACGCACGGCTTCGACATCGAGTGGCGGCAGGGCGGCTACATGTTCGTCGCCTACCGCCCCGAGGAGGCGAAGACCCTGAAGGAGCTCCTCGTCGTCCAGAAGAAGGCGGGCCTCAACATCGACTGGTACGACAAGGACGACCTCCTCAGGCTCGCGCCGGGCCTCGACGCGGACGGGCTCCTCGGCGGGACCTTCTCGCCCGAGGACGGCTCGGCCTCGCCGATGCTCTCCTCCGCGGCCTTCCACCGGCGCGCCGTCGAGCTCGGCGTCGAGTGCCGGTTCAACGAGCGGGTCACCGCGATCATGCGGCGTAAGGGGGCCGTCGTCGGGGTCCGCACCGACAAGGGAGGCTACGCCACCGGCTGCGTCGTCAACGCGGCGGGGGCCTGGGCCCGAAGCCTCGCGCAGCTCGGCGGGCAGGACGTGCCGGTGAACCCCGACTGCCACGAGGCGGGGATCACCGAGCCGGCGCAGAGGTTCCTCGAGCCGATGGTCGTCGACATCCGGCGGACGCCGGGCGCGGCGAACTACTATTTCTACCAGGCGCACTCGGGGCAGGTCATCTTCTGTGTCACGCCCGACCCGCCGCTGATCGGGACGGACCGGCGCGAGACGTCGGAGTTCCTGCCGCTCATCGCGCGGCGTATGGTCGGCCTGATGCCGAAGCTCGCGAACCTGAAGGTCCGCCGCACGTGGCGCGGCCTCTACCCGATGACGCCCGACGGCTCGCCCGTCGTCGGGAAGAGCGAGTCGCTCCGCGGGTACGTCGACGCCGTCGGGATGTGCGGGCAGGGCTACATGCTCGGCCCGGGCGTCGGCGCCCTCGTCGCGCGGATGGTGACGGAGACGACGACGGAGGAGGACGCCGCGGTCCTCCACGAGCTGCGGCCGGAGAGAGAGTTCGCGGGGACGGAGAAGCTGAAGTAGGGAGGCGACGCCGCGCGGCGCAGAGGCCGCTCACCTCGCCCGCGCGGCGCGCTCGCCGGAGCGCGCCGCGCTCGAGCGGACGACCTACTTCTTCTTCGCCGGTGTCTTAGGCGGTGCCGCGGCCTTCGACGCGGCAGCCGGCTTCGGCGCCGCGGGAGACGCGGCGGCCGACGAGGCCGCCGCGAGGTCGAGACGCCAGACGCCGTTCCCTTCGAAGCCGACGAGAAGGCTGGCCGGCGACTCGAGGGCGAGGGCGACGACGTCGGGGTGCGGCGGCTCGCCGCCGATCCGCGTCCAGCTCTTGCCGCCGTCCTTCGAGCGGCGGACTCCCTCCTTCCACGCCCCGGCGTAGAGGGTGCCGGAGGCCGGGTCGAGGAGGATCCGCCTCACGTTCCACTTCTCGGTCCCCGGGCCGGAGGTCGCCCACGTCTTCCCTCCGTCCGGGGAGCGGTAGATCCCCTTGTTCGTCGCCGCGAAGAGCTCGCCGGCGCCGCTGCCGGCGGCGATCGCCTGGATGCGGGACGTGGGCGGAATTCCGGTTCCGGTCGTCCAGGTCGCGCCGCCGTCGGCGGAGAGGTAGAGGTGCCGGTCGTCGCTGTAGAGGACGCGGTCGGCGTCCGCCGCGTCGACGTGGAACGCGAAGTGGCCGAGGAGCGTGCTCGCGTCTCGCGGCGCCTTGAGGTCGCGCCACGTCAGGCCGCCGTCGTCGCTCCGCGCCACCTGGCAGAAGTCGCGGCCGCTGTGCGCGTAGACGCGCTTCGGGTCGGACGGCGCGTAGCGGAGGTGCTGCACCTCGGGCTCGCAGCCACCTTTCAGGACGTGCGTCCAGCTCCGGCCTCCGTCCGTCGACCGGAACGCGCCCTTGCGCGTGCCGGCGAGGAACGTCCCGGGAGCGGAGGGATCAGCGGCGAGCGAGTGGACCGCGCGGTTGGTGAGCCCCTCGTTGGAGAGCGCCCACGTCGCGCCGCCGTCCTCGGAGAGGTGGACGCCTCCCTGAGTCGTTCCTACGAAGAGACGTTTCGGAGCGGACGTATCGAGGAGGATCGCCTTCACCTCGAGCGCGAGGAACCCGGCGCCGGTCGTCCAGGTCGCCCCGCCGTCCGTCGTCTTCACGACGCCGTCCCGGCCGCTCCCGGCCCAGACGGCGCCGCTCTTCTCGTCGAGCGCGAGCGAACGGAAGTTCACCCAGTTGAAGCCGCGGGAGAACGTCTTCCACGTGGCGCCGCCGTCCGTCGAACGGAGGACGCGGTTCGGGATGCTCGCGTAGCAGAGCCCGGGCGTCGCCGTCGAGGCGACGATCGCGTAGACGATGTTGCCGACCCACTTCGCGTCGGTCGTCGTCTCTTCCCAGCTCTTCCCGCCGTCGGTCGAGCGGAGCACCCCGTCGCCGTTCGTCCCCACGAGGACGAGACCGTCTCCCGTCGCGACGGAATGCGCGGCCTTCCTCGGGAGGGCGACCGTCCAGGACGCCCCGCCGTCCGTGGAGAGGTAGACACCGTCCTCGGAAGCGGCGAAGACGGACTTCCCGTCCCGCGAGACGGCGACGCCGCGAACGCGCGAGTTCGGGTTGATCCCGACGTTCGCCGCCTTCCACGTGGCGCCGGAGTCGGTCGACTTGAAGACGCCCGTCGGGAAGCCGTCGTTGTCGGCGCTCGCGTAGACGGTCGCCGGCGCGGTCGGATCGAACGCGAAGCCGGTCATCGCGGGCTGCTGCACCTTCTGGTCGAGGACCTTCTTCCAGGTCGACCCGCCGTCGGCCGAGCGCCAGAGGGCGGTGAAGCCGGCTGCAAGGACCGTGCGGGAGTCGGTCGGGTGGACCGCGACGGCGTTCACGGTCTCCTCTGCGGGAAGACCCGAGAGGCGGCCCCAGCGCGCCCCTCCGTCGGTCGACTTCCAGACGCCGCCGCCGAACGCCCCCGCGTAGAGGACGTTCGCGTCCTTCGGGTCGAGCGCGAGCCCGTAGGCTGCCCCGCCCGGTGGGCCGACGGGGCTCCAGGCGGAAGCCTGTGCCGTGGTGGGCGCGAGCAGGGAGAGAGCGACGAGGATCGCTCCGGGGAAGCTCTGCGCGACTCTCGGGGCGGCGGGTCGGCTCATGCGGCCTCCTTGCGGCAGTGCCGCGGGGGAGGTCTCTCCCCGCGGGCGTACGGTTACCGGACGAAGGACGCGGAGAGTACGTGGCCGGGATGCGGAGGGGAAGGGGCCCGTGCGCGGACGTGTCGGGCGGCTCAGCCGTCGAGCGTGAACCGGGGGCCCCGGGCGAGGGGGATCGCCCGGAGCTGCTCCGCGGTCCATCGGAACTGCCTCAGGAAGCGGGCGTACTCCGGCAGCGACATCGGCTCGGGGCGATGCCTCTCGAGCGCTTCGGCGACGGCGGGAGACGCCGACGGAAGCGCGTCGAGGTCGAGGGGCTCAGGACGCGCTCTTGATCCGCTCATGAAGCTCACCGAGGCCGGCCCGCTCGAACGTCGCGCGGACGGAATCCTCGTCCAGATCGGGAAGGGAAAGGAGCAGCCGAAGGTCCTCGGCGTCGCGGAACACCCGGCTCGGCTGCTCCTTCATCGCCTTGACCTTCATGGCGACGAGGTGCTCCGGGGCGGGGACGAGGAGGGGGATCGCGTCCGGGCCGGTCCTCTCGACGGCGGCGGCGAACAGCCGGCGGCTCGTCTCGCCGTCGACCCAGATCAGGTCGAGCCGGCCGATCTCGCGGTCGGAGTGCAGGAGGTTCGTGAAACCGTCGGAGTCCAGGAGGACCTCGAATCCCGCTGCGTCGAGGCGTGCGAGGAGGGCGGAGCGAAAGGAGTCGTCGACGAGGAGGTCCGTGTCGGCCGTCGTGCGTGTGGAGCCCCAGGCCACGAGGGCCAGGCCCCCAGCGAGCATCCACCGCGTCCCGGTCGCCTCGAGGTGGGGCCTCAGGAGCGCAATAACGCGTGCCGCGTCCATCCGGGCGGACTCTACGCCGCCGGAGCGTCGCCGGGCTACCGGCGCCGGACCTCGGGGAGGACGAGGAGTCCCCCCGCGGGACTTACCCGACCGGGAGCTTCTCCCCCGTTAGCTCCTGCTCGCCGGCGTGGAAGGCGAGGATCCGCCCGACGAGCTCCTTCAGGACCTTCGGGAACGTCAGGAGGAGCTCGTCGGCAGGGGACAGGACGACCTGCTGCGTGAACGCGGTCGCGAGGAGGAGCCGGTCGGGGAGGCGGCGGACCTCGTAGTCCATCTCGAGCTTCGCCGTCTCTGGCGTCCGGAGCGTGCAGGAGACCTCGAGGCGGTCGTCGAGGCGCGCGGGACGGCGAACGGCCACGTCGAACCGCGTGATCGGCACCCGGTAGCCGCGGGCGAGCGCCTCGGCTGGTGTGAGGCCCGCCGCGGCGCAGAGAGCGTTGCGCGCCACCTCGCAGTAGAGGACGTAGTTGCCGTGCCAGACGACGCGATAGGAGTCGACCTCCGGGAACCGGACGTCGAGCTCGACACGGAAGGGGCGCGCGATCGCCGTCACGGCGCGGTGAAGACGGCGGCGATCTGGTTGCCGCCGGCCCCGAGCGAGCTGACGACGACGGCCCCGAGAGACGGGTCGTCGCGGAGGGCGCGCGCGGCGAGGGCGAGCTGGAGGGCGCCGGAGCAGGGGTTCTCGCCCGCGAGGAGCTTGACCCTCTCGACGCGCGGCAGCGGCGAGGTTCCGAAGACGTCGGCGAGGGCCGCCGCCTCGGCCGCGTCGACCCAGGGGACGCCGTTCGCGGAGGCGTGGACGAGTCCGACGGCCGCCGGCTCGACCCCGGCGTCGGCAAGGGCGGCGCGGAGGGTCGCGGCGACGTCGTCGGGGCGGGCGCGACGCGCCTGAGGCGACACGGGAGAGCCGGAGGAGGCGGCGCCGGCGAGCTGCGCCCAGGGGCGGGCGCCGCGCGCGCGGGCCGACTCTGCGGTCTCGAGGAAGACGACGGAGCACCCTTCCGTCATCGCGTAGCCAGGGCGCGTCGCGGTCTTCAGGACGCCGAGGCGCTCGTACGAGAGGTGGTAGGTCAGGTTCCACTCGTCGACGGCGCCCGCGACGATCGCCTTCGCCCGCCCGTCCTCGAGGAGGAAGCGGGCGTAGAAGAGGGCGTTCAGGCCGGCCGGGTCCTTCTGCGTGATCGTGACGTTCGGCCCCTTGATCTTCAGCTCGATCGCGGCGACGGACGCGGGGGCGTTCGAGACCGTGTACGGGAAGAGGAACGGCGAGGCGGTCTCGGGCGACTCCACGGCCATCTGCCTCTCGAAGTCGACGAGGGGCCCGGCGCCGGCGGAGCCGGTGCCGAGGAGGATGCCGGTCTCCTCCTCGTTGCCGGCCATCGTCCAGCCGGCCTCGGCGACGCAGCGGGTGACGGCGACGACGGCGTACTGGCTCGCGCGGTCGAGGCGGCGAGCCTTCGCCCGCGGCATCTCGGGGTCCGTCGTGAAGGATCCGATGCGGGCGGCGTACGCGGGCCCCTTCCGCTCGCCCGCCTCGGAGACGGGGACCTCCGCGACGGCGCTCTCGCCGGCGGCGAGGCGCGTCGCGGTCGTCTCGAGGTTGCGCCCGAGCGCGGTGACGGCGGCGGCGCCGGTGACGAGGATCTCTCTCACGACGTGTTCCTCAGGCCCTTCCGAACGCGACGACGGTGGAGTTGCCGCCGAAGGCGAAGGAGTTCGAGAGGGCGACGCGGACCGGGTGCTCCCGCGCCGTGTTCGGGACGACGTCGAGGTCGCACTCGGGGTCCGGCTCGACGTAGTGGATCGTTGGGGGGACGACCCCCGTCTCGATCGTCCGGACCGTCGCGACCGCCTCGATCGCCCCGGCCGAGCAGAGGCAGTGTCCGAGCATCGACTTGTTCGAGGAGACGCAGATCTGCCGTGCCCTCTCGCCGAGGGCGAGCTTGATCGAGAGCGTCTCGGCCGGGTCGTTCTGCACGGTCGCGGTGCCGTGGGCGTTCACGTAGTCGACGTCCTCGGGGTTCAGGCGGGCCGATCTCAGGCAGGCGCGGATCGTCCGCGCCCCCGCCTCGCCCGAGGGCTCGGGCTGCGTCATGTGGTGGGCGTCGCTCGTGATGCCGTAGCCGAGGAAGCGGGCGCGGATCGTCGCGCCGCGGCGACGGGCGCGACCCTCCTCCTCGAAGACGAGGATCCCCGACGCCTCGCCGATCGTGAGTCCCTTCCGGTTCCGGTCGAAGGGGCGGCACGGCTCGGGGTCGCAGGCGCGGAGGGCGTTGAAGCCGCCATGCGTGAGGCGGGCGAAGCTGTCGGCGCCGCCCGTGACGACGACGTCGGCGATTCCCGCGCGGATCAGGTCCGCGGCGTATCCGAGCGACGTCGAGGAGGAGGAGCAGGCCGTGGTGATCGTCGCGCGAGGGCCGCGGAAGCCCCAGACCTCGGCGATCCGGTCGGTCGTCTGGTCGGGGGGATGGTTCAGGATCCGGGTCGGGCGCGCCCCGCGGGGCCCCTTCGCGAGGAGGTCGCGGTAGTACTCCTCGCTGTCGAGGAGGCCGGAGACGCCCCCGCCGAGGACGACGGCGATCCGGCCGAGGTCCTCCCGGTCGAGGTCGAGGCCGGAGTCGGCGAGCGCCTCGCGCGCGGCGGCGAGGCCGATGACGTCGGTTCGGGAGAAGCGGCGGCGGAGCCGGGACGGGACGCCGCAGTCCGGGAGGTGCGGCACCTCGGCGGCGAGCTTCGTCCGGAAGCCGCTCGCGTCGAAGAGTGTGATCGGGCCGATACCGCTCCGGCCGGCGACGAGGCCGGCCCAGGTGGAGGCGAGTTCGTTCCCGAGAGAGCTGACGGCCCCGAGGCCGGTGACGACGACGGTCCGCTCGGACATGCCCGGAATCGTACACGGGGACGCCGCGGCGCAGCAGGAGGACGCGCCCGCACGGATAATCGGGCGCATGACGGAGCGCGTCGACTGGAACCGGTATTTCATGAACATCGCGGCCGAGGTCGCCACGCGGTCCACCTGCCCGCGCAAGCACGTCGGCGCGGTCATCGTGCGGGACCGGCGGATCCTCTCCACGGGCTACAACGGCTCTCTCCGAGGGCTCCCGC
>CAZWRQ010000255.1:0-7092 GCA_964636395.1 uncultured Holophagales bacterium
GAGGCGGCGTCCTCCTCGCCGCGCTCCTCATGACCGGATGCGCCGGCGCCGGCGCGCCGCCGCCGGCCTCGGCCGTCGTCGCGCCCGCGGCGTGGCAGGGAACGGGCGTGGCGGCGGCCGGTGTGACACCGTCACCTGCGGTGACCGCGGGCTGGTGGCGGCGCCTGGGGGACGAGACCCTCGCCTCGCTCGTCGAGAGGGCGCTCGTCGGTAGCCTCGACGTGAAGAGCGCACAGGCGAGGGTGCGGGCGGCGCGCGCCCAGCGCCGCCTGACGGGAAAGGAGCTCCTCCCCTCCCTTGACGGGTCTGTCTCGGTGAGCGGCTCGAAGACGACCGGCGTCTCCGGCGATGGGGCGACGCGCGAGCTCTACGGCACCGGCATCGACGCGAGCTGGGAGCCGGACCTCTTCGGGAAGACCCGGAGCGCGGTCCACGCCGCGCAGGCGGATCTCGAGGCGATCGAGGCCGACCTCGAAGCGGCGCGGGTGACGCTCGCGGCGGAGGTGGCGCGGAACTACGTCGACCTCCGCGCGCTCCAGGCGCGCCTCGCAGTGGCTATGAGCAACCTCGATGCGCAGGAGGAGACGCTCGAGCTGACCTCCTGGCGCACGCAGGCGGGCCTCGCGTCGGACCTCGACGTGGAGCAGGCCCGCGCGAACGTGGAGCAGACGCGCGCCACCGTCCCGAGCTTCGAGACGGGAATCGCCGAGGCGGAGCACGCTCTCGCGGTCCTCCTCGGGCTTCCGCCGGCCGCGCTCGAGAGGGAGCTCGCCGCCGCCGGGCCGATTCCCGCCGTCCCCGGCACGCTCGCGGTCGGCATTCCGGCCGACACGCTCCGGCAGCGGCCCGACGTGAGGGCCGCGGAGCGCCGTCTCAGGGCGGCGGCCGCGCGGGTCGGGCAGGCGCGCGCGGCGCTCTACCCGAGCCTGAGGCTCTCGGGCTCGCTCGGCGTCGAAGGGCTGACGCTCGCGGGGCTGACGAGCGGGGAGACGGTCGTCCGCTCCGTTCTCGGCGGCCTGACGGCCCCGCTCCTCAACCGGGCGAAGCTCCGCCTCCAGATCGACATCCAGAGCGCGGCGGAGGAGCAGGCTCTCGCGGCCTGGGAGAGCGCGGCGCTGACGGCGTGGGCGGAGGTCGAGAACGCCCTCGCGTCGCTCGGAGGTGCCCAGCGGCGAGGAGAGAGCCTCGACGCGGCCGTGACGGCCGCGAGGAGCGCGGCCCGAATGGCGCGCCAGCGCTACGCGGCCGGGCTCGTCAGCTACCAGGTCGTCCTCGACACCGAGCGGTCGGTCCTGGCGCTCGAAGACAGCCGGACATCCACCGAAGCCGACGGCGCGACGGCGCTGATCCGGCTCTACAAGGCGCTCGGCGGGGGCTGGGAAGCCGCCGAGGGAGAGAACTCATGAGCACGACGAACGCTTCGCACGATGAAGATCTGGCCGCTCTCGTGGCCGAAGGGGCGGACGGCGGCCGCCGGAAGCGCGTCCGGCTCCTCGTCGCCGGGGGGCTCGTCCTCGCCGTTCTCGCGGCGTGGGGGGCCACGCGCTCCGCCGGAAGGGACGCCGGTCCGACGTACGTCACGGGGAAGGTGACCCGCGGCGACCTCACCGTCCGCGTGTCGGCCACCGGGACGCTCCAGCCGACGAACGAGGTCGACGTCGGGAGCGAGGTCTCGGGCCTCGTCGAGACGGTCCTCGTCGACGACAACGACCGCGTGAAGACGGGCCAGGTCCTCGCCCGGCTCGACGTCTCGAAGCTGAACGACGCCGTCGTCAACGCGAAGGCGGCGCTCGCGTCGGCCTAGGCGCGCGTCCTCCAGGCGGTCGCGACCGTGAAGGAATCGGCCGCGAACCTCTCGCGCCTCCGGCAGGTCGCGGAGCTCTCGGGCGGGAAGGTGCCGTCGAAGACGGAGCTCGAGACGGCCGAGGCAGCCGCGGCGCGCGCCCTCGCCGACGAGGCCAGCGCGAAGGCCGCCGTGGACCAGGCCCGGGCCGCGCTCAGCTCGGCCGAGACGAACCTCTCGAAGGCCTCGATCCGCTCGCCGATCGACGGCGTCGTCCTCTCGCGGCAGGTCGAGCCGGGGCAGACGGTGGCCGCCTCCTTCACGGCGCCGGTCCTCTTCACGCTGGCGGAGGACCTCGCCGAGATGGAGCTGCAGGTCGATGTGGACGAGGCCGACGTCGGCCAGGTGAAAGCGAGGCAGGCGGCGACGTTCACGGTAGACGCGTACTCGAGCCGGAAGTACCCCGCGAGGATCACCCGCGTCGGGTACGGGTCGCAGACGAAGGACGGCGTCGTCTCCTACAAGACGATCCTCACCGTCGACAACGACGACCTGAGCCTGAGGCCGGGGATGACCGCGACGGCCGAGATCACGGCCGTGGAGCGGAAGGACGTCCTCCTCGTCCCGAACGCGGCGCTCCGCTTCTCGCCCGCGGATGCATCTGACGCGAAGAGGCCGAGTGGCGGCATCGTCGGGAGCCTCATTCCGCGTCCGCCGGGCGGCGGCGCGAAGAAGCCGAACGGCAACGGGAACGGGAAAGGCTCCGCGCAGAAGGTCTGGGTCTTCGAGGACGGGAAGCTCCTCGATGTTCCTGTGACTGTCGGCGCGAGTGACGGGAGCCTCACCGAGGTGACGGGGAGCGCGCTCAGGGAAGGGATGGCCGTTGTCACGGAGAGCGGCGAGGGGCCGTCGTGAGCTCCGAACCCTCGCCCGCGAGCGCCCGGAGCCCGCTGATCGAGCTGCGTGGCGTCACGAAGGTCTACGGTCAGGGGCCAGCGGCTCTCCTCGCGCTCAAGGGGATCGACCTGACGATCGAGGAGGGGGACTTCGTGGCGGTCATGGGGCCGAGCGGGTCGGGCAAGTCGACGATGATGAACATCCTCGGCTGCCTCGACGCGCCGACGGACGGGGCGTACCTCTTCCGCGGCCTCCACGTCGAGAAGCTCGCGCGGCGCCAGCGCGCGCTCCTCCGGCGCCACTATCTGGGCTTCGTCTTCCAGGGGTTCAACCTCCTCGCCCGCACCTCGGCGATGGAGAACGTCGAGCTTCCGCTCGTCTACCGGGGCGAGAAGGGTCCTGCCCGGCGGAAGGCCGCGCTCGCGGCGATCGCGTCGGTCGGCCTCACGGGATGGGAGTCGCACACGCCTGCCGAGCTCTCGGGCGGGCAGCAGCAGCGCGTCGCGATCGCCCGGGCGCTCGTCACCCGCCCCGCCCTCCTCCTCGCCGACGAGCCGACGGGGAACCTCGACACGCAGCGAAGCCGGGAGATCATGGAGCTCCTCGTCGCGCTGAACGCCGAGAAGGGGATCACGGTCCTCGTGGTCACGCACGAGCCCGACATGGCCCGATACGCCCGGCGCGTCGTCCACTTCGTGGACGGCCTCGTCGACACGGACACGACGAAGGGAGGGACGCACTGATGCTCGCGAACAGCCTCCTCCTCGCGGTGCGTGCCATCCGGAGAAACGCTCTCCGCTCGTTCCTGACGATCCTCGGCGTCGTCATCGGCGTCTCGGCCGTCGTCGTCATGGTGACGCTCGGCGACGGGGCGACGCAATCGGTGAAGGATCAGATCTCGAGCCTCGGGAGCAACCTCCTGGTGGTGCGGCCGGGGCAGCGCCTCGGTCCTGGGCGCGATTCCGCGGGGGCGCCGAGCTTCGATGTCGACGACGCGGAGGCGATCGCGAGCCAGATCGGTTCGGTGGCCGCCGTGGCGCCGACCGCCGGCTCGAGCGTCACGGTCGTCTACCAGGCCGAGAACTGGTCGACCTCCGTGACGGGGACGACGGGCGCCTGGTTCACGGTGGGCAACTGGACCCTCGCTTCGGGGCGCGTCTTCAACGACGCCGAAGAGCGCTCGGGCAGGGCGGCCTGCGTGATCGGCCAGACCGTGCGAAAGGAGCTCTTCGGGAACGCGAACCCGGTGGGGAGCGAGATCCGCGTGAAGCGCTTCGCCTGCGAGGTCATCGGCCTCCTGAAGGCGAAGGGGCAGGGGGCCTTCGGGATGGACGCGGACGACGTCGTCGTCATGCCGCTGAAGACCGTCCAGCGGAGGGTCCGCGGCAACGACGACGTGACGATGATCCAGGTGTCGGTGAAGGAAGGGACGTCGCTCGAGAAGGCGACGGAGGCGATCGAGGTCCTCCTGCGCGAGCGGCGGAAGATCGGCGACGGCGAAGACGACGACTTCAGCGTCATCGACACGAAGCAGATCGCGGACACGCTCTCCGGGACGATCAAGGTGATGACGATGCTCCTCGGGGCCGTCGCGGCGATCAGCCTCCTCGTCGGCGGCATCGGGATCATGAACATCATGCTCGTCTCGGTGACGGAGAGGACTCGCGAGATCGGGATCCGCCTCGCGATCGGCGCGGTCGAGAACGAGGTGCTCCTCCAGTTCCTGATCGAGGCCGTCGTCCTCTCCTCGTTCGGAGGGCTCGTCGGGATCCTCGGTGCGAACGCGGTCTCCGTCGTCGCCGCGAAGCTGATCCAGGTGCCATTCCTCCCGAACGTCTGGATCAACCTCCTCTCGTTCATCTTCTCGGCGCTCATCGGGGTCGTCTTCGGCTACTTCCCGGCCCGCCGCGCCGCGCTCCTCGACCCGATCGAGGCGCTGAGGTACGAGTAGAAGACCGGGCACCACTCGGCCGGGGGAACGTGGGCTTGCGTTTTCGTCGTTCCTGTCATAGATTAGAAATAGTCTAAAGAACGGGCGGACCCGCCCGTAGAGAACGCAAGGAGAACGAGCATGCCCGTCATCAACAGCCAGATCCCCGAGTTCAAGGTTCAGGCCTACCACAACGGTGCCTTCAAGGAGGTCTCGAACAAGGACCTCGCCGGCAAGTGGTCGGTCTTCTTCTTCTACCCGGCCGACTTCACGTTCGTCTGCCCGACCGAGCTCGGCGACCTGGCCGACAACTACGCCGAGTTCAAGAAGATGGGCGTCGAGATCTACTCCGTCTCGACCGACACCCACTTCACGCACAAGGCCTGGCACGACGCCTCCGACACGATCAAGAAGATCCAGTACGTCATGCTCGCCGACCCGACCCACATCCTCTCGAAGGGCTTCGGCGTCCACATCGACGAGGCGGGCCTCGCCTACCGCGGCACGTTCGTCGTGAACCCCGAGGGGCAGATCAAGATCGCCGAGATCCACGACAACGGCATCGGCCGCGACGCCAAGGAGCTCCTCCGGAAGGTGCAGGCGGCGCAGTACGTCGCGAGCCACCCGAACGAGGTCTGCCCGGCCAAGTGGACTCCGGGCGCCGAGACGCTCAAGCCCTCGCTCGACCTCGTCGGCAAGATCTGATCCGGGTCCCGGTCCACGGGGGATCCGGCGGGAACGCCGGGTCCCCCTCCGGCCCTCCGCGACGCGTGACCGCGCGCCGGACGGCCTCCCTTCCCGCCTCGACTCCCGCACACTCCCGAAGAGGATGACGATGCTCGACCCCGCTCTCGCCGCGCAGCTCCAGCAGATCTACAGCGACCTCCCCCTCTCGGTCGTTCTCCGTCAGCGTCCTTCGGCCCATGCGAAGAACGACGAGCTGACGACGATGCTCGCGGACGTCGCCGCGACGGCGCCGGGGAAGATCGTCCACCTCGTCGAGGGGGAGCCGAGCGCGATCCCCACGTTCGAGGTGGCCGCCGAGGGGCGCGCCGCGACAATCCTCTTCCGCGGGATTCCGGGCGGGCACGAGTTCTCGTCGCTCGTCCTCGCGGTGAAGTACGCCGCGGGGCAGGGGAAGCGGCCCGACGAGGGAATCCAGAGCCGGATCCGGCACCTGAGGGGGCCGGTCCGCCTCCGGACGTACGTCTCTCTGTCGTGTCACAACTGCCCCGAGGTGGTGCAGGCGCTGAACCTGATGGCGGTGATCCACCCCGACTTCGTCCACGAGATGGTCGACGGCGGCCTCGCGGAAGGGGAGGTCGAGAAGCTCGGCATCCAGGGCGTCCCCACCGTCATCTCGCTCGGCCACGAGAACGCGCAGGTCTCCGTCGGCCGGGCCGGCCTCGCGGAGCTCCTCGACGCGCTCGAGGAGCGCTTCGGTTCCGCGCCGTCGGACGCGGCGCAGGACCTCCCGGTGCGCGATCCGTACGACGTCCTCGTCGTCGGCGGCGGGCCCGCGGGCGCGTCCGCGGCGATCTATTCGGTCCGCAAGGGGCTCCGGACGGCGCTCGTCGCGAAGAACGTCGGCGGGCAGGTCCTCGAGACGCTCGGGATCGAGAACCTGATCGGGACGACGCGCACCGAGGGGAAGAGGCTCGCGGCCGACCTCCTCGCCCACCTGCGGAGCTACCCGGTCGAGGTCCTCGACAACCGCCGCGTGGAGGCGATCGAGGACGGAGAGCTGAAGACGGTCCGCCTCGCCGGCGGCGAGGTCCTCCGCACGAAGGCGCTCGTCATGGCGACGGGAGCGCAGTGGCGCGAGCTGAACGTCCCGGGCGAGAAGGAGTACATCGGCCGCGGCGTCGCGTTCTGCCCGCACTGCGACGGGCCGTTCTACAAGGACCGGGAGGTCGTCGTCATCGGCGGCGGCAACTCGGGCATCGAGGCAGCGATCGACCTCGCAGGGATCTGCTCGCGCGTGACGGTCGTCGAGTTCATGGCCGAGCTGAAGGCCGACAAGGTCCTCGTCGACAACCTGAGGAAGCTCCCGAACACCGAGGTGATCGTGAACCACCGGACGGCGGAGATCCTCGGCGACGGGAGCAAGGTGACGTCGATCAAGGTCGTCGATCGCGCGACCGACGCGGAGAGGACCTTCCCGATCGACGGCATCTTCATCCAGATCGGCCTCGCCCCGAACTCGGGTCTCGTGCGCGGCCTCGTCGACGTGAACCGCTTCGGCGAGATCGTCGTCGACGAGAAGTGCCGGACCTCGACGAAGGGGATCTACGCGGCGGGCGACGTGACGACGGTGCCGTGGAAGCAGATCGTCATCGCGATGGGAGAAGGGGCGAAGGCGGCTCTCGCGGCGTTCGAGGACCGGATTCACGCGGCGTAGGAAAGACGCGACGAACGCGGACGCACCGTCCTCCGGAGAGGCCGGGAGAGGGCCCCTCGCGCCGGCGCGAGGGGCCCTCTC
>CAZWRQ010000256.1:0-7069 GCA_964636395.1 uncultured Holophagales bacterium
CTCCGGCCTCCGGCCCGTCAAGCAGGCCGAGAAGCCCGCGCCGGCCCCCGCTCCCGTCGCCGCTCCCGCTCCGGCTCCGAAGCCGGCCCCGGCTCCGAAGCCCGAGCCGGCTCCGGCGCCGAAGGCTGCCCCCGCTCCGAAAGCGAAGCCGGGCGCCGGCGGCCCCGGCAGCTTCGGTCGTTACCAGCTCCTCGAGAAGATCGCCGCCGGCGGAATGGCCGAGGTCTACAAGGCGCGCATGCGCGGCGAGGAAGGCTTCGAGAAGATCGTCGCGATCAAGCGGATCCTCCCGCACATGGCCGACAACGATGACTTCATCACGATGTTCATCGACGAGGCCAAGCTCGCGGCGCAGCTGACCCACAACAACATCATCCACATCTACGACCTGGGGAAGGAAGACGCCTACCACTACATCGCGATGGAGTACGTCGAGGGCAAGGACCTCCGCTCCATCCTGAAGCAGGGCTCGGAGAAGGGGTATCCGCTCCCGGTCGAGCTGGCGCTCTTCGTCGCCTCGAAGGTCGCCAACGCCCTCGACTACGCCCACCGCCGGATGGGGATGGACGGCAAGGAGCTGAACCTCGTCCACCGCGACGTCTCCCCGCAGAACGTCCTCATCAGCTTCGAGGGGGACATCAAGCTCTGCGACTTCGGCATCGCGAAGGCCGCGACGAAGGTCCAGCAGACGCAGGCGGGCGCGCTCAAGGGCAAGCTCCAGTACATGTCCCCCGAGCAGGCTTGGGGGAAGAAGGTCGACCGCCGCACCGACATCTTCTCGCTCGGCGTCGTCCTCTACGAGATGCTGACGGGCGAGCGGCTCTTCAGCGGTGACACCGACCTGACGATCCTCGAGCAGGTCCGCGACGCGCGCTCGACGCCCCCGTCGGCGAAGAACGCGGACGTCCCGGCCAAGGTCGACCAGATCGTCCTCAAGGCGCTCGCGAAGAACCCGCAGGACCGCTACCAGAACGCCTCGGAGATGGAGCGGGACATCAACTCGGTCCTCTATTCCTTCCAGCCCGCTCCGGGCCCGGCCGATCTCGCGATCTTCCTCCACCGCCTCGTCGAGGCGACGCCGGTCGTCTCCGACGCGCAGATCGACGCGGCGTTCGCGCAGGCGGCCGCGCAGGCCCCCGCTCCGGAAGAGAAGAAGAAGGGGAAGGGGCTCGTCATCTCCAAGAAGGAGAAGGTCCCCGAGCCCGTTCCCGTCCCGGAGCCCGTCGAGGTCTCCCAGCCGGCCATCAGCGTCGGCGAGGAGGAGGGGAAGAGCCGCACGGGACTGTTCGCCGGAATCGGCGTCGCCGCCGTCATCCTGATCGCCGCGGCCGTCTTCCTGACGCGCGGCAAGAAGGAGGAGCCGGCCCCGGCTCCCGTCGCCGCTCCGACCGCAGCGGCCGAGCCCGCTCCGGCGCCCACCGAGGCGCCGGCCGCTCCGGAGAAGGTGATCGACGCCAAGGCGCTCGAGGCCGAGCTGAAGAAGGCGACGGCCGAAGAAGCGAAGAAGCTGCGTGAGGCCGCGCAGAAGGCGGCGGCCGAGCAGCAGGTGAAGCCGGCTTCCGGCGCCCCGGCGACGTCGGCTCCGGCCGTTTCGATGGCGCCGAGCCAGCCGCTCCAGCCGCCGAAGCCCGCGGCGACGGCGACCCCGGTCCCGGCGCCGACGCGGGCCCCCGAGCCGACCCCGGTCCCCGTCCGCCCGACCGAGCCTCCGCGCGCCGTCGAGGTGCCGCGCCCCGCGGCTCCGGCCCCGGCGGCTCCCGCTGCCGTTGCCGTCCGCGAGGGCGACCTCGTCGGGGCGGGCCCGGGCGTCCAGGAGGCTCGGCTCGTCAAGCTCGGGGCGTTCCCGCGGCTCCCCGCCCAGGCGCGGCGCGTGACGGGTCCGGCCGCGATCATGGCCCTCGTGGACGAGAACGGGCGCGTCACGCAGACGCGCGTCGTCAAGTCGTCCGGCAACCCGATCGCAGACGAAGCGGCCGTCTCGGCCCTCAAGGGGGCTCAGATCGAGCCTGCCACGAAGACCGGGGTCCGCGTGAAGATGTGGAAGACGTTCTCCATCACGGTGAAGTAGCTCGAGAAGGAGTTCCGGCATGAGCCTCAGCGACGATCAGAGGAAGTTCTACGAGAACACGCTCCGCGTCACGAAGAAGGAGATCAGCGACCTGGAAGCCAACATCCAGGAAGAGCTGGCCAAGGTGAAGGAGCGCCTCGCCGAGCTTCAGAATGGCCAGAAGGCCGCGCGGCAGATGTACGCCGCAGCGTGCCTCCGCCTCGGGATCCAGAACGACCTCGAGGAGTCCGAGGAGTCCTGACGGGCGGCGGGCGCCCGCCGTCCGATCGACCGCGGACCGGCCCCGGCGACTCCCTCGCGTGAGGGCGCCGGGGCCTTCGCCTTCTCTCTCGACCTTGCGCAAGACTCGACTCCTGCTCGCCGCAGTCGCCGTCGCGTGCGCCTTCGTCGCGCCGCCCCTCTCTGCGGCGCCGGCCCGCCGCGTCGTCGTCCTCGCCCCGTCCGCGGCGGAGATCGTCTTCGCCCTCGGGGCGGCGGATCGGGTCGTCGGCGTCTCCGACTTCGCGGCCGGCCTTCCCGGCGCGGAGGGGAAGGCGCGGCTCGGCGGCTTCGTCCCGAACCTCGAGCGGATCACGGCGCTCGCGCCTGACCTCGCCGTCGTCTCGCGGGACGGCACCGACCGTCGGGCCGCTGAGCGGCTCGCCGCCCTCGGCGTCCGCGTCGTCGTGACCGACGCGACCTCCCTCGACGGCGTCTACGCCGACGTCCGGCGCGTCGGCGCCGCGCTCGGACGGGAAGCGGACGCCGAGCGGCTCGTCGCCCGGATGCAGCAGCGCGTCGCGGCGGCTGAGGAGCGCGTCCGCCTTCGTCGTGGCGCGCGCCGGCCGACGGCGCTCGCAGTGATCTGGCCCGACCCGCCCATCGTCGCGGGGCCGGCGACGTTCGTCGGCGATCTCCTCGAGCGGGCCGGCCTCGAGAACGTCGTCCCGAGGAGCGCCGGCGAATGGCCGCGGGTCTCGCACGAGACGCTCGTGGGCTGGAACCCCCGCCTCCTCGTCCGGCCCGACACTCGGGAGAACCGGGCCGCGTTCGAGGCGGCGCTCGCGCCGGCCAGTCGCTGGCAGCTCCTGCCGGCGGTCCGGGCGGGGCGTGTCGTCGTCCTCGACGGCGACTGGCTCGAGCGCCCCGGGCCGCGCCTCGTCGACGCCCTCGAAGCGCTCGTCGAGAAGCTCCGGGCGGGGACGCCGTGAGGAGGACGCGCCGCTTCCTCGCCCTCCTCGCGCTCCTCGCCTTCGGCGCGGTCGCCGCGTCCCTCCTCGTCGGGAGCGTCCCGATCGCGCCGTCCGACGCCCTCGCCGCCCTCGCGGGGGACGGTGACGCGGCCACGCGGACGATCATCCGCGACCTTCGCCTTCCCCGGGCTCTCCTGGGGCTCCTCGTCGGTGGGGCGCTCGCCCTCTCGGGCGCCGCGCTCCAGGCGCTCCTCGGCAATCCCCTCGCCGATCCGTACCTCCTCGGCGTCTCGGGGGGAGCCGCCTGCGGCACTCTCGGCGCCGTCGTCCTCGGCCTCGGCAGCGCGGGGCTCTTCGGCTCGTTCGCCCTTCCGCTCGCCTCCCTCGCGGGCGCGATCGGCGCCGTCCTCCTCGTCGGCCTCGGCGCTTCCGTCGGGGGCCGGCTCGACCGGGGGCGCCTCCTCCTCTCGGGCGTCGTCGTGAACGCCCTCGCCTCCGCGGTGCTCCTCTTCCTCCTCTCGGTCGGTGACGCTTCCGACACGCGCGGTTTCGTCTTCTGGATGCTCGGCTCCCTCGCGGGCGCGACCGGCGACGCCGTCTTCTCCCTCGCCGTCTACTCCGCGGTCGGGCTCACCGTCCTCCTTCCGCTGGCCCGCGCCTTCGACGCCCTCACGCTCGGCGAGGAGACCGCGTTCACCCTCGGCGTCTCCGTCGAGCGGGCGAAGCGGATCGCGTACGTCGCGGCGTCCCTCCTCGCGGCGGCGGCGGTGGCGCACGCCGGGATCATCGGCTTCGTCGGGCTCCTGGTCCCCCACCTCGTCCGGCGGCTCACGTACGGCCACCGCGCCCTCCTCGCCGGCTCGTTCCTCGCGGGAGGCGTTCTCCTCGTCCTCTCCGACCTCCTCGCGCGGACGCTCTTCTCCCCGAACGAGATCTCGATCGGCGCGGTGACGGCGCTCCTCGGCGCGCCCGCCTTCCTCGTTCTCCTCCGGAGACGGGCGTGACCCCTCTCGAGCTCCGAGCCGTCTTCGCCGGGTACGCGCGCGGCAAGGACGTCCTTCGCGACGTGAGCCTGACGTTCGGAGAGGGGCGCGTCACGGCGCTCCTGGGCGAGAACGGCTCGGGAAAGTCGACCCTCCTGAAGGTCCTCGCCGGCCTCCTCCCGCCGTCCCGAGGGGCGGCCCTCCTTCACGGACGGCTGATCTCCGAGGTGCCGCGGAGGGAGGCGGCGCGGCTCCTCGGCTACCTCCCGCAGGGCTTCGAGCCGTTCTTCCCTGCGACCGCGCTCGACGTCGTCCTTCTCGGGCGGACGCCGTACCTCGGCGCCTTCTCGACCCCGTCCCACCGGGACGTCGCGATCGCGCGCGCCGCGCTCGAGGAGGTCGACGCCGCGGGGCTCGAGGAGCGGGACGTGAGGAGCCTCTCCGGAGGGGAGCGGCAGCGGGTCTACCTCGCCCGGGCGCTCACGGGCGAGCCCCGGGTCCTCCTCCTCGACGAGCCGACGGCGAGCCTCGACCCGCGCCACCGGTTCCTCGTCCTCGACGTCCTGAAGCGCCTCGCGTCCGGCGGCGCCTGCTGCGTCTTCTCCACGCACGAGGTCGACCTCGCGGCGCGAACCGCCGACGACGCGGTCCTCCTCGCGGGCGGAACCGTCCTCGCGGCCGGACCGGTGCGGGAGAGCGTGACGGAGCGCTCGATCACGGAGCTCTTCGGCGTCGCCGCCTGCGTCACCCCGCTGGCCGACGGGACGCCGCTCGTCACCCTCGGCGCCCCGCCGGCGGCCCACGCCGGGGGGAGGGGGTAAGATCCCGCCCCCATGGCCCTCTGGTTCCGGAAAGACAAGGCGCCCCGCGCCCTGCGCGACATGCGTACGGCGACCTCGCTCGGCGAGGGGCACTTCCTCAAGTGCGACGGCTGCCGCGAGACCCTCTATGCCAAGGAGGTCGAGCGGAACCAGCGCGTCTGCCCGAAGTGCGGCTTCCACTTCCGCCTCTCGGTCGACGAGAGGCTGAAGCTCCTCTTCGACGACGGCGCGTTCCAGCCCCTCTTCGGGGACGTCCACCCGACCGACCCGCTCCGCTTCCGCGACTCGAAGCGCTATCGCGACCGCCTGCGGGAGTACGGCGTGCGGACCGGCCGCCCCGACGCGATCGCCGTCGCAGAAGGGACGGTCGAGGGGACGAAGACCGTCGTGGCCGCGCTCGATTACGCCTTCATGGGAGGCTCCATGGGCTCCGTCGTGGGCGAGGTCCTGACGCGTGCGGCCGAGAAGGCCGCTGCGGAGAGGGCCCCCTTCGTCGTCGTCACCGCCTCGGGTGGCGCGCGGATGCAGGAGGGGATCCTCTCCCTCATGCAGATGGCGAAGGTCTCCGCGGCGCTCGCGCGGCTCTCCGAGGCGCGCGTCCCCTACGTGACGATCCTGACCGACCCGACGACCGGCGGCGTCACCGCCTCCTTCGCCATGCTCGGTGACGTCACCCTGGCCGAGCCGAAGGCCCTCATCGGGTTCGCGGGGCCGCGCGTCATCGAGCAGACGATCCGGCAGACCCTCCCGGAGGGTTTCCAGCGCTCCGAGTTCCTCCTCGAGCACGGCTTCGTCGACGTCGTCGTCCCGCGCAAGGAGCTCAAGGCGACGCTCGCGAACGTCCTTCGTCTCCTCGCCGCGTGAGCCCCGGCGCGGGCCTCCGCTGGCTGGACGACCTCGGCCCGCAGAAGATCCGGCCCGGCCTCTCGCGCACACGGGCGCTCCTTTACGCGCTCGGACGTCCGCAGGACTCGTTCCGGACGCTCCTCGTCGCCGGCACGAACGGCAAGGGCTCCACGGCGGCCACGGCCGCGGCCGTCCTCGAGGCCGCGGGCCTCCGGGTCGGGCTCACGACCTCACCGCACCTCGTCCGCGTGAACGAGCGGGTCCGCCTCCCCGGCGGGCGCGACGTCTCCGACGAGGGGCTCGACTCGGTCCTCTCCCTCGTCGCCGCCGTCTCGGGAGAGGGGCCGCTCCGCCCGACCTACTTCGAGGCGCTCGTCGTCGCCGCCTGCGAGCTCTTCCGGCGCGCGCGGGTCGAGGTCGCCGTCGTGGAGGTGGGGATCGGCGGCCGGCTCGACGCGACGAACGTCCTCGAGCCGGAGCTCACCGTCGTCACGAACGTCGCGGCGGACCACCTCGAGACGCTCGGCCCGACTCTCGAGGACGTGGCGCGAGAGAAGGCGGGCATCTTCCGTCCCGGCCGCCTCGCCCTCACGACGGAGCGGGGCGGGACGCTCGGCGTCCTCCGGACCGAGGCGGCGCGCGTCGGATCGCGCCTCGCCGAGGTGGAGACCTCGACGGAGTGGGAGGGCGCCTCGCCCCTCGTCGGCGCCCACCAGCGGTCGAACGTGAGCCTCGGCGTCGCGGCGGCTCGCGAGATGGTCCCGGCGGACGACGCGACCGTCCGGCGCGGCCTCGCCGGGACCCGCTGGCCGGGCCGCCTCCAGACGGTCCCGCGGCCGGGCGCCCGGCCGCTCCTCGTCGACGGTGCGCACAACCCCGCGGGCGCGGCGGCCGTCGCCGCGTACCTCGACGCATCGGGGCTCGCCGGGCGCGTCGACCTCGTCTTCGGGGCCCTCTCGGACAAGGCCGTCGAGGGGATGTTCCCGCCTCTCGCCGCGCGCGCCCGCCGCGTCGTCCTCGTCGCACCCGATTCGCCCCGCGCGATCCTGGCCGGCGCTCTCGCCACCCGCCTCGGGCGGGAGGACCTCCCGCGCGGCGCCTCGCTCGCCGCCGCGCTCGCCCTCCTCGAGGGGGCTGAGGACGAGGCCCCTATACTCGTCGCCGGGTCGCTCGTCCTCG
>CAZWRQ010000257.1:0-4662 GCA_964636395.1 uncultured Holophagales bacterium
TTGGGCTGGACGAGAGTTCCCGGAAGCGGAGGTAGTCGTCGAGGATCTTCCGGTTGATCCCCGGGTCGGTTCCGGTCGGGGCTCCGGGGCGGGCCTTCTCCTCGGCCTCCACGCCGCTGATGACGTCCGAGAAGATGTCGTCGGAGGAGAGGAGCGGCTGCCCGCCGGCCGCGGCGAACGGCTCGGCGGCTCCTCCGCCCATCGCGGAGGAGATCTCCCCGAGGAGGGCCTCCTCGGAGAACGGCTTCTCCAGGATCCCGCTCGCGCCCTCGCGCGCCGCGTCGGCCTTCTTGTCCTTTCCCTTGTATCCGGAGGCCATCAGGAGGATCGGAGGCGTCGCGCCGAGCCCCTGCATCCCGCGGATCACGTCGCGCGTGCGGAGCTTCGGCAGGACGGTGGAGATCAGGACGAGGTCGGGCTTCGCTCGCCTGTAGGCATCGAGCCCGTCTTCGCCGTCCTTGGCGACGACGAGGTCGAAGTCCTTCCCGGCGAGATAGCCCTTGATGCGGTCGAGGTATCTCGGCTCGTATTCGATCAGGAGAATCGTCTTCGCCATACGTCGTGGGGCCTGCGGCCCGGTCCCCCCCGCACTCCGAAGTCTCCTCCGGAAAGTCACTTATTATCGCTCCGGAAGTGAGCCTGTCAACGAAGTTTGCCGCTGCCGAGCGCGTCTGCAGGCGCTCCGGGCGGGCCTACGTCGTCCACGTTCTCGGCTGCAAGGTGAGTCAGATCGAGGCCGACGGGATCGCTCGGACGCTCGAGTTCGCGGGGTACGGGCCCGCGATTCCCGACGAGCCTGCGGAGGTCGTCGTCCTCCACGCCTGCACCGTCACCGCCCGCGCCGACCGCGACGCCCTCCGCCAGCTCCGGCGCCTCAGGCGCGAGAACCCGGCGGCCCTCCTCGCGGTAACCGGCTGTCTGGCCGAGCGGGATCCGGAGGGCCTCTCCCGCCGTCCCGAGGTCGACGTCGTCGCCGGCCACCGCAGCCGCCTCGCCCTCCCTCGCCTTCTCGAGGACGCGGCCGCGGGGCTCCTGCCGGGGAAGGTCGCGGATAGGACCTCCTCCCCCGCCGAGGTCCTCGCCTCGCCCTTCGCCGCGGGCGGCCCCGACAGGACGCGCGCGTTCCTCAAGATCCAGGACGGGTGCGAAAGGCGCTGCGCGTTCTGCATCGTCCCCTCGCTCCGGGGCGCCGAGCGGAGCGCGCCGGACGGCGAGGTCGAAGACGCGATCCGTGCCCTCGGCGAGGCCGGCGTCCCCGAGGTCGTCCTCTGCGGCGTCCACCTCGCCGCCTTCGGGCACGACCGCGGAGGGAGCCTCCTCGGCCTCCTCCGCCGGCTCGAGGCGCGCCCGCCCTCCTGCCGGCTCCGGCTCTCCTCCCTCGAGCCGATGGAGGCGGGAGAGTCCCTGGTCGACCTCGTCGCGTCCTCCCGCGTCGTTGCTCCCCACCTCCACCTGCCGCTCCAGTCGGGTTCCGACGCCGTCCTCCGGAGGATGCGGCGCGGAATGACCGGCGCGCGGTACCGGGCGCTCCTCCTGCGGGCCGCCCGGGCGAATCCGCGAGTCCATCTCGCGACGGACGTCATCGCCGGCTTCCCCGGGGAGACGGACGCGGAGTTCGCCGAGACCGAGGCTCTCCTCGCGGACCTCCCCCTCGCGTCCCTTCACGTCTTCCCGTTCTCGCCCCGGTCCGGCACGGTCGCCGCCGCGCTCGCGGAGAGGGACGCCGTACCGGCGGCGGTCCGCACCCGTCGCGCGGCCCGCCTGCGCGCGCTCGACGCCGCGCTCCGGCGGCGATACGCCGAGGCCCATGACGGCCGCGGCGCCGACGTCGTCGCGCTGAGGGGGAGCGTCGGGCTGACCGAAACCTACGTCGAGGTCGCGCTCCTTCCGGGCGGGCCACCCCCCGGGAGCCGGTTCGGCGCGTCTCTCGCGCTCCGGCCGGACGGCCGCCTCGAGGCCCGCCCGGCCGTTCCGTTCTCCTGCTAGACTCCTCGGCTCCTGAATCCCGGCCCGCGCGGCCCGCATTCCTCGAGGTGAGCCATGTCCGGACACAGCAAGTGGAGCACGATCAAGCACAAGAAGGGCGCCGCCGACGCCAAGCGCGGCCGGCTCTTCACGAAGCTGATCAAGGAAATCACGATGTCTGCCAAGGTCGGCGGAGGCGTCGTCGAGTCGAACCCGCGGCTGCGCAGCGCGGTGCTCGCCGCGAAGAAGGCGTCGATGCCTTCGGACAACATCGACAAGGCAATCAAGCGGGGAACGGGCGAGCTCGAAGGGGTCACTTACGAGGAGGTCGTCTACGAGGGCTACGGGCCCGGAGGGGCGGCGATCCTCATCGAGGCGATGACCGACAACAAGAACCGCACGACGGCCGAGGTGCGCCACCTTCTCTCGAAGTACGGCGGGAACCTGGGAGCGACGGGATCTGTCGCTTTCCAGTTCTCGAAGAAGGGATACATCGCCGTCGAGAAGAGCTCCGCCGCCGAGGACGCGCTCATGGAAGCCGCTCTCGAGGCCGGCGCCGAGGACTTCCAGGCCGAGGATTCCGACGTCTACGAGATCTACACCGACCTCGCGTCGTTCGAGGCGGTGAAGGCGCAGCTCGAGGCGAAGAAGTTCGTCCTCCAGACCGCGGAGCTCCAGATGATTCCCGCGACGATGGTCGCCGTGGGCGACAAGGCGCCCGCGCTCCTGAAGCTCCTCGACATGCTCGAGGACAACGACGACGTCCAGAAGGTCTGGTCGAGCGGCGACATCGACGACCAGTACCTCCAGGACGCGTAGGCTCTCCGGGGGGGGCTCTACTCGCCGTCCCCCGGACCCCCGACGACAAGGCGATGGACGGACGGCCGATTCTCTCTCACGCTCTGAGTCCCGTGCGGCGGTGAGGGTCCTCGGCGTCGACCCGGGGAGCCGCGCCGCCGGCTGGGCGATCGTCTCGTTCGACGGCGCGCCGCGCCTGACGGCCGCGGGCGTCCTGCGGCCGGCCACGACCTCCTCCTTCGCCGAACGCCTGCTCGAGCTCCACGACGCTCTCCTCGCGGTGGTCGAACGGGAGCGCCCCGCCGAGGCCGCGATCGAGCGGGTCTTCTCGGGTGTCAACCCGCAGAGCCTGATCACGCTCGGCGAGGCGCGCGGCGTCCTCCTCCTGGCGCTCGCCCGGGCCGGCCTGCCGGTCCACGAGGTCACGCCGGCAGAGATCAAGAAGACCGTGACGGGGACCGGCCAGGCCGGCAAGGACCAGGTCCGGCGGATGGTCCTGGCTCTGGTCGGCGCGCCGGCCGGCTCGTCCCGGCTCGCGTTCGACGCGGCCGACGCCGCCGCCGCGGCCCTGACCCACGGATTCCGGACCTCCGCCGGCCGCCGCGGCCTCCGGTCCGGGCCGTCTTCCTCCTCCGTCCGCCCGCGCGTCGCCGGTTGAGCATCCCCGAGGGGGGTGCTATCGTCCCGTCTCGCGAGAACGCGCACGCATGTCTTTCCAAGGCTCCCTCAAAGAACTCCCGCTCGCGGACATCGTTCAGCTGGTCGCCGTATCGGGGAAAACCGGGATGTTTTCCCTCACGCGGGCCGCCGAAAAGGGCGCGGTCTACATCCAGAACGGCCAGATCACGCACGCGAAGGTCAACGACGTCGAGGGTGAGGACGCGATCTACGCGCTCGCGCTCTGGAACGAAGGGCAGTTCCAGTTCTCCGCAGGGGTGGAGAGCGAGACGCGGACGATCACCCGCTCCAACACGAACCTCCTGATGGAGGCCGCGCGTCGGAGCGACGAGTGGAAGATCCTTTCGAAGAAGATCCCAACCACCGAGGCGGTGCCGCTACTCGTCTGCCGCGAGGGGCTGAGCGAGCCCGTCACGCTGACCCCGAACGAATGGCTCGTCGTCACCGGGACCGACGGCGCCCGGACGATCGAGGAGATCGCCCGTGCGACGCGCCTCTCGGCGTTCGACGTCGCCAAGACGCTCTACGGCCTGATAACGGCCGAGCTCGTCGAGGTCCGCACGAAGGCCGAGGCCCGGCCGCCCGCGCCCCCTTCCGGCCCGGCGGCGTCCGCGCCCGGGCAGGCTTCCGGGCCGGTCGTCACGACGCACAGCGGCGTCTTCAACGCCGTCACTCGCGGCGACGAGCGCCGCAGCCTCCAGATCCTCTGCACGAAGGTGAAGCAGGAGGCGGAGAGCGCCGCCCTTGCGCCGGGAGACGCCGCGATCGACCGTCTCTACCGCGCCGCCCTCGGCGAGGTGGACAAGGGGCGCGGGCTGGACGTCGTCCGCGAGCTGATCCGGAGCCTGGAGCAGACGGTCGCCGCCCTGCGCGGTCGCGACGCGAGCCTCGCGTTCCGCGAGAAGATGGCCCCGCTGCTGTAAGTGTTCTCGGGAAACCCGCGCCCGGGTTTCCCGAACCCTTCCGCGGCCCGGAGCACCAGAGCCTCCCTTCTCCACTTCGTTCCTGCTGGGGCTGGAAACCCGCGCCCGGGTTTCCCGAACCCTTCCGCGGCCCGGAGCACCAGAGCCTCCCTTCTCCACTTCGTTCCTGCTGGGGCTGGAAACCCGCGCCCGGGTTTGACTCCGTCTTCGAACGGGAGCGCTTCGACGCTCCCATTCGGTCCTCGAACCCTTCCGCGGCCCGGAGCACCAGAGCCTCCCTTCTCCACTTCGTTCCTGC
>CAZWRQ010000257.1:4762-7047 GCA_964636395.1 uncultured Holophagales bacterium
GTCTTCGAACGGGAGCGCTTCGACGCTCCCATTCGGTCCTCGAACCCTTCCGCGGAACGCGCGGACGCGTCTCTCTATACTCGTCGCGCTTGCGGCGTGCGCTCGTCCTCCTCGCTTTCGCAGCGATTCCGCTCCTCGCAGAGGAGCCGGCTCGCGAGGAGCCCGCGGGGCTCATCCCCAGGATCGCGGTCTTCGTCCCGGAGGGCGAAGCGGAGATCCGACTCTCGAAGCTCGTCCGCAGCTCGCTCTTCGAGACGCAGTTCGAGTACGACTTCGTCTCGGGCGACATCGCGGCGTTCCTCCGCTACAAGTACTACGGCTCCCGCCAGAGCTTCACGCTCGCGGCGTTCGACCGGGTCTCCTTCGCGGCGCTCGAGTCGCTCTCGCTCGGCTACGACCGGGTGCGCGGCCTCTCGGCGTTCGTCCGGCGGCCCGTCGGGCTCTACGGCCGCCTGGTCTTCCTCGCGGAGGCGGACCGCTTCAACGTCTCCGGCCCGAAGAAGCCACACGAGTCCGCCGACGACGGCCAGACGAACCTCTTCGGGAAGGTCGGCTTCCAGTGGGGGACGGAGGACGACGACTTCGGGAACCGGATCTCCGGCGACCCGAACGACCGGGTGAAGAACCTCTTCACGGTGGCTCGGGCGTTCGCCCCGGGCGGCCGAGGTCTCTCCCTCGGGGTCACCTACGGCGTGCCGGTCCTCGACTACGACTACCTGAAGGTCGAAGGAGAGGCGATCCAGGCCGTCGACGTCGGAACCAGCCGTCTCGTGGCCCGCCTCCACGCCGGCTTCTTCCCCCACAAGCCGCCGACCGACGGCGAGACGCTTCCCGGAGGGCTCCCCTACCGGATCCCGGCCGGCGAGTACTTCTCGCTCGGGGGACGCGACGCGCTCAAGGGCCTTCGCGACGCGCCGTACGGGACGGACGAGCTCCACGTGACGGTCGAGGCGTTCGTCCCCGTCTTCGTCAACCGGAACGCCGAGTTCCTGAAGGCCACCTGGAACACCCTGTACGCGGTCGGCTACGTCGGCGCGGGAAACGCCGGGGTCGGGCGTGACGTGTATACCCGGCTCGGCGACTACCGGCAGGACGCCGGTCTCGGGTTCGAGGTGGCCTTCCGGGTCTCCCGGTACCGGGTCTTCGCCTCCGCCCTGGCGGCCCGGGAGATCGGGGGGGGCGGGTCGCCCCGGTTCCTGATGACGTTTCGGACGGTCAATTGACTTTGCCGGGAAATCCCGTGCTGCTAGACTCTTGACAACTGATCCGAGCCCAGGACGCGGAGCGGCTTCCCCTTCCCCGGTACGGGGGTGATTCGTCCGGTCCCCGGCTGGAAATAAGGAGACTCGATGCGACGGATGCGGTCCGGACTCCTCCTCGCGCTGGCCGTGGCTCTTCTCGCGGCGCTTCCGCTGAGCGCTCAGGTGGCTCCCACCCTCACCGGCGAGACCGGGCTCTTCGGAATCCAGGACGCGGACACGGTTCCCCAGGGCAAGTTCGCGTTCTCGCTCTTCTACAGCATGTACGACCGGACCGCCGCGTCGGTGCCGCTGCTGGCGCCGCTGGGGGACGATCCGCTCCGGTACAGCACCGACAAGCTCGGGCTGTCGATCACGTTCGGCCTCCTGCCGAACTGGGAGGCGTCGTTCACGGCCGGCCAGCGGTACTACTCCTCGGACGACCGGCTCTGGGCCGGGAACATCGGGGGGCGGAACCGCATCGGAGAGGTCGACCACGACGAGACCGACAAGCTCCGGATCGGGACGAAGTACGTCTTCAACCGGAAGGACCCGCTGAAGATCGCCGTCTTCGGCGCCGCCTACATCCCGACCCAGCGGAAGAGCGACGACGCCGCGATGTCCTCCTACCGGACCGACTGGGAGTGGGGATTCTCGGGGACCTACGGGATCTTCTCGGGGCAGTTCGCCTACCTCTGGACGGCCGACCACGACACGGAGTACGACCCGTACGAGATCGCGAACGAGATGACGTTCTCCGCCGGCGTCGGAGTCCCGCTGATCCCCGAACGGCTCAAGGGGATCTTCGAGATCCACCGCGTCATGTACGACGGCGGGACGACCGAGCCGCCCGACTTCACCGACGCCGTTCTCGGCGCGCGCTTCGCGCTCGGCAAGAGCGGCCTCGTGGCCGGCGCCGGGATCCGCGCGAACATCGACCGGTGGGTGAAGTACGGCAGCTCGCCGAGCAACGTCGGCGGTCTCCTCCAGCTCTCCTACGCGCCGCAGCCCGAGAAGGTCGTCGAGGCTCCGCGGGTCGTCCCCTCG
>CAZWRQ010000258.1:0-7014 GCA_964636395.1 uncultured Holophagales bacterium
GCTCGGCCGACGACCTCCACCCGCGCGGCGCGGTGTGGGCGGAGGACGGCGTCATCCGCGCCCTCGGCTCCGAGGCCCGCGCCGCCGCCACGACCGCCGCCGAACGCGGCCAGGCCTTCGAGCGGGTCGACGCCGAGGGGCTCTGGCTTTTCCCCGGCTTCGTCCAGACCCACGTCCACCTCTGCCAGACGCTCCTTCGGAACGGCCCCGACGACCTCCCCCTCCTCCCCTGGCTGAAGACGCACGTCTGGCCGGGCGAGGCTGCCCACGACGCGGAGACGCTCTTCCTCTCCGCCCGGCTCGGGCTCGCCGAGCTCGCCGCGGGCGGGACGACCGCGATCCTCGACATGGGGACGGTCCGCCACACCGACGCCGTCTTCCGGGCCGCCCAGGCCTCGGGCCTCCGAGTGACGAGCGGCAACGCACTGATGGACGACGCCGCGATGAACCCGCCCGAGCTCTTCGCCGAGACGTCCGAGGCGCTCGAGGAAGGGGAACGGCTCTTCGCCCGCTGGCACGGTGCGGCGAACGGCCGCCTCCGATTCGCCTGGTGCCCGCGTTTCGCGGTCTCGTGCACGGACCGGATCCTCGAGGAGGCGGCCTCGCGCGCGAAGGCGCAGGGGGTCCTCGTCCACACGCACGCCTCCGAGAACCTCGACGAGGTTGCGCTCGTCCGCGAGCGGAGCGGCCGCGCGAACATCGAGCACCTCCGCGACGTGGGAATCGGAGGCCGCGGGACGGTCCTCGCCCACGTCATCCACACGAACGAGGAGGAGCGCCGGCTCCTCTCGGACGACGGCACCGCCGTCGCGCACTGCCCGTCGTCGAACCTCAAGCTCGCCTCCGGGATCTGCCCGGTCCCCGACTACCTCGCGCGCGGGATCCGCGTCACGCTCGGCGCCGACGGCGCGCCGTGCAACGACCGCCTCGACGTCTTCTCCGAGATGCGGCACGCGGCGCTCCTCCAGAAGATCGCCGCGGGGCCGGGCGCGCTGACCGCCTGGCAGGTCGTCCGGATGGCGACGGCCGAGGGGGCCGAGGCGCTCGGGCTCGGCGGCGTCTGCGGCACGATCGAGGCCGGCAAGCGGGCCGACCTCGTCCTCCTCGACCCGTCGGCCGGCTTCGCCCTGCCGACCTCCTGGCGGGACGACCCGTACGGCCCCGTCGTCTTCTCGTTCGACCGGAGCAACGTCGTCGAGACGCGCGTCGACGGCGAGGTCGTCTTCCACCGCGAGCGGCGCGGAGCCCGCGCGCTCGCGCCTGCGGCCGCCGAGATCGAGGACGCCGCGCTCAGGCTCCGCGAGCGTCGCTCGCAGAACGAGCCCCGGCCCGGCGGCGCCACTTGAAGAGCGCGCCGCTCCGGCCCAGACTCTTCCCGGAGAATCATGGAGGTGAACGATGGCCGCACGTGAGAACGCCGCTCGACTGAAGAGCATCGTCGTCGGCACCGACTTCTCGATCTGCGCCGCCCGCGCCCTCGCTCACGCCGTTTCGCTCGCGCAGCTCTCGGGCGCGAAGCTGCACCTCGTCCACGTCCTGCTCGAGCCGGTCCAGGCGCTCGACGTCGCCGCCGCGCTCCCCTATCCCGACGTCGAGGTCCGGAGGGAGTGGGAGGAGGCCGCGCGCGTCAAGCTCGATCGCGAGGTGCGGGCCGCCGAGAAGCGAGGCGTCGCGACGACGGCGGAGATCCGCTGGGGCCGCCCGTCCGACACGATCGTCGACACCGCCTCACGCCAGAAGGCGTCGATGATCGTCCTCGGGACCCACGGCCGGTCGGCCCTCGAGAAGCTCCTCCTCGGCTCCACCGCCGAGAGGGTCCTCCGGCTCTCGCCCGTCCCGGTCCTGACCGTCCGAGAGAAGAGGTGACGTGCGCGCCGGGGGCCCGCCCCGGCGCGCACGTCCCGACGGCTGGTTCGGCCTAGTCGGCCTTCTCCCAGGCGTGGGGGATCTCGACGGGGAACGGCGTCCTCGTGAGCCGTGTCCGGTCCCCGAAGTAGAGCCCTCCGGCCGTCGCGTCGCCGTAGCCGACCCACTCCTCGAAAGAGACGGCGTTCAGGAGGTCCTGAACGGCCACCGTCTTCGTCTTCTTCTTCGGGTTCTCGCGGATCTCCTTGCGGGCGTTGTCGTACCGGCTCGACGCGGCGAGCTGCGGCTGGTCGGTCCGGAGCTCCGCGAAGCAGACCTGCCGGAAGACCTTGCCCGGCCGGTGCGTGGCGTACCAGGCGTACTCCACCGGCGTCAGGTTCGAGAGGACGAGGAGCTCGAGCGGCGCGAAGATGGCGTAGAGCCGCGGCTCGCGCCGGGCCGGCTCGGCCGCGCCGATCGCCTGCGCGACCTCGGCCGGAGCCATGCTGTCGCGGCAGGGGGCCGGCCCGAACCGCGCGACGTCCGAGACCGGCCCCATCGAGAGCGCCTGTCCGCCCGTCTTCACGAGGAGGACCCTGCGATACGCCTCGATCGGAGTGATCGTGAACGCGTTCGAGGAGAGCGCGGTCTTCGTCCTCTTGCCGGAGCGGACCTCCTGGACAGCGCGGGCGGTGTCTCCGGCCGTGTCGCGCCAGCCCCCTTCCTCGAGGAAGGAGAACGCCGCGCCGTCGTCTCCGAGCGCAAGGTCGACGTAGATCCCCCGTCCGTGGAAGTGCCGGCCCGAGCCCGGCGAGAGGTGGTGGGCGAGACCCTCCACGCCGAGGCTCGTCGCGATGACGGAGCCGTGGGGGATCGTCAGGACGAGGTTCAACCGTTCCATCGTGTCTCCTGCCTCCCGGACGCGCCGGGGCGCGAAAGGTACATCAGCCGTTCGGAACTTCCCAGAGCTCCCGGACAGCCGGGTGGTCCCAGGGAATCCGGTGCTCGTCCGGGTCGTTCACGTCGAACGTCCGGGTGACGAGATAGAAGAGCGCGCACGGGTTCGTCAAGGGACGGTAGCCGTGGGCCACCCCTTCCGGGATCCTCACGAGGAGGTCCTGGCCGTCGCCCGCCACGACCACCTGAGTCCGGAGGTAGGTCGGAGAGTCCTTCCGGACGTCGAAGAGGACGAACTTCGCCTTCGAGGGGTGGGGGCAGAACCAGACGTCCTGCTGCTTCAGGTGGTAGTGGAGCCCCTTGACGTGGCTCTCCGCGTTCACGATGGTGTAGTTCAGCTGCGCCACCGGGACGTCCCGGAAGAACGCCGCCAAGGGCTCGCTCCCGGCGTGGTCCGCCTTCGCCCGGTAGATCTCCTGGAAGAAGCCCCGGTCGTCCACGAACCGGGCGACGCGGTGGATCGCGACGCCCTCGATCGGCCCGGGCTTCTCGTAGCTCTTCGTCCCGGACCGGAACTCACCCCCGATCGCCTCGATCGGAAGGACAGGCGTGGCTGTGATGCTCATTCCGCGATTCTAATCGGCGCGGGAGGCGTGCTAGCCTCCCGGAGCCCGATGCCGAAGAGGATCATTCCCGTCTCCTCCGGGAAGGGCGGCGTCGGAAAGACGACCGTCGCGACCAACTTCGCGCTCTCGCTCTCCAGATACGCCCCGACGATCCTCGTCGACCTCGACACCGGCACCTCCTCGGTGAGGAACTCGATCGGCGTCCCGGTCGCGCACGACCTCTACCACTTCTTCCGGAAGGGGCGCCGCCTCGACGAGTGCGTAACCCGGCTCCCCGACTCGTGGGACCCCGACGGTCTCTACCGCGGCTTCGGGTTCGTGGCGGGACCGATGCACCTGATCGAGGAGGTGACGAACTTCGGGCCGGAGAAGAAGGCCCGGCTCTGCGACGCGATCAACGAGCTCCCGGCCGACTACATCATCCTCGACATGAAGGCGGGGCTCGACGCGAACGTCGTCGACTTCCTTCCCTGGTCGAACTCCGGGATCCTCGTCTTCACGCCCCACCTCCCCTCGGCGACGCTCGCCGCCTCCGACATCGTCAAGGCGATCCTCTTCCGGAAGCTCCGGATCGTCTTCTCCCCGTCCAGCCCCTTCTACGCGCAGGTGAAGGACCCGCGGACGACGACGCTCCTCGTGAACGACCTCCTCGACGAGGTCGAGGACGTCTACGAGCCGGGCCTCCCGAACCTCGATGCGTTCCTCGTCGACCTCGCCGCGGCTCTCGGCGACCACCCCGTCCTCGAGCAGGTCGCCCGGACCGTCGAGCACTTCCGCGTTCACTACGTCCTGAACTCCTTCAACGGCGTCGACGAGGCGTTCGACACGGCCGTGAAGCCCTTCGTCGAGAACCTCGTCCGCACCGTTTCGGAGCGGATGACGCTCACGAACCTCGGGTGGGTCGTCCGCTCGGACGAGATCCACCAGGGCAACTGCCGGAAGCGGCCCGTCCTCCTCGCCCCTCCCGACGGCCGCCCCGCCTCGCGCCCGACCCGCGGCGAGCGCGAGCTCGACGCCCTGATCCGCGAGACGACCGGGCTCACGGCCGACCCGAGGCCGCGCAAGCCGGTGTCGCCCGTCCCGGCGCGCCCCGACCCCGAGAGCACACTCGCGCGGGAGCTCGACGCGCTCAACCGGATGTACCACCGCCGCGGCAACCGCGACGACCCGCGCGACAACTTCGACTACCTCACGGCTCGCGCCCTGCACCTTCTCGACCGAGCCCGCCCGTCGGAGTTCGGAACGGCGCGTCTCGTCGGCCCCGCCGAGATCCTCCGTTCCTTCTTCCCCGGCGGGCCGGCGCACCCGTCCCGGTGAGAGTCTCGGCCCGGGCTGCGGCCGTCGGCGTCGCGATCCTCGCCGCCGCGGCCGTCCTCGCCTCGCGCGGGCGCCTGCGGGAGCTCGGCCTCCGGGCCCGGCTCGCGTTCCTCGCGATCGTCACCCTCCTCGGCGCCTCGCTCCTCGTGCGCGGGCTCGCCGCGGACGGAGACCGCCGGCTCTACGCCCTCCTGGCGTTCGCGGTCGTCGCTCCGTGCGTCGTCCTCGCCTGGCGGGACCTGCTCCGCCGCCGGTAGGCGCCTACCGGACGAGGACACGGTCGAGGGCGATCCCGAGGCGCCGCGGGTCCCCGCCGAGGCCGGCATCCCGCGGGACGAGGACCGCCGAGGAGAGGACGATCCTCACCGGATCACCGGTGGCCAGGCGCGCGCGCGCCTCCGGCTCGAGGGAAAGAGGGACCGCGGCGAAATCGCCCGGCGGCACCTCGACGCTCCCTGCCGCGCGCCCGTCGAACGCGACGTCGACGCGGACGCCCGCCTCGCCGGGCGTCCGCGCCCGGAGGACGAGCTCGCGCGGTTCGAGGCCGGGCACGGGGACCCACGTGAACGCGGCGCGGCCCGTGGTCCAGCGCCAGCTCGCGCCGCTCCTCTCGTGGACCTCCCGGCCGTGGAATCCCTCGAGGTCGGCCCAGGCGTCGCGCGGGCGGCCGAGGTCGAGGAGGCGTTCGTCGCCGAGCCGTTCCCAGATCTCCTCTGGGGGGAGGGAGAACGTCGCCTCCCGGAACAGGAAGCAGCCTCGCGAGGGTCGCTCGAGGCCGGGAGCAGCGGGAATCGCCTCAGGCCGATCGCACGACAGGACGAGCTCGAGCGGCCTCGGGAGAGGCCCGTAGATCGGCTCCGGAAGGAAGGCGACCTCGAACTCGCCCGGCTCGATCCGCCGCTCGAGGACGATCCGTCCCGTCTCGGCGTCCCGCGCCCGGAGCGTCGTCGCCCCTTCGTGAGCGTAGCGGACGCCGCGCAGGAGCGCGACCGGCGGACCCTGGAGCCCCGGGACGATCAGCCGCGCCTCCGGTCCGGACCAGCGTACCGAAGGGCTCCCCGGGACGCTCTCCCTCGGCCCGAATCCGGGCCCGAAGAGCGGCGGCGCGGGATCGCGCACGGCGACCACGAAGAGGCGCCCGTTCCCGAGCGCCCGGGAGACCCTTCCCTCCCGTCGGAAGACCCGCCAGGCGGGGTCGGTCCGATCCGGAGAGTCCCCCTCCGTCGTGAAGTCGGCGAGGCGGACGAGGCGCCGGTTCCGCCGCACGCCCTCCCTCAGCAGGACGTCGTCGGAGAGCGGCCAGACACGAAGGCGTCCCTCCCAGCGCTCCAGCCGAAGGAAGGCGTTGAAGATCCCGTCGGAGACGATCGTCTCCCGTCCCGGGTGGCCGTAGAGGGCGACGGCGTCGATCGCCGCCGCGGGCGGAGTCGGGCTCGTCGCCCCGTACCGGACCTCGCCCCACGACGCGCGACCGGCGAGGGCCGCCCCGGCCACCATCGCCGCGAGACCCAGCGAAGGTCTCCGGAGAAGAGTCTCCACGCCCGCGGCCAGAGGGAGCGCGAGGACGAGGACGAACGGGACCGAGTAGCGCGACATCTCGCGGCTGTGGAGGAACCAGAGCGACCAGAACGCCGGGCCGAGGACGAGCAGAAGCGAAACGGCCGCGCGCGGCGTTCGCCGGATCAACGCTCCGAGGCCGAGGAGGGCGAGCAGGAAGACGACCAGCGCGAGGGGCCACGCGAGGAAGTCGCGCACGGGGAACGAGTCGAGGAGGTTCCCGAAGCGCCCCGTCTCGAACGCGGCCGACCGGAACGAGGCCCGCTCGTCGATCCCGGCGAGGAAGCCCTGCACGCCTCTGGTCTGCGCGAGCAGCCAGGCGAGCCACGCCGCCGTCCCCGCGAGCCCGGACGCGACGAGCGCCGCCGCGACGGGACGGCCGGGCCGCGACCGGACGAGGAGGAGCGCCTCCGCGAGAAGGAGCGGCCCGAACGCCAGGACCAGGTGCGGGCGGACGCCGGCTCCGGCGGCCGCCGCGAGGCCGGCGAGGACGGCCAGCGCCACGGCGCCCGCGCGGCCTGAAGCGGCGCGCTCCGAGGCCGCCGCGAGCGCCGCGAGCGCCGCGAGGAAGAACGCCGTCGACGGCGAGTCGGAGAAGGCCCGGCCGCCGTTCACCCAGACGACCGGGAGGAACGCGGCGAAGACCGTCGCTCCCAGCGCCGCCCACCCCCCGACGAGCCGCCGCCCCCAGAGGTAGAGCGCCGGAAGGGCGACGCAGGAGAGGAGCGTGGCGGCCACGGCCAGGGCATGGAACGCCCCGGTGGCGAACGGC
>CAZWRQ010000259.1:0-6973 GCA_964636395.1 uncultured Holophagales bacterium
GATGCCCTCCGACCCCGCCCTCCGCGCCCACCAGGGATGGCTCGGCTACATCCAGCCCGTCGGGCTCGTCGTGTCGCCGGCCGCCCTCACCGCCGCCGGCTGCGTCCCCGACCGCAACGTCTCCGCGCAGCAGGAGACCCTCCGCGGCCTCCTCGCGGGCGACCCGCCGCGCCTCGAAGACTTCCCGGCCTTCACGCGCGAATTCCTCGGCTGGCAGGAGTCCGACCTCGCCGGCGCGCCCGGCGGCCCGCCTCTCCCCGAGTCGCTCTCCGTCGCCCTCCCGGGCGAGCACGACGTCCTTCGCCCCACCTACGCCGTCCCCGACCCCGACAACGACGGCCGCTTCCTCCTCCTCGTCTCCGTCGCCCCGCCCGGCACGCCCCTCGACGACGCCGGCGCGCGCAACGAGCGCCGCGCGGCCGAGAGCCCCGACGGCTGGCACGCGAGCCCTGAGAAGCGCCTCGAGCGCCTCCTCCGCGAGACGGGCGTCCCCGCGGGCCTCCTCGCGAACGGCGACGCCCTACGCCTCGTCGCCGCGCCGAAAGGGGAGTCGGCCGGCTGGCTCCACTTCGCCTTCGCCGACCTCTGCGAGGTGGCCGGCCGCCCGCTCTGCTCGGCCCTCCTCATGCTGCTCTCGGCCGAGCGGCTCTTCACCCTCCCCACGGCCGAGCGCCTCCCGGCCCTCCTCCGCGAGAGCCGCAAGTACCAGAACCTCGTCTCCACCCGCCTCGCCGGCCAGGTGCTCGACGCCCTCCACGAGCTCGTCCGCGGCTTCCAGGCGGCCGACGAGGCCGCGGGCGGCGCGGTGCTCCGCGACCTCCTCGACGGAGGCGACAACGGGTCGGACGAGGTCTACGGCGGCCTCCTCGCCACCCTCCTCCGCCTCGTCTTCGTCCTCTACGCCGAAGATCGCGGCCTCGTCTCCGCCGACCCGGTCTACGTCGAGCACTACTCCGTGGGCGGCCTCTTCGCCCGCCTCCGCGACGACGCGGCCCTCTACCCCGACACCATGGACCAGCGCTTCGGCGCCTGGCCCCGCCTCCTCACCCTCTTCCGCCTCCTCCACGACGGCGCCGCGCACGGCGGCGGCCTCTCCATCCCGCCGCGCCACGGCCGCCTCTTCTCGCCCAACGCCTACCCCTTCCTCGAGGGGCGCCCCCGCCGCTCGCGCGCCGTCCCCGGCGAGCGCGTGCCGAACGCCCCGCGCGTCTCCGACGGCGTCGTCCTCCGCGTCCTCGAGAACCTCCTCGTCCTCGACGGCGAGCGGATCTCCTACCGCGCCCTCGACGTGGAGCAGATCGGCTCGGTCTACGAGGCGATCATGGGCTTCACACTCCGCCTCGCCCCGGGCCCTATAGTCGCCCTCCCGCTCCGCAAGAAGGGGAGCACGGTGGACGTCCACGTCGACCTCACCGCCCTCCTCGCCCTCCCCGGCGCCGAGCGGGGGAAGCGCCTGAAGGACGAGGCCGACTGCGACCTCGCGGGCGCCCCCCTCGACGCCCTCAAGGCCGCGAAGAGTCCCGACGACGTCGCCGCCGCCCTCGGCAAGAAGCTCAGCAGGCGGACGCCCCGGCCGCTCCCCGCGGGATCGCTGTACCTCCAGCCCACGGAGGAGCGCCGCCGCTCGGGCTCGCACTACACCCCGCGCTCCCTCACCGAGCCGATCGTGAGGACGACCCTCGAGCCCGTCCTCGCCGCCCTCGGCGACAGCCCCACGCCAGGCCAGGTCCTCGGCCTCAAGGTCTGCGACCCGGCCATGGGCTCGGGCGCCTTCCTCGTCGAGGCCTGCCGCTACCTCGGCGACGCCCTCCTCCGCGCCTGGGACGCCCACGGCGGCCTCCCCGAGATTCCCCCCGACGAGGATCCCGTCCTCTTCGCGCGCCGCCAGGTCGCCCAGCTCTGCCTCTACGGCGTCGACAAGAACCCGTTCGCCGTCGACCTCGCCAAGCTCTCCCTGTGGCTCGCGACCCTCGCGAAAGACCACCCCTTCACCTTCCTCGACGACGCCCTCCGCCACGGCGACTCGCTCGTCGGCCTCTCCCCGGGGCAGATCGAGCGCTTCCACTGGGAGGAGAAGGGCCAGCAGCCCCTCCTCGCCGGCCGCATCCGCGCCGCGATGGACGCCGCGATGGAGCGCCGCGCCGCCCTCGAGTCCCTCAACGACGCGGACCACGAGGGCCAGGAGGCCCTCCTCGCCGAGGCCGACGCCGCCCTCGCCGACGTGAGATTGGCCGGGGATCTCGTGATCGCGGCGTTCTTCGGCGGAAGGAAGCCGAAGGAGCGCGAGGCCCTCCGTGCCCAGTACGAGCAGCTCTACGACGACGTCCTCTCAGGCCGCAGGCCCCGCGCCGAGGCCGATGCCCTCGTCGCGGCGCTCCGAGCAGGGGAGAGGCCCGTCTTCCCGTTCCACTGGGAGCTGGAGTTCCCCGAGGTCTTCGCCCGGGAGAACCCGGGGTTCGACGCGTTCGTGGGAAATCCGCCGTTCGCTGGGAAGAACACCATTCGCGCCTCGACCCGCGACGCCTACCCCGAGTGGCTCCTCGAGACCCACGAGGCGAGCCACGGCAACGCCGACCTCGTCGCCTTCTTCTTCCGCCGCGCCTTCGACAAGCTCCGCTCCGGCGGAGCCTTCGGCCTCATCGCCACGAACACCATCGCCCAGGGCGACACCCGCGGCACCGGCCTCCGGCACATCTGCACCCACGGCGGGACGATCTTCAACGCCCGTAGGCGGGTGAAGTGGCCGGGAATGGCGGCGGTCGTAGTGAGCGTCATCCACGTGACGAGGGGAGAGGCGAAGCCGCCGCTCCGGCTAGATGACCGCGACGTCGACACGATCACGGCGTTCCTCTTCCACGCCGGAGGGCACGACGATCCGAAACCGTTGAAGGAAAATGAGGGGAAGAGCTTCATCGGGAGCTTCGTTCTCGGGATCGGGTTCACTTTCGACGACGCGGCTCCGGGTGCGACGCCGATCGCCTCTATGCGCGAACTCGTTCAAGCCGATCCGCGAAATGGGGAGCGAATCTTTCCATTCCTCGGCGGTGAAGAACTGAACACGAGTCCCACGCAGTCTCATCATCGATTCATCATCAACTTCGGGCAGATGTCGGAGGCTGAGGCGAGGGCGTGGCCGGACCTCATGGCGATCGTGGAAGAGAAGGTCCGCCCCCAGCGCATGGCGCAGAACCGGGAAGTCCGGGCCCGCTACTGGTGGCGGTTCGGCGAGACGACGCCAGCTCTCTTTCGGGCAATCGCGGGACGGCCCAGGGTGCTCGCGCGATCAGCGGTGAGTCGCTGGCCAGCATTCTCCTGGTGTCCCAGCACGGCGGTGTTCTCCCACAACATCGTCCTCTTCGCCCAGGATCGATCGCACTTCTTCGCCATCCTCCAGAGCCGAGTGCACGAAGTGTTCGCCGCGTTCTTCTCGTCAACGCTCGAAGATCGCCTCGGCTACAGGCCGGCGGACTGCTTTGAGACCTTTCCATTTCCGCCGGCGTGGCAAGCCGCCTTTGAGGTCGAGAAGGCTGGGGCCGAGTACTACGAGTACCGCGCCACGCTCATGGCGAGCAACGGCGAAGGACTGACGAAGACCTACAACCGCTTCCACGACCCCGAGGAGACCTCGCCCGGTATCGTCCGCCTCCGGGCCCTGCACGACGCGATGGACCGCGTTGTCCTCGACGCCTACGGCTGGACCGACCTCCTCCCCACCTGCGAGTTCCTCCTCGACTACGAAGACGAGGACGACGAAGACGACGACTCCGCCCGCCCCCGCCAGCGCAAGAAGCCCTGGCGCTACCGCTGGCCCAACGACATCCGCGACGAAGTCCTTGCCCGGCTCCTCGCACTCAACGAGCAGCAGTCCTATGAGAATGCCGGGCGCAAGAATGCCGCAGCCTCGAGAGCTCATCGTGTCAGGCTCACCGGAGAGTTAGCCTTGGAGCGTGACTGGCGAAAGCGATGGTCAGCAGTGAGAAGACATGGCGAAGGAGAAGACCTCCAATGACGATACCTCAGGTCACGGAACAGGACCTGGTCTGCGCGTATCGAGCCCCGGGCACCTGCGAATGGCGATCGCTTGTCGTGGACGCGACACTCCCTGCCGAGCAGAATCGCGACGGTAAGAGCAACACCGAGGCGCTTCACAATGTGCTGCTTGCTTCCCTCCAGATGCAGCATCTTGTCGTGCTGGCCGGTTCCGGCTGCTCACTCGCAGCTGGAGGCCCATCGATGGGAGAGCTTTGGAACCGCGCTGTCGGAGAAGAACCTGCTGAAGCGGTCAAGGCTGTGGCCACAAAGGTGCGCCACGATCTCGAAGACAAGGACATAGAGAGGTTTCTGTCGCGAATAGAGGCATTCCAGTATGTGAACGCCGACGCGGCCGCCGGTGCGTTCCTAAGCGCGAGCAGAAGCGTGATACTGGATTCCTGCTCCTCCTTCCTGAGGCCGGCAAGACTTAAGGCCCACCGGATCTTCCTGCATCGTCTCTCCCGCCGCCGCGTGAGAGATCAGCGGCTGCGGTTGTTCACGACTAACTACGACCTCTGCTTCGAACGAGCCGCCGGCGATCTTGGCGAGGTCGTGCTGGACGGCTTTTCCTTTGCCCCACCACGCCGATACGACCCCCGGTTCTTCAGCTACGACATCATCCGCCGCTCGCGCGGCGACGATGAAGTCGGGCATTTCTTGGAAGGCGTGTTCCTTCTTTACAAGCTTCACGGATCGGTCAACTGGGCCCGTTCAGATGATGGAACAATCGTCGAAAAGGCCGACCCAACGCCGGAAGAGGCTTGTTTGATCTACCCCGCGCGAGGAAAGTACCAGCAGAGCTATATACAGCCGCACCTCGAATCGATCTCGCAGTACCTCGCGGCTCTGAGGGAGCCGAACACGTGCGTTCTTGTGGTGGGCTTCGGCTTCAACGACGACCATCTGGCGGAGCCACTGCTCGCAGCGGCGCAGTCGAACCCGCATCTGCGCTTGATCATCGTGGACCCGTGCTCGCGGAAGAAGGCGGAAGGCGGCATCGGGTACTGGGGTCAGTTCTCCGATCTCGCGGCTCGAGGAGACGACATCTGGTTCATCGCAACGAGCTTCGAAGACTTTGCCGAGCGGATTCCTGACCTGAAGTCGTTGACGCCCGCCGACACCCTGATGAGGGCGATTCAGGGAGCCGTGAGGTAGTGGTGACGAAGCTATCCGTCGAAGGGGAGTTTCCGCGGGGACTCCTCCGGCCCGAACTCTTTCTCGGCGTCACGGCATCGGTGACGGCGCGGACGATTGGAGTCAATCTCTGCGAGGCAGGTAGGCCCAGCGGTTCACATTTCGCGGGCAGCCGGTACGGACGCGGCGAGGTAGGCGAGTTGGTGCTGGTTGAGGGGCAGCAGAGCCTGCTGCTCGGGCGGATCGTCGAGATCCGCCCCGAGGAGCAGGAACGACGGAGCATTACAAGGGCTTTTGCAGGGAGCGGTGCCCTTGCCGCGGTCGGGCAGATTCAGCTACTCGGCTGCGTCGCCATGGACGACCTCCGGGTAACCGCTGGGGTCGACGCGTACCCGCGGCTTGGAGATCGAATCTACGCTGCGCCGCGGCGCTTCATCGCGCTCGTGCCTCGGCTAATGGAACCGGATGACGGTGACGCGGAGCCGGTACTGCTGCGCTTAGGAACGATCGACAGCGCAGCAGCGAGCGTGGTTGCCGTGAAGCCGGAACGCCTCTTCGGCCGCCACTGCGCGATCCTGGGAGCGACCGGAGGAGGCAAGAGTTGGACCGCCGCACGGATCATTGAGGAGTGTCTTAAGCACGCCTCGACAATGATCCTCGTCGACGCGACCGGTGAATATCGAGGCTTTAGCGGAAAGAACGTACGGCACTGTCACCTTGCTTCGCCGGTTCATCCCGCGCCGGGCTCAATTTCGTGCATGCTGCCGGCAACAGCCTTCGCCGAATCCGATTTTGTTGCGATGTTCGAGCCGTCGGGGAAGGTGCAGGGGCCCAAGCTTCGGGCCGCTATTGAAAGTCTTCGCCTGGCAGGGCTTGAGCCGGCGCTCGCCGAGGGCGGCTTGATCGTCAAGGCATTCAAAGACAAGCGTCTCTTCAACGATGCGATGGCGCGTCACTCGTCGGACGTGAGTAATCCACGGCAGCCTTTCGACGTCAAGCTCTTGGCTCGGCAGATCGTGAACGAGTGCATCCAGGACTATGGCGATCCCAAGTGGAAAGGACCGAACGAGGCAGAAATCGGTTACTGCGCGTCCCTGCTTACCCGTATCAATGGAATCCTCACAGCTCCTGAACTTCAATGCGTGTTTGGAGAGAAGCGCGGACCCGATCTGACGGCCGAGATGGACCGGCTATCAGCGGGATCAGATGGGCTACTTCGAATCGACTTGAGCGGCGTGGCATACGAGTACCACGCGCGAGAGATCATCGCCAACGTCATCGGGCGGCACTTGCTGGCGAGGGGGCGCTCAGGATCATTCCAAGACCGACCGATCGTGGTGTTCGTTGACGAGGCCCATAACTTCTTGGGGCGACATGTCGGGAGCGAGGACTATTCGGCCCGACTTGATGCGTTCGAACTGGTCGCGAAGGAAGGCCGGAAGTACGGGCTAAGCGTGTGCCTGGTAAGTCAGCGACCGAGGGATATCACGGACGGCGTCCTGAGCCAGATGGGAACGCTAGTCGTGCACCGGCTCACAAACGACCGTGACCGGGAGGTCGTTGAGCGCGCCTGCGGTGAGATGGACCGAGCGGCGTCTGCGTTCCTTCCGAGTTTGCGCCCGGGCGAGGCAGTGGTTATTGGAACGGACTTCCCGATTCCGCTGACCATTCACGTCCTACCTCCGGACGTTAGGCCGAAGTCAGATGGCCCGAAGTTCCAGGAGCACTGGGCAGAACCGAAGCAGCTTGGATCACTGCTGTCCAAGACAACTCACCTCGGCGGGGGTGCCCCGCATGAATAGCGGCT
>CAZWRQ010000260.1:0-6964 GCA_964636395.1 uncultured Holophagales bacterium
CGGGCGGTACGTGGCGAAGGCGTGGCTCGACAACACGAACGCCGAAGGGATCGCGACGCCGTCGTGGTGGAAGGTCGACCTCTCGGCCTCGTACGACCTCTCGCGCTTCGTGAAGACGGGGAGCCCGAAGGTGAAGGTCGTCGTCGAGAACCTCTTCGACGAGGAGAAGATCTGGGCGAACGGCTACAGCTGGCTCTACGCGACGCGCGACGGAGCGGGCCGGGAGGCGCTCGGGGCGATCCCGTACTATTTCCCCATGGCGACGCGCAGCGTGACGGCCGTCCTGGACCTGGGGTTCTGACCTGAACGCGCTCGAGGTCGCCGGCTTCCTCACGGGGATCCTGGCCGTCTGGCTGACGGCGAAGGAGAGCCCGTGGTGCTGGCCGACGGGGATCGTCAACGTCGCGCTCTACGCCGTCGTCTTCGCGCAGGCGAAGCTGTACGCCGACATGGGGCTGCAGGGCGTCTTCCTCGCCGTCTGCGCCTACGGCTGGTGGGAGTGGCTCCACGGCGGCGAGGGGGGCGGCCGGCTCGCGGTCTCGCGCGCCTCGCGCCGCCTCCTCGCCGGCCTCGTCCTCGCCGGCGCCGTCTTCGCGGCGGCGCTCGGCTGGGGCCTTCACCGCGGCACGGACGCCGCGTTCCCGTTCGTCGACTCCACGCTCGCGTCCTTCAGCCTGGTGGCCCAGTACCTCCAGTCGGTGAAGAAGCTCGAGACCTGGTGGTTCTGGATCGCCGTCGACGTCGGCTACGTCGGGATGTACCTCGCGAAGGGGCTCTGGCTCACGGCGATCCTCTACGCGATCTTCCTCGCGCTCTGCGTCGTCGGCCTGCTCGGCTGGAGGCGCTCGCTCGAGACGCCGCCGGCCGCCGACGCCGCCCCGGCCGGGGAGCCGGCATGAGGCCGCTTCGCGTCGTCGTCACCGGCTCGGAGTGCACCGGCAAGACGACGCTCGCGCAATCGCTCGCCGAGCGCTTCGGGGCGCCCTGGGTCCCGGAGTACGCCCGCGGCTACTGCGAGGCGAAGCCGGGGCCGCTCGGGCCCGAGGACGTCGAGCCGATCGCCCGCGGGCAGGTCGCGGAAGCTGACGCCGCGGAGGCGCGCGCGACGGACCTCCTCGTCCACGACACCGACCTCCTCTCCACCGTCGTCTACGCGCGTCACTACTACGGCGACTGCCCGGCCTGGATCGAGGAAGCGGCTCGCGCCCGTCGCGGCGACCTCTACCTCCTCTGCGCCCCCGACCTCCCCTGGACCGCCGACGGCGTGCGCGACCGCGGCGAGGTGCGGGACGAGATGCACCGCCTCTTCGCCGGCGCGCTCACGCGGGCCGGGGCCGAGGTGCGGCTCATCTCGAGAGCGGGCCCGGCCCGCACGGCCTCGGCCGCCGCCGCCGTCGCGGAGGCGCTCGCGCGCCGTTCCTCCGCGGCCGGCTCCGCCGGATAGACTCGTCCGAGCACACGCTGGCTCGGATACGAGGCCGAACGGGCCGGTCGGAGGAAGGAGACCGAGATGGGCAAGGAAGCGAAGCTCTCCCGCCCCTACCGCGTCGAGGACGGGAGGAGGTTCCGCCTGAAGGACTTCGACCCGGGCGACACCGGCGGGCTGAAGCTCGAGAAGGACCACGCGGCCGAGCGCCTCGAGAAGGGCGTCGACCTCCTCGCGTCGCTCCAGGACAAGCTCTACGCGCAGGACAAGCGGGCCCTCCTCCTGGTCTTCCAGGCGATGGACGCCGCCGGGAAGGACGGGACGATCAAGCACGTCATGTCGGGCGTGAACCCCCAGGGGTGCCAGGTCTTCGCGTTCAAGGCGCCGTCGGCGGAGGAGCTCGACCACGACTTCCTCTGGCGGACGACGAAGTGCCTCCCGGAGCGGGGACGGATCGGCATCTTCAACCGCTCCTACTACGAGGAGGTCCTCGTCGTACGGGTCCACCCGCAGATCCTCGCGGGCCAGAAGCTCCCGCCCGACCTCGTGACGAAGAAGATCTGGAAGGAGCGCCTCGAGGACATCGCCGCGATGGAGCGTTACCTGACGCGGAACGGCGTCGCCGTCGTCAAGTTCTTCCTGAACGTGTCGAAGAAGGAGCAGAAGAAGCGGTTCCTCGACCGGCTCGAGGAGCCCGACAAGAACTGGAAGTTCGCGCTCGGCGACGTCGAGGAGCGGAAGCACTGGGACGCCTACCAGGAGGCGTACGAAGAGGCGATCCGAGCTACGGCGACTCCCTGGGCGCCGTGGTACGTCGTGCCGGCCGACGCGAAGTGGTACACGCGCCTCGTCGTCGCCTCGGCGGTGATCGACGCGCTCGAGAAGATGGACCTCGCCTACCCGGAGGTCGGTGAGGCGAAGAAGGCGGAGCTCGAGAAGGCGCGGGAGGCGCTCGAGGCGGCGAAGGGCTGAACCGGTACGCCCATACGGCACCTCGAAGGCCCCCGCGAGGGGGCCTTCGCTCTTCCGGTCGGTTCCGGCCTCAGGCGTGCAGCTCGACGACGTCCCGGTCGGCGAGGACGTGGGCCCGGTCGACCTGCTGCCCGTCGAACTTCGCGTGGCCCCAGATCCGCGCGAACCTCAGCGCGGCGGCGACGTCCTTGTGGACGCGCTCCGCGAGGTCATGGACCGTGGCCCCGGCGGGGAGGACGAACGGGGCGGCCAGGTCGGGCTTCCTCCCGGGCTCCTTCGCGTAGACGCGGATCCGGCGCAGCTCGCGCCAGAGGAGCGCCCGCAGGTCGTCGAGCCCTTCGCCCGAGAGGGCCGAGACCGAATGGAACGGCAGGTCGGCCCCGATCGCCTCGCGGGCGAGCTCCGCGAACGTCCCGTCATCCAGGTCGCTCTTGTTCCCGAGCGCGATCACGGGCCTCACGGCGAGGAACGGCGGCGCGTCGGCGGGGAGCGGCCTCACGCGCGGCCAGACTCGCGCCTTCTCGAGGAGCTCGAGGAGGAGCTTCGCCGACTCCTCGCCGTCGTCGGCGGCCACGTCGAGGACGAGGAGGACGCCGTCGGCGTTGTGGGCGAGGTTCGTCAGGTAGGGCTCGGTGTGCCCTGCGGCGACCGCCGGCGTGTCGACCAGCTGCACCTGGACATCCTCGAACGGCATCATCCCGGGGTGGGGGATGCGCGTCGTGAACGGGTACTCCCCCACCTCGGGGTGCGCGTGCGTGAGGGCCGCGAGCAGTGACGACTTCCCCGCGTTCGGCTCGCCGAGGAGGACCCACTGACCGGCCCCCTCGCGCTTCACGTGGCCCGGATCGGCGCGGCGGCCACCGTGCGCGGCGTGCTCGACCTCGCTCTCGAGCTTCGCGAGCCTCTTCTTGAGGTCCGCGTAGAGCTTCTCGGTCCCCTTGTGCTTCGGGAGCAGCGCGATCATCTCGCGCATCGCCGAGAGCCTCTCCTCGTGCGTCGTCGCCGCCTTGAACCGCTCCTCGGCGTCGTGGTACGGCGGCGTCAGGTTCGCGGGCACGGCGAAATTATGCTTCGGGACGAAGCAACCGGGAGACGCTATCCTTCGCTCCGTCGTGAGCGCGCTCCTCGAGACGGTCCTCTCCGCGGGCTCGGCCGAGGAGCGCGCCGACGCCTTCGTCCGGCTCCTGCGGGAGTCGCCCGCTCCCGAGCCGGGTGCGAACGGCCCGCGTTCCCGGATCGGCGCGGTCCTCGACGCGCTCGAGGCGTCTCCCGAGATCCGAGCCGGGTTCCTCTCGGCCCTCTCGGCGCTCCTGGCCGAAGGCGACGGCACCGCGCTCTTCGGCGACGTCGGAATCCCGAGCGACAAGGGCTTCTTCGCCGAGCTCGGGGGCCGCGTCTCCGCGCGGCTGATCCCGTCTCCCCGCGACGCCCACGACTTCGTCGAGATCGCCTCCCGACTCTTCCGGACCGAGGCCGACGTCGACGCCTTCCGTGACCTCCCCCTCTCCGACCTCCACCGGCTCGTCCGCCTCTTCGAGACGGGGCTCACGCCCGAGGCCGCCTCGTCCCTCTCGAGGGCCTTCGCCGACGGCTTCCGCCTCCTGCTGTCGCGGGTCCACGCCCAGGGGCTGTCGCGGGAGCTGCGCTCGCGCGCGACGCCCGGCTCCGTCTCTGCGTCTCCGTTCCATCGGCTCCTCCGCTCCGGAGACGCCCTCCTCGACGCGTGGCTCAACGGCAAGGAGGTCGGCTCGGCCCTGCAGGCCTTCAACAAGGAGTCGGGGGAGTGCCGAAAGGAGGTCCGGGCCATCCAGAGGCACCTCGAGGAGGCGGGCGTCAGCGTCGACGTCGTCTTCGGCCTCGAGGTGATCGACCGCTGCCTGACGCGAACGGCCCTCATGGCCGACGTGATGACTCTCCCGCCAGGACCCGACCGTTCGCGGGCCCTCCACAGGCTCCTCTCGCGCCTCGTGAGGAACGCGCACGAGGACCGGAGCGTCCTCCACCTCGTGAGGTGGAACCTGCACCTCCTCGACCGGAAGATCGTCGACCGGTCCGGGAAGACCGGGGAGCACTACGTCGCAGCGTCCCGCCCGGAGTACCGCCACATCTGGCTCGCGGCCGCCGGCGGCGGGCTCGTCACCGTCTTCACCGCGGCGTTCAAGACTCTCGTCCACGAGTGGCACCTCGCGGCGTTCCCGGAAGGCTTCCTCTATGGCATCAACTACGCGGTCAGCTTCCTCGTGATGCAGGCGTTCGGCCTCATCCTCGCGACGAAGCAGCCCGCGATGACGGCGGCGGCCCTCGCGAGCATCCTGCGGGAGACGAAGGGCGACGACCGCGAGGAGAAGATCGCCGGTTTCTTCGCCCGCCTGACGAGCTCGCAGCTCGCCGCCGCGCTCTCGAACGTCTTCGTCGTCAGCGCGGGAGCGGCCGCCTTCGTGGCCGCATGGGCCGCGCTCGCCGGCCGCCCCTGGGTCGACGAGAAGACGGCGCGGGAGACCTTCTTCGTCCTCAGCCCGCTCGACAGCGGGACGATCTTCTTCGCCGCGCTGACGGGGGTCCTCCTCTGGCTCGGGAGCGTCGCCGGCGGCTGGTTCGAGAACTGGTCGACGTACCACCGGCTGCCCGAGGGGATCGCGCGCCACCCGCTCGGCCGCCTCGTCGGAGCCGACCGGATGAGGCGCGTCGCCGACACGTTCTCCCGAAACGCCGCCGGCTGGGCCACGAACGTCTCGCTCGGCTTCCTCCTCGGCTTCGCCCCCGCGATCGGCCGCTTCTTCGGAATCCCGTTCGACGTCCGCCACGTCACGCTCTCGACAGGACAGCTCGGGCTCGCCGCCTCGAGCCTCGGACAGGGCTGGTTCGCGGAAGGAGCGTTCCTGCGCGGCCTCGCCGGGATCGGCGTGATGTTCGTCCTGAACCTCTCCGTGGCGTTCTCCCTGTCGCTCTTCAACGCGGCGCGGGCCTACGAGATGCCGCCCGGGGAGCTGGCCGGGGTCCTGAGGCACGTCCTCGGCAGGGCCCTGAGGCGTCCCCTGGACTTCGTTCGGCCGCCGAAGCCGGTGGACCGGGAGAAGGACCAGACGCCCGGCGCAGCTCCCGACGAATAGGACAAATCATTTCTTTACAACGGGATAAAAGTTCGTGACAGTTCTATGCAAAATATATAATGTAGAGAACATCATGCAGGCGAGATCGGGAACCGAACGGCACCGACAGCTTCGCCAGTGGGTCGCCGACAGGCTCCGGGCCGAGATCCTCGAGGGGCGCCGCAAACCGGGAGACTGGCTTCGGCAGGAGAGCGTCGCGCGCGAGGAGGGCGTCAGCCAGACGCCGGTTCGCGAAGCGCTCAAGCAGCTCGTGGCCGAGGGGCTGCTCGAGCACGTTCCCTACCGCGGCATCCGCGTCGTCACGCTTTCCGTCGACGACGCCGAGGACCTCTACGCGAGCCGCGCCGTCCTCGAGCCGATGGCGGCACGCCACGCGGCCCGGGCGATCACGCCCGAGGAGGTCCGGGAGCTCTCCTCCCTCCACGAGCGGATGGTCGCCTGCGAGATCCCCGCGCGGCTCCGCGAGTATCGCGACCTGAACCGCCGTTTCCACGAGGCGATCATCGCGGCCTCGCGCCGGCCGTTCCTCACGCGCACGCTCGGGCATCTCTGGTCGGCGTTCCCGACGATGCTCTGGAGCAACGTCCCCGGTATCGCCACGACCTCCTCGCCCGAACGGGAGGACCCCGACGCCGCCGAGCACGCCGAGATCGTCGCGGCTATCGCCGCGCACGACCCCGACCGCGCCGCCGCCGCCGTGAGGCGGCACGTCGAGGAGGCGGGACGGACGCTCGTCGCCGCCATGAGGGCCCAGCCGTGATGCGCCCGACGCGAGCCTCCGGTCGCGCCCCGCGTCGCTCCACGAACGTTCGATCCGGAACACGCACCCCCTGGCGTCATGAAACGGCCAGAGGCCGAGCAAGAGGAGGAGTCATGTCACGTCCGTTCTCCGTCGTCACAGGAGCCGCCCTGATCCTGCTGCTGGGCCTCTCGGGAGTCGCGAGCGCCCAGGGCACCGTGACCGGCAGCATCCAGGGCACCGTCAAGGACGCCGACGGAGGCGTCCTGCCGGGGACGCTCGTCACCGCATATTCCTCGGCCCTCGTCAAGGGGCGCATGACGACGACCACCGACGCCCGAGGCGGGTGGCGATTCCCCGCGCTTCCCCCCGGCAACTACGCCGTCGAGGCCGAGCTGCAGGGCTTCAAGAAGGTCCGCCGCGACGGCATCCGGGTGAGCCTCGGCCAGGCGATGGCCGTCGATCTCGTCCTTCCCTTCGCCTCCGTCGCCGCCGAGGCCGTCGTCACGGCCGAGGCGCCGCTCGTCAGCGTCGTCGAGAACAAGGTCCAGACCTCCTTCGGCGGCGACTTCATCGACAAGCAGGCCGTCCCGCGGAACTACTACCAGGTCCTCTCGTCGGCACCGGGCGTGAACATCGACTCGTCGGCCGGTCAGAGCAGCAGCAGCATGCTGGCGTACGGCGGGACGACGTCGAACCAGAACGCCTTCACGCTCG
>CAZWRQ010000261.1:0-6935 GCA_964636395.1 uncultured Holophagales bacterium
CTCCGCGACGGCGTCGCGGAGGGCGCCGACGACGGCGACGTGCTGAAGGTCGGGGGCGACGTGAAGGAGCCGGTCGTCGTCAGCAACGTCCCGCCGACCTACCCCGAGGAGGCGCGGAAGAACCGTATCCAGGGCCGCGTGATCGTCGAAGCCGTCATCAGCGAGAAGGGGGTCGTCACGAAGGTGAGGGCGGTCGAATCGCCCGATCCGACGCTGACCGAATCGGCTCTGGAAGCCGTGAAGAAGTGGACCTACAAGCCGGCCACGAAGAAGGGGAAGCCCGTGAAGGTCTTCCTCACGGTCACCGTCTCGTTCAAGCTGTCCTGACGGAGCCCTCGCTCCGTATCTCGTGCCCCGGCGCCGAAAGGAGCCGGGGCGCATCGCTTTTCGCCCGTCCCGCACGGCCCGGCGGCGCTTGACACCCCCGGGATCCGGAAATACAGTACTGGAGAGGTCCTAATTGAGCCCGCGTCTCGATTTGGGCGGCGGCAGGTAGCAGAAGACATGATCCGGATGAACAAGCTCACCGACTACGGGGTCGTCCTCCTGACGACGTTCGCGCACGAGCCGGCGCAGGGAATCAGCGCGCGCGAGCTCTCCGTCCGGACCGAAATCCCGCAGCCGACGGTCGTGAAGCTCCTGAAGACGCTGCTCAAGGCGGGCCTCCTCGTCTCGCAGCGCGGAACGAAAGGGGGCTACGCGCTTTCGAGAGCGCCGGAGGAGATTCCGGTCGCCGCGATCATCGAGGCGCTCGAAGGGCCGCTCGCGATCACGGAGTGCAGCCTTCCGGGAACCTGCGCCCACGAGCGGGGCTGCCCCGCCCGTCCGAACTGGAAGGCCGTGAACGACGTCATCCAGGACGCGCTCTCGCGCCTGACCCTCGCCGATATGACGCGCCCGGCGTCGTCGGGGGCGACCCGCACCGGGGCCCCGCTTCCGGCGGTCGATTCCGCCCCCAGGAGCATCGCTTCATGAGCTCGAACGAAGTCCTCTCCGAGCTGACGAACCAGGAATACCGGCACGGCTTCGTCACGGAGATCGAGTCCGACGTCTTCCCTCCCGGTCTCTCCGAGGAGATCGTGGCGGCCATCTCCGCGAAGAAGAGGGAGCCGCAGTGGCTCCTCGACTGGCGGCTGAAGGCCTTCCGCCATTGGCAGACGATGACCGAGCCGAGGTGGGCGAAAGTCTCCTACCCCGCGATCGACTACCAGGCGATCCGCTACTACGCCGCGCCGAAGTCGACGAAGGACGGGCCGAAGACGCTCGACGAGGTCGACCCCGAGCTGCTCCGCACCTACGAGAAGCTGGGCGTGCCGCTCGAGGAGCGGGCGATCCTCGCGGGGGTCGCCGTCGACGCCGTCTTCGACAGCGTGTCGGTCGCGACGACGTTCCGCGAGAGCCTCGCGAAGGTCGGCGTGATCTTCTGCTCGTTCTCCGAGGCGGTGCAGGAGCACCCGGAGCTCGTGAAGAAGTACCTCGGCTCGGTCGTTCCCTACACCGACAACTTCTTCGCGACGCTCAACTCCGCGGTCTTCTCCGACGGCTCCTTCTGCTTCGTGCCGAAGGGGGTCCGCTGCCCGATGGAGCTCTCGACCTACTTCCGGATCAACCAGGCCGACACGGGGCAGTTCGAGAGGACGCTGATCGTCGCGGAGGAAGGGGCCTCGGTGTCGTACCTCGAGGGGTGCACCGCCCCGAAGCGAGACACGAACCAGCTCCACGCCGCCGTCGTCGAGCTCGTCGCCCTCGACGACGCGAAGGTCAAGTACTCCACCGTCCAGAACTGGTACCCCGGCGACAAGGACGGCAAGGGGGGCATCTACAACTTCGTGACGAAGCGCGGGAAGTGCGCCGGGAAGAGGTCGAAGATCTCCTGGACGCAGGTGGAGACCGGCTCGTCGATCACCTGGAAGTACCCCAGCTGCCTCCTCCTCGGCGACGACTCGGTCGGCGAGTTCTACTCCGTCGCCCTCGCGAACAACTTCCAGCAGGCCGACACCGGCACGAAGATGATCCACGTCGGGAAGAACACCCGCTCGACGATCGTCTCGAAGGGGATCTCCGCCGGCCACGGCCAGAACACCTACCGGGGCGGCGTCTCGATCGCGAAGTCGGCGATCGGCGCGCGCAACTACTCGCAGTGCGACTCGCTCCTCCTCGGGGACAAGTGCGGGGCGCACACCTTCCCCTACCTCGACGTGAAGACCTCGACCGCGATGATCGAGCACGAGGCCTCGACGTCGAAGATCGGGGAGGACCAGCTCTTCTACTGCCGCCAGCGGGGCCTGACGAGCGAGGACGCCGTGTCCCTCATCGTCAACGGCTTCGCGAAGAGAGTCATCAAGGAGCTCCCGATGGAGTTCGCCGTCGAGGCGACGAAGCTCCTCGGCGTGAGCCTCGAAGGAAGCGTGGGCTGAACGTGACGACGAACCTCCTCGAAATCAGGAACCTGAAGGCCCGAATCGCCGAGGACGGCACCGAGATCCTCCGAGGCGTGAACCTGACCGTGAAGGCGGGCGAGGTCCACGCGATCATGGGGCCGAACGGCTCGGGCAAGAGCACCCTCGCCCACGTCCTCGCCGGCCGGGACGGCTACGAGGTGACGGACGGCTCCGTCCTCTACAAGGGGAAGGACCTCCTCTCCCTCGCGCCCGAGGAGCGTGCCCGCGAGGGGGTGTTCCTCTCGTTCCAGTACCCGGTCGAGATCCCGGGCGTGGCGAACACCTACTTCCTCCGGATGGCCCTGAACGCGCAGAGGAAGCACCGCGGCCTCCCCGAGATCGACGCGATGGACTTCCTGACGCTCGTCGAGGAGAAGGCCCGCCTCGTCGAGATGGAGGAGGCGCTCCTCTCGCGCAACGTGAACGAGGGCTTCTCGGGAGGCGAGAAGAAGCGGAACGAGATCTTCCAGATGGCGGTCCTCGACCCCTCTCTCGCGATCCTCGACGAGACCGACTCCGGGCTCGACATCGACGCCCTGCGCGTCGTGGCGTCGGGCGTCAACTCGCTCCGCTCGCCGGAGCGCTCGATGCTCGTCATCACGCACTACCAGAGGCTCCTGAACTACATCACCCCCGACGTGATCCACGTCCTCTCCGAGGGCCGCATCGTCCGGTCGGGCGACAAGTCGCTCGCGCTCCTCCTCGAGGAGAAGGGCTACTCCTGGCTCGAGGAGGAGGCGCCTGTCGGAAGCGGGACGGCTTCTTGAGCGCGACGGCCACCGCCCCGCCCGCCGCCGAGGCGCTCGCCGCGGCCACGGCCTCGGCTCTGGACGGAGCCCGAGCCCTCGCCGCCCGCGACGAATCCGGTCTCCCCCTCTACGTCCGGAACCTCCGCCGCGACGGCCTCGATGCGCTCGGGAAGCTCGGGCTCCCCCGCCCTTCCGACGAGGAATGGCGATACACGAGCGTCGCGGCGCTCGCCCGGCGCCTGCCGGACCTCCTCGCGGCCGGCACCGCGTCCGGTGGCCCGCCGCCGGTCTCCGCCGCGGCCCGCGAGGCGCTCGCCTGCTTCGGCCCGCTCGCCGGAGAGAGGAAAGGGCTCCACGCCCTCGTCCTCGTGAACGGGCGGCTCGACCCGGCCCTCTCGCACGTCGACGGGCTCCCGGCCGGCGTCCGCTTCGAGGCGCTCACGCGGGCCTTCGCCGCTCCCTCCGCGCTCCTCGAGCAGCGGCTCGGCCTGGCCGGAGGGCACCGGAGCCACCCGTTCGCCGCCCTGAACGCGGCGTTCCTTTCCGAGGGCGTCTGGGTGGAGGTCCCGGACGGCGTCGTCCTCCCCGAGCCGCTCGTCGTCCTCCACGTCGCCGATGCGGACGCGGGGCCTCGCGCCTTCCACCCGCGCGTCGTCGTCACGCTCGGCGAGAACGCCCAGGCCTCCGTCGTCGAGGCCTACTGCGGGGTCGGAGAGACGCTCGTGAACGCCGTCACCGAGGTCTACCTCCTCGCGCACGCCCGCCTCGACCACTCCGTCCTCCAGGAGGAGTCCCTCGAGGCATTCCACGTCGGCACGGCCGAGGCCCACCTCGGGCCGGGGGCCCAGCTCTACTCGCGGGTCCTGTCGGTCGGTGCGCGGATCGCCCGCAACGAGCTGACCGTCCGCCTCCACGGCGACGGGGCCGGCGCCACGCTCGACGGACTCTTCCTCGCGCGCGACGCGCAGCAGGTCGACAACCACACGCTCGTCGACCACGCGCGGCCCCACGGAGGGAGCCAGCAGCGCTACAAGGGGATCCTCTCCGGGACGGCGCGCGGCGCGTTCGACGGGAAAGTCGTCGTCCGCCCCGCCGGAGCGTTCACCGACGCCCACCAGTCGAACCGGAACCTCCTCCTCTCCGACACGGCGCGCGTCGACGCGAAGCCCCAGCTCGAGATCTACAACAACGACGTCAAGTGTACCCACGGCTCCGCGACCGGCCGCCTCGATGCGGACGCTCTCTTCTACCTCCGCTCCCGGGGCTTCTCCGAGAGCGAGGCCCGGAGCGTCCTGACGCTCGCGTTCGCGAGCGAGATCGTCGATCGCGTCCCGCTCGACCCGCTCCGGGCGCACCTGACCGAACGCGTCCTCGGCTGGCTCTCCGGGGACGTCCCGGGGGCACGATGATCGACATCACCCTGACGCCGGCCTCCTTCGACGTGGAGACGGTCCGCGCCGACTTCCCCATCCTCTCGCGGAAGGTCCGCGGCCGGCCCCTCGTCTACCTCGACAGCGCGAACACGACCCAGAAGCCCGAGGCGGTCATCCGCGCGTCGGACCGCTTCTACCGCGAGACGAACGCGAACATCCACCGCTCCACCTACCGCCTCTCGGAGGAGGCCACGACCGCCTACGAGGGGGCGCGGGAGAAGGTCCGCCGGTTCCTGAACGCCGCGTCGACGCGCGAGGTCGTCTTCACCCGCGGGACGACGGAGGCGATCAACCTCCTCGCCTCGAGCTTCGGCCTGGCGTTCGTGAAGGCCGGCGACGAGGTCCTGATCACCGGGATGGAGCACCACTCGAACATCGTGCCGTGGCAGCTCCTCTGCGAGAGGACCGGGGCGCGCCTTCGCGTCCTCCCGATCGACGAACGAGGCGACCTCGTCCTCGAGGAGCTCGACGCCCTTCTCACCGAGCGGACGCGGATCCTCGGCGTCGTCCACGTCTCCAACGCCCTCGGCACCGTCAACCCGGTGAAGGAGATCGTCGCGAGGGCGCACGCGAAGGGAGTCCCCGTCCTCGTCGACGCGGCGCAGTCCCTCCCCCACCTCGGCGTCGACGTCGCCGACCTCGGGTGCGACTTCCTCGCCTTCTCCGGACACAAAGTCTACGGCCCGACGGGGATCGGCGTCCTCTGGGGGAAGGAGGAGTGGCTCGAGAAGCTCCCTCCCTACCAGGGGGGCGGCGACATGATCGCCTCGGTCTCGTTCGAGATGACGACCTACGCGGAGCTCCCCGCCCGGCTCGAAGCCGGCACCGGCAACCTGGCCGGAGGCGTCGCCCTCGGCACCGCGCTCGACTACGTCACCGCGATCGGGCTCGAGAGGATCGCCGCGCACGAGCGCGCGCTCCTCGCGCACGCCACCGAGCGCCTCTCGGAGATCCCCGGCCTCCGGATCGTCGGGACCGCCCGCGAGAAGGCGGGAGTCGTCTCGTTCGTCCTCGACGACGTCCACCCGCACGACATCGGCACGATCCTCGACCAGGAGGGGATCTGCATCCGGACGGGCCACCACTGCGCGCAGCCCGTGATGACGCGGTACGACCTGCCGGCCACGGCGCGCGCGTCGTTCGGCCTCTACAACACGCTCGAGGAGGTCGACGCGCTCGCGGACGGCCTCCGGAAGGTGCGCGAGGTATTCGGCGCATGACGGTCCTGACCGACCTCTACCAGGAGGTCATCCTCGACCACAACCGCTCGCCGCGGAACTTCCGCGCGATCGAAGGAGCCACCCACTCCGGCCTGGGCCACAACCCGCTCTGCGGCGACCAGCTGACGCTCTACGTGAAGGTGGAGGACGGGACGATCCGCGAGATCGGGTTCCAGGGGAAGGGCTGCGCGATCTCGAAGGCCTCGGCCTCCCTCATGACGGAGGCCGTGAAGGGGAAGACGCTGGCGGAGGCCGAGGAGCTCTTCGGCCGCTTCCACGACCTCCTCACCGGTCCGTCCGACGTCCCGGCCGACGCGAGGAGCTTCGGAAAGCTCGCCGTCTTCTCCGGTGTCCGCGAGTTCCCCGTCCGAGTGAAGTGCGCGACGCTCGCGTGGCACACGCTCCACTCGGCCCTCGCCGGCGGCTCGCCCGCCTCCACGGAGTGACGCGATGTCCGCCGCCGTCCCCGAGCCGACGCCCGCCGCCCAGCCCCCCGACCTCGAGCAGAGCGTCATCGGCGCGCTGAAGAAGGTCTACGACCCCGAGATCCCGGTCAACATCTACGACCTCGGCCTCGTCTACTCCGTCGTCGTCGGGAACGGCGGCGCGGTGAGCGTCACGATGACGCTCACCGCGCCCGCCTGCCCGGTCGCGGGGACGCTCCCCGGCGAGGTGGAGCGCGTCGTCCGCTCCGTCGAGGGAGTCTCCGAGGCGAAAGTCGACCTCGTCTGGGACCCGCCGTGGAACCCCGGGATGATGTCGAAGATGGCCCGGGTAATGCTGGGGATGTAGCGTCGGTCCCGCGCCGGGACCCGCCCGTGAACCTGATCCTCCTTCTCCCTGACGAGCTCGAGGCCGACGGCACCGTGCGTCTCGCCGGCCGGCGTGCTCGCCACGTCCACGAGGTCCATCGCGCGCGCGTCGGCGACACGCTGACGGTCGGGCTCCTGGACGGACCCGTCGGACGGGGCACCGTAAGGACCGTGGCGGCCGACGAGGTCCGGCTGGCCGTCGCGCTCGAGGAGCAGCCGCCTCCCCCCGCAGGGATCGACCTCCTCCTCGCGATGCCGCGGCCCAAGGTGCTCCGGCGCG
>CAZWRQ010000262.1:0-6911 GCA_964636395.1 uncultured Holophagales bacterium
CCCGCAGGGATCGACCTCCTCCTCGCGATGCCGCGGCCCAAGGTGCTCCGGCGCGTCCTCCAGTCTGCCGCGTCGCTCGGCGCGAAGCGGATCGTCCTCGTGAACGCGGCGCGCGTCGAGAAGAGCTACTTCGATACCCCGTTCCTCGCGCCGGAGGAGATCGAGCGAAACCTCGTCCTCGGCCTCGAGCAGGCGCGCGACACGGTCCTCCCCGAGGTGCTCGTCCGGCCGCGCTTCCGGCCCTTCGTGGAGGACGAGCTCGACGCGCTCTGGCCGAAGGACGCCTTCGGACGGCTCCTCGCGCATCCCGCGGACGCCCCGGCGCTCGGAGCGCCGCAGTCGCCCCGCGTCGGACCCGCCTCCGTCGTCGCGATCGGCCCCGAAGGCGGCTGGGTCCCGTTCGAGACCGCCCTCCTCGCGGAGCACGGCTTCGCGCGGTTCACGCTCGGTCCGCGCGTCCTCCGCGTCGAGACGGCGGTCGCGTTCGCGTTCGGCCAGCTCCTTCTCGCCCGCGCCCTCGACACCGGCCGCTGACGCTTCGGTGCGCCGGGTGTGCGATCCCGGTACGATCTCGGAACCATGCGACTCGAGTACGGCCTCGCGCTCGGGCTCCTCCTCGCCGCTCCCGCCTTCGGCCAGGACGGCCCGCCGTCCGTCCCGGCGGCCCCGATCTCCGCGCCGTCGCCCGGCGCGCCGTACCACGACACGGTCCTCTCGGGCCGCACCACGAACGCGGCCGGCCTCTCGTTCACCGTCGGCGCCGCGCGCTACGAGGTCGCGACGGGGAGCCTCTGGGAGCTGGCGACGAAGGACGGAACGCCCGTCGGCGCGTTCTTCCTCGGGGCGGGGACGCTCGCGTTCTCGGCGGGAGACCCGCAGGCCGCCCGCCTCGCCGCCCGGAACGCGAAGCACGTCGGCGGCGCGAAGGAGGTCGACGGGGAGCTCCGCGCGACGTTCTCGAGAGCGACGTTCCTCTTCTCCGCGGCGCTCCGCCCCGCGTGGACGTACGCCGCCGGGGAGGAGCCCCCGGTCCGCCGCTTCGCGGAGCACGTCGAGCGGTTCGCGCGCGACCGAACGCCGCAGGTCGCCTCCCGGCTCGCGATCGCGGAGGCGGCCAAGGGGGCGTACTTCGCCGCGACGCTCGAGGCGGACCCGGACCTCCGTCACGTCTTCGACCCCGTGACCGACGACGAGGAGGTGCTCCGCGTCGTCGACCGGCCGGCCGGACTCCCGGGGGGATTTCCCCAGATGCGCTTCTCCCGGGACCTCTCTCGCCGGCCGCTCGGGCGGACGCGCCGGCAGGCGCCGCGGGTCGACGCCCGGCTCGTCGCCGTGGACGTCGACGTACGCGAGGGGCCGGCCCCGTGGGGCGAGCTGAAGGTGACCGAGACGTTCCTCGCCGTTCGCCCCGTCTCGTTCCTCGTCCTCGACTTCGCGACCGAGACGATCCATCGGAACGACCTCCTCGAGACGCGCCTTCGCGCCCTCACCGACGGAGAGGGCCGGCCGCTCCCCTTCGCGCTCGGAGACGGCGAGCTCGTCGTGGCCCTCCCGAAGCCCCTCGCTCCCGGCGCGAGGTTCACGCTCCGCCTCGACTACGAGGCGCCCTATTTCGAGCGGGCCGGCGGAGACAACCTCTGGGAGCTCCCCATCGCGAGCGGGTGGTACCCGCAGCCGCTCTCCTTCAACGCGTCGCACCACACGTTCCACGCCGTCGTCCGCGCCCGCAAGCCGTTCCTCGCGTTCGCCTCCGGGGACACGGTCCGGCGGACCGAGGAGGACGGGTGGAACGTCCTCGAGACGCGGCTCGAGAGGCCCGTCCCGTTCGCGACCGTCCTCGCCGGCAAGTACACGACGCAGGAGTCGACCGAGGACGGCGTCACCTGCCGCGTCGCGAGCTACGGCATCCCGAAGGAGATGTCGGGGAAGATGCTCCTCGGCGTCTTCCACGGCGTCCGCAAGTTCTACGAGTGGCTCTTCGGGCCGTTCCCCTGGAAGGAGTTCACGATCGTCGAGATCAACGCCTACGGGTTCGGCCAGGCCCCTCCCGGCATGATGCGGATCACGAAGGAGGCGTTCCAGTCGAGCATCTTCACGGACGAGGTCTCGTCGCTGTTCTCGCACGGGATCAACCAGCGGGTGGCGCACGAGATCGCCCACGCCTGGTTCGGGTACGTCGTCGCCGACGCCTCCCCCGAGCACCAGTGGATCTCGGAGGCGTTCTCCGAGATCGCCTCGATGTACGCGATCGAGAGGCTGAAGGGCAAGGCGGAGGGGAAGAAGCTCGCGGGGACGTGGGCGGGGTTCGCACGGCATTCGGCGAAGGCCGCCCCGATCGACCTCGCGAACGGCCTGGCGCCGAAGATCTCCTCGACCTGGGACAGCTCGACGGCGATCGACCGGGTCGAGCTCGTCTACTCGAAGGGGGCGCACCTCCTCCACACGCTCCGGCTCGAGCTCGGCGACGACCTCTTCTTCACGGTCCTCCGGTCGTTCCTCCGGAGCTTCGAGAAGCAGCGCGACGTGACGACCGACGACTTCGTCGCCCTCCTCTCGTTCGCCACGAAGAAGGACTGGAAGCCCTGGTTCGAGAGGTACTACTACGGCACCGAGATGCCCTGAGGGACCGGTCGGGGGTGCGCCTCCGGCGCGACCCCCCGGCCGGTCGGGTGGGGCCCGTCAGCGGCCGGGGGCCCGGCCCCGCCTCAGTCCTTCTTCCCCTTGACCCACGTCTCGAGCCACGTGTCCTGCTCCCAGAGCATGTGGAGGATGTTCTCCCTCGCGGCGTAGCCGTGGCTCTCGTACGGGAGGAGAACGAGCCGCGCGCGCCCGCCGAGCCCCTGGATCGCCTCGTAGAGGCGCTCGCTCTGGAGCGTGAACGTCCCGGGGTTGTTGTCGGCGTCGCCGTGGATCAGGAGGAGCGGCTCGTCGAGCGAAGCGGCGTGGTCGAACGGCGACATGCGCGAGTAGACGTCGCGGGCCTGCCAGTACGTCCGCTCCTCGGCCTGGAAGCCGAACGGCGTGAGAGACCGGTTGTACGCCCCGGAGCGCGCGATCCCTGCGGCGAAGAGGTCCGAGTGCGCGAGGAGGTTCGCCGTCATGAACGCGCCGTAGGAGTGCCCCGTCACGGCGCAGCGCTTCGGGTCGACGATCCCTTCCTTCTCGAGCGCGTCGATCGCGGCCTTCGCGTTCGCCACGAGCTGCTCGACGAACGTGTCGTTCGGCTCCTTCTCCCCCTCGCCGACGATCGGGAACTGCGCGTTCTCGAGGACGGCATAGCCGCGGAGCGCCCAGAAGACCGGCGAGCCCCAGTAGGGCCGGACGAACGCGTGCGGGGAGGAGTCGACCATGCCGGCCGCGGCCTTGTCCTTGTACTCGGTCGGGTAGGCCTCGAGGAGGAGCGGGAGGCGCCCGTCGCGCTTCGGGTCGTACCCGGGCGGGAGGTGGAGGTCTCCCGCGAGGTCGATGCCGTCGGCGCGCCGGTAGCGGAGCTTCCGCGTCGCGACGGCCTGGAGCGATTCGTAAGGGTTCTCGAACGACGTGACGGGGCGCGGCGCGATCCGCGCCTTCACGTTCCGGACCTGGTAGTTCGGGAAGAGCTTCGAGCCCTCCACGCGCGTCAGGAGGACGCCCCGCTCCGCGTCGAGGACGCGGACGATCCGCTCGTACGTCGTCGTGCCGTCCGCCCGCCAGAGGCGCGTCGTCTTCCCGGTCTCGACCTCGTACCCGTCGAGGAACGGCCGGTTCCCCTCGGGAGAGTAGCCCTCGCCGGAGAGGAAGAGCCGCTTCCCGTCGCGGCTCGCGAGGAGGAGCGGCCGGCCCCGGCCGTCGACCCTCGTGACGAAATCGCCCGGGAGCGCATAGAGGTTCTCGGAGGAGAGGTCGAAGAGGACCTTCGGCTCCGCGTCCCCGGCGTCGGCCTTCGCGAGGTAGGTCTTCGTGTTCCGGTCCTTCCAGCGGAAGTCCGAGAGGACGGCGATCCCTCCCGCGCCCCAGGTGACCTCGCCGAACCGGTTGCGCGTCTTCGCGAACGCCCGGGGCGCCCCGTCGAACGGCGCGTCGAGGAGGTAGAGCCGGTCGCGGAACGGGACGTCGTTCGCCGGGTCGCCGCCGTCCTGGGCCTCGGCGAAGAAGACCGTCGCCGGTGCGTCGTCGCGCCAGTCGAAGTCGCGGCGTCCCGCCTCCGTCGCGTCGAACGCGACCGGTATCGCGTCCTGCACCGGCTTCTCGACGAGCGTCGCCGCGCGCTTCCCCGCCGCGTCGAGGACGTCGACGCGGTAACCGAAGCGGAAGACCGGGAAGCGGTACGAGAAGGGCGGGACGATCGTCGTGGCCAGGATCCACTTTCCGTCGGGGGAGGGTCGCACCGACCGGCGGATCGCGGGCGGAAGGATCGCGGCGCTCGTCCCGTCGAGCGCGAACCGGCGGACCTCGGTCGTCGCGTAGTGCGCGAACGTCTTCTCGTCGTTCTCGTTCTTCAGCAGGTCCTGCCAGGTCCGGGCCGGCGCCTTCCGCCCCGCGGCGACCTTCACGACCGGGCCGGCGGGGAGCTCGGCGGGAGCGGCGAACGGCTCGATCGACGGGCGGACGTGGACGAGGAGCCCCGACTCGTCGGGGAGCCACTGGTACGGGAAGTCGAGGACGGCCGAGACGCTCGCGGGCGTCACGCGCGAGGCCTTCGCCGCCGCGAGGTCGACGACCCAGAGCGAGAGGCCGTCGTCGTCGCACTGGACGAAGGAGAAGAACGTCCCCTTCGGCGAGAAGCGGGTCCACTGGATGCGCGGCGAGGCCGGGAGCCCTTCGACGCGCGCGCTCTTCCCGGAAGCGATCTCCTTCACGGAGATCCCCGTCGTCACATTCAGGCGGGCGCGGTTGTGGCTCTTCGGGTTGATCCGCAGCCCCGCGAGCCGGAGCTCCGGCTCCGCGAGCTCGGCGAGCGTCTTGTAGCCCGGGAGGTCGAGGAGGACGAGGCGCGTCCCCGCCGGGTCGACGAGGACGGCCGGCGGCAGCGGCGCGTCGACGAGCTTCCGGATCTCCTCGGGCGGAGTGCGGAAGGCGACGTTCTCCTGGGCGGAGGCCGTCGCGGTGAAGGCGAGGAGCGGGAAGAGGGCGAGGGTCGGGACGAGGCTTCGGCGCACCATCCTGCAAGGCTACCCCAGCCCCGCCCCGGCCACGGCGGGCCGCCTCGCCGTTCAGGCGGGCCAGACGAACGTCATCGGCACCTCGACGTTCGGGCCGAGGCTCTGCGTCACCGGGCAGGCGCGGGCCGTCGCCTCGAGGAGAGCCCTCTTCTCGGCGGGGAGATCCGCGAGCTCGCGCGGGAACGACACCGTCGTCGCGAGCGACGCGATCCGCCGGCGCGGGTCGGCGACCATCTCCTTGACGACGTGGACGGTCGTCCCGGCGAGCTCGATGCCGTGCCGCGTCGCGACGAGCGCCATCGTCGTCACGAGGCAGGAACCGAGGGAGGTCGCGCAGAGGTCGGTCGGCGAGAACGCCTCGCCCTTTCCGCCGTTGTCGAGCGGGGCGTCGGTGACGAGCTTCGAGCCGGAGGGGCGGTGGGTCGCCTCGCAATGGAGGCCCCCGGTGTAGACGATGTCGATGTCGACGGCCATGCGCGGGACGCTACGCGACGCCGGCCGTCGCGTCGAGCCCCGGCGTGCGCGCGGCGGGGACGGCTCAGCCCGGGGCGAGCGGAGGCGCTCCGCCGCTCCCCGGCTCCTCGTGCAGCCGGAACCAGCGGAGGCCGCGCGGGACGATCCCGAGGAGGATGACAGCGAGCGCGAGCCCGGCGAGGACGAGGAAGTCGCCGAGGTTCCGGCCGAGGACGAAGAGGACGACGCCCAGGATCGCGGAGACCTCCGCGACCGCGAGCGAGACGAGCGTCCGCCGGAGGAACTCGGGGTACGCCGGGCTCGTCGCGGCGTCGACGCCGACGCGCGGCGCGAGGAAGAGCGCGAGGAGCGCCGCTCCGAACGCGGCGCCGTAGACCGCGTAGCGGAGTCCGATCGGCGCGGCGGCGGCGGGGGCGCCCGTCGTCGCGAGGACGAAGACGACGACGGCGTACAGCGGGATCGACGCGGTCAGGCCGGCGACGAGGACGAGCCAGCGGGCTTTCTCGGGGAGGGGTCTCGGTCGGGGCATGCTCTCGCTCCGGCCAGACGATACCCCCACTCACGGCCGCCGCGGCCTCTCGGACCCGAGGAACCGAACCGACGCCGGCATCCACCCGACCGAGCGACCCGGCCCGTCTCGGCAGCCATGTCCGAAAACCGCCAGACACGGCCGCTTCCCTGCGCGACACTCCGCCCGTGGAAATCGACCGGGAGTCTTGCCTCGCCGCCTTCCTCGGACGCGACCGCCGATTCGCGGGTCGCTTCTACGCCGGCGTGACGACGACCGGCGTCTACTGCCGGCCCGGCTGCCCGGCCCCGCTCCCGAGGCCCTCGAACGTCCGGTTCTATCCGTGCGCGGCAGCCGCCGAGGAAGCGGGGTTCCGGGCCTGCCGCCGGTGTCGGCCCGAGACGGCTCCCGGGACGCCGGCCTGGGCGGGGACGTCGGCCACCGTCGCCCGCGCGCTCCGCCAGATCGAGTCCGGCCTCGTCGACCACGCGCCGCTCGGTGCGCTCGCGGCCCGGCTCGGCGTCGGCGAGCGGCACCTCCGGCGCCTGTTCGCGGAGCACCTCGGGGCCTCGCCCGTCGCGGTCGCGAAGACGCGCCGGCTCCACTTCGCGAGGCGCCTCCTCGACGAGACGCCGCTCCGGATGTCGGACGTCGCGCTCGCCGCCGGGTTCTCGAGCGTGCGCCGGTTCAACGAGGCGATGCGCGCGGCGTTCGGGGCCCCGCCGACCGAGCTCCGGCGCGCCGCGGCCGGCCGGAGACGCGGTCCGGCCGGCCGCGGCGCGCCGGAC
>CAZWRQ010000263.1:0-6875 GCA_964636395.1 uncultured Holophagales bacterium
GGGGATCCGGGAGCGGGGCGGACGGAACGGTGGAGGCCACTGGGCGGACCGCGGCGAGCCGGTCCTCGAGGCGCCGGCATCGCCCTCTTTCGGTCTTCAGGGCGCTCCAGGCGGAAGCGAGCGCGACGACCGCGACGGCGAGGAGGAGGGCGAGAAGAAGCTCCATCCGGAGGGAAAGCGTACACCGGCCCGGCGCTCCCGCCTAAACTCCGGGTCCGGTTTGACGACGACCCTCCTCCTCCGCGCGGGCCGCGACGACGCCGCCCGCCGCCGGCACCCGTGGATCTTCTCGCGGGCGATCGCGGGAAGCCCGCTCGCGGGCGAGGTCGAGGTGCGTTCAGCGTCCCGGCAGCTGCTCGGCCGCGGTTTCGCGTCCCCCCGTTCCTCCATCGCCGCCCGCATCTGGCGGTGCGGAGAGGGGCCGCTCGACGCGTCGTACGTCCGAAGGCTGGTCGGCGACGCCGTCCGCCTGCGGGAGCGTTTCGTGCCGGCCGGGACCGACGGCTATCGGGTCGTCCACGCCGAGGGGGACGGCCTCCCGGGGCTCGTCGTCGACCGCTACGCGGACGTCCTCGTCGTCCAGGCGACGACCGAAGGGACGGATTCGGCCCGGCCCCTCTGGCTCCCCCCGCTCCGCGAGCTCTTCCCGGCGGCGTCGATCCTCCAGCGAAACGACCTCGCGAGCCGGCACGGCGAGGGTCTATTGCTCGACGACGAGCTCCTCGCCGGGAAGAGGCCGCCCGGGAGCGTCCCGTTCCGCGAGCACGGCCTCACGTTCCGCGCCGACCTCGCGGGCGGGCAGAAGACCGGCTTCTTCCTCGACCAGCGCGAGAACCGGAATCTCGTCCGCGGTCTCTCGGGCGGCCGGAGCGTCCTCAACCTCTTCTCCTACTCGGGCGCGTTCGGCGTGGCGGCGCTCGCCGGAGGCGCCTCGCGCGTGACCCACGTCGACGTCTCGGAGCCGGCGCTCGCGCTCGCGAGGGAGAACCACGACGCGAACGGCCAGGACCCCGGGAGGGTCGAGATCGTCGCGGCGGACGTCTTCGAGGACCTCCGCGCCCGCGTCGGGCGGGGCGAGACGTGGGACGTCGTCGTGACCGACCCGCCCGCCTTCGCGAAGAAGACCGCGGACGTCGACCGGGCCTGCCGGGGCTACAAAGACGTGAACCGGCTCGCCCTGAAGCTCCTCGCGCCGGGGGGCCTCCTCCTCGCCTGCTCCTGCTCGGGGCCCGTCTCTGCCGACCTCTTCCAGAAGGTCCTCTTCGCCGCCGCGCTCGACGCCGGCGTTCCCGCGAGGATCGTCGAGCGGCGCGGCGCCGGCCCGGACCACCCGGTCTCCATCGACTGCCCGGAGACCGAGTACCTGAAGGCGTTCCTCCTCTCGCGATGAGCGGGGCCGCGGCGAGCGTCGTCCTGCTCGGGCCCGTTCCCCCGTGGCGGAGCGGGATCGCCGACCAGACGGTGCGGCTCGCGCGCGCGATGACGCGGCTCGGCGCGCCCCCTCTCGTGATCACGTTCTCGCGGATGTACCCGCGCGCCCTCTATCCCGGAGCGGCGGATCGCGGAGAAGGGGCGTTCCCGGGAGACGTCGAGGTCGTCCCGCTCCTGGACGGCTTCGACCCGCTCTCGTTTCGCCGGGCGGCCTCTCTCGCGGCCTCGCGCGGAGCCCGGCTCGCCGCGGCGGCGTTCTGGACCTCGGTCTTCGCGCCGCACCTCGCGCTCTTCCTCTCGGCGCACCGCGCCGAGGCGCCCGACGCGGTCCGTCTCCTGCTCTGCCACAACCTCGCCGACCACGAGGCCGGGCCTCTCCGGCACGCGCTCGCGCGCGCCGCGCTCCGGCGGGCCGACGTCCTCGCCGTCCAGAACGCGGGGGACCTCGCGACGGCGCAACGCGAGGTCCCGGAGCCGCGGGCCGTCCTCGTGCCGCACCCCGCGGAGCCGGTCCCGCGCGTCCCGCGCGCCGATGCGCGGCGGCTCCTCGACCTTCCCGAAGGTGCTCCGGTCTTTCTCTTCAGCGGCCTCCTCCGTCTCTACAAGGGCTGGGACGTCCTTCTGGAGGCGTTTTCCGTCGTTCGACGGGAGCTCCCTCTCGCGCTCCTCGTCCTCGCGGGCGAGCCGTGGGGGGAGGCGAAAGCGCTCCAGGAGCGGTCCGCGCCCGACGGCGTGCTCCTGCACCTCCGCTTCCTCCCGCCCGAGGAGCGCGGGCTCCTCTTCGACGCGTGCGACGCGGTCGTCTGCCCCTACCGGCACGCCACCGGCTCCGGGATCGCCGCCGACGCGCTGGCGCACGGCCGACCGGTGATCGGCTCGGACGTTCCCGGCCTCGCGGTCGTCGTCCGTCACGGGGCCTCCGGGCTGCTCGTCCCGCCGGGCGACCCGCGGCTCCTCGCCGCGGCGATGCTCCGGTTCGTTCGCGAGGGCCTCGGACCCCTCCTCTCGGCCGGCGCGGAGGAGGCCGGCGCGCTCCTCTCGCCCGAGGGGCACGCCCGGACGATCCTCGCGCTGGGCGACGCAGGTCTCGACCCGGCTGGTTGCTAGACTCGGCACGACCCCGCGCGCACCGCGCGGACGAGGACCACCGCGAATGGCGATGACGAAGATGTTCCGGGACCGGGTCGTCTCGATGGAGCAGACCTGGGACCTCGGCGAGAAGTACCTCTCACTCCTCTCGGAGCTCGTCCACGAGGCATTGCCACGTTTCCGGACCGTCGGCAACGATTTCGACCACGACCGCGACTTCTACTTCCTCATCGAGCAGGCCGACGAGCCGGCCGAGGAGAGGAAGGTCTGCTTCACCCGGATGCTCCTCGCGGACCGCGACTGCATCCCCCTGATCGCGGACGAACCGCACGCTCCGGTGCGGGAGCGGGTCGTCGCCACGATCCGGGCGCAGGCCGAGAACCCCGAGATCGTCGTCGCGTACCGCAGCATCCTCTCGGAGGAGGAGAAGGCGGAGGCCGACGAGATCGACGCGGCCTGGCGGATCGAGGAGGCGGCGCGGGAGGTCGCGCGCAAGGCCGAGGAGGAGCGCCGCCGCGAGGAGAAGAAGCGGCAGCGGGAGACCGAGGACGCCCGGCGCCGGGCGCAGCGCGAGAAGCAGCGCGGGCGCGGCGGCGAAGCCGCCGGGGCGACGCCGCCGCGGGGCGGCGAGGCCGGCGAGGGCCGTTCGAGGAAGCGCCGACGCGGCCGGGGAGGCAACGGCCGGGGCGAAGGGGCGCCGCAGTCGGAAGGGAAGGTCGCCGGCGGAGGGACGCCCTCTCCGGGCGCTCCTCGTCCGTCCGGAGAGCGGACGGGAGGAGAACAGCGGCGCGGGGACCGTCCACGCGGCGAGAGGCCGCGCGGGGAGCGCCCTCGAGGCGAGCGACCGCGTCCGCAGAAGGGGGCCGCGGACGGGGCCCGTCCGGCGGACGCGCCGGTCCAAGGAACGACGCCGCAGCCCACGCGCCCGGCCGCGACGGGCGGAGCGCCGGACGGTGGCGCACCGCGCGAAGGCGGCGGGAACCGCAGGAGGCGTCGGCGCGGGCGTGGCGGCAGCCGGCCGCAGGGGGGCGGGCCGAACGGCGGCGCTCCTCAGGGAGGCTCGGGGGAGTAGGAGCTCTTAGAGCGCGCTCGTCCCGGGAGGGACGAGCGCGTCGACCCGGGCGGCATCCTCGTCCGTCACGTTCACGTCGAGGGCTGCGAGCGCGTCGTCGAGCTGTGCGGGCGTCCGCGGGCCTAGTATCGTGGAGGTCACCGCGGGATGACGGAGCGTCCAGGCGAGCGCGAAGCGGGCGAGGCTCGTCCCCTTCTCCTCCGCGAGCGCCAGGAGCTCCTCGACGACCTCGATCCGGCGCGCGAACTTCGGGTTCCCGAGGTCTCCGACCCACCTTGCGGCGCGCGGAGAGTCGAGCGGATTCGGCTGCCCCTTCCGGTACTTGCCGGTGAGCCAGCCCCCCTCGAGCGGGCTCCAGACGAGGTTTCCGAGGCCGAAGCGTTCGGTGACGGGGAAATGGTCGACCTCCATCGTCCTGCGGAGGATCGAGTAGGGCGGCTGGAGCGAGACCCAGCGCTCGAAGCCGTTTCGCTCCGAGATCCAGAGCGTCTCCACGATCTCCCAAGCCTCGAGGCGGACGGTCCACGGGCTCACCCCGGGGTCCGTGGCGTGGCTCGTCGAGCAGCCGACGTAGCGGACCTTCCCCTGGCGGACGAGGTCCGTCAGCGTCGAGATCGTCTCCTCCCACGGCGTCGTCCGGTCGGGGCGGTGGATCTGGTAGAGGTCGAGGACGTCGGTCTTCAGGCGCCGGAGGCTCCCTTCGACCTGCTCCTGGATCGCCTTCCGGGACAGTCCCTGCTCGTTCGGGCCGGGCCCCATCCGGGACCAGACCTTCGTCGCGAGGACCGCCGCGTTCCGCCGCCCGGCGAGGGCCTTCCCGAGGACCTCCTCCGACGTTCCCTCGCCGTAGTTGTTCGAGGTGTCGACGAGGTTGATCCCCGCGTCGAGCGCGCGGTGGACGATCCTCACGCACTCGCTCTCGTCGGCATTTCCCCAGCTTCCGAGCATCATCGTGCCGAGGCAGAGCGGCGAGACCTTCAGGCCCGAGCGTCCCAGAGTCCGGTATTCCATGGGGACCTCCCGCGGCCGGGGCCGCGTGCGGACGTTACGCCCCGACGGTAGACTCGGAGAAGCTCTCGAACCGTCGTCCGACGGGGCAGCGGGAAATCGCCGCGCCGCCTCGCGAGGAGGAGCCGTGATCAAGAAGGGCTGCGCGATCGCCGCCGTCGTCCTGCTCGGGGTCTTCGGGGCCTACCTCCATCTCCTTTGGGGAAAGGTCGAGGCGGTCCCCGCGATCGTCCTCGCGGGGTTCGGCTCGCTCGGCCTCCTCATGGTCGTCGGGCAGCTGAAGGCCGTCCTCTTCGGCTCCGGCGACGTCGGCGCGCTGAAGCGGGCCGAGCAGGGGCTCCCGCTCGAGGACGGGAAGGAGGAGGCGGTCTGGGGCCGGATCGAGCCTCTCGGCGCCGCCCTCGCGGCGCCTTTCAGCGGGCGGCCGTGCGTGGCCTACGAATACGACGCGAAGAAGGCCTCCTCCGCCGACGACGAGAGCGCGACACCCTCGACGCTCGCCGGGTTCGCGCTGGCCCCGTCGGTCATCCGGTCGGGCCGCGGCGACGTGAGGCTCCTCGGCTTCAGCCTTCTCACCGAGTTCCCCGAGACGGTCGTCGACGACCCGGAGGCGCCGCATCGCGCCGTCCGGCACGCCGCATCCTCCGAGATGGAGGAGATGGGACTCGCGAAGCTCGGCGCGATGATCTCGGCGATGGACGATGCGATGGCCGACGACGACGGCTCGGTCCGGAAGGACATGAAGACGAAGGACGCGACGGTCGCCGACCTGGAAGCGTGCGTCCTGACGGAGAAGGTCGTCGTTCCGGGAGAGACCGTGACCGCGATCGGGATCTGGGACGCCTCGCGCGGCGGCCTCGTCCCGAAGCACCGCGGGAAGTCCGCCGTCGTCCGCCTCCTCCCGGGCGGCGGCGCCGCGATGGTCGTTCACGGGCAGAAGCGGCCCTGGGGGCTCCTCCTCTTCTCCCTCCTCTGGGCCGGCTTCGCGCACGTCTTCATCTGGCTCGCCTGGAAGGGCGGGTTCGAGTGACGTGCCCGAGCTCCCCGACGTCGAGCTCTACGTCGAGCACCTGACGCGGAGGCTGTGCGGCCGGACGCTCGGGGGGGTCCGTGTCGCCTCGCCGTTCCTCCTCCGGACGGTCGCGCCGCCGCTCGCCGACGCCGAGGGAAGGACGGTCCGCGGCGTCCGGAGGCTCGGCAAGCGGATCGTCTTCGAGCTCGAGGGGGGGCCTTTCCTCGTCGTCCACCTGATGGTCGCCGGGCGCTTCCACTGGAAGGACGCGCCTCGCGCGCCCGTCCCGAAGAAGGTCGGCCTCGCTGCGTTCGACGTCCCGGGCGCCACGCTCCTCCTGACGGAAGCGAGCCCGAAGAAGCGGGCGGCGCTCCACGTCGTCGCGACGGAGGCGGAGCTCGCCGCGCTCTCGCGCGGTGGCCTCGAGCCGCTCGGGGCGAGCCTTGCGGAGTTCGCGGCGGCCCTCCGCTGCGAGAGTCACACGATGAAGCGGGCGCTGACCGACCCGCACCTCTTCTCCGGCATCGGCAACGCCTACTCCGACGAGATCCTCCACGCGGCGCGGATGTCGCCGTTCGCCCTGACGCGAACGATGGCGGACGAGGAGGTCGCCCGCCTGCACGCCGCGACGACGGCGACGCTCTCGGCTTGGCTCGCGCGCCTCCGCACGGAAGCGGGGGAGCGATTTCCGGAGAAGGTGACTGCGTTCCGGCCGGAGTTCGCAGTCCACGGCCGTTACGGTCAGCCGTGCCCCGACTGCGGCGACCCGGTCCAGCGGCTCGTCTACGCCGACAACGAGGCGAACTACTGCGCGACCTGCCAGACGGGGGGGCGGCTCCTGGCGGACCGTGCCCTGTCGCGTCTCCTGAAGGAGGACTGGCCGCGGAGCCTCGAGGAGCTCGAGGAGGCGAAGGCGGCTCGTCGGGAGCGCTGAAGACGGACGCCCCGGCCGCGCGCGGCCGGGGCGTCTTCACGACGAGGATGCCGGGCCGACTACCGGGCGACGTCGAGCGTCACGCGGCCGGCGACGCCGGGGCGCGAGAGGCCGAGGAGGCGGACGTCGAGGTTCAGGGGGCCGTCGCCGAGGAGCGCGGCCGGGAGGTCGACGGCGAGCTCCTCGTGTCCGGCGCGGAGGTCCTCGGTGCGCTCCGCCCAGGCGAGGCCGGGGCGGGAGCCGTCGGCGAGCGTCTCCCCGGAGGCGAGGACGTCGAGGCGGTCGCCCTTTTCGACGACGGTCTCCACGGCGACGGAGCCGCGGGCGAC
>CAZWRQ010000264.1:0-6857 GCA_964636395.1 uncultured Holophagales bacterium
GTTCTCGACGTACGCGACGTGGTGGATCCGCCAGGCGATCACCCGCGCGATTGCCGACCAGGCGCGGACGATCCGGATCCCGGTCCACATGATCGAGACGATCAACAAGCTCACCCGGACGCAGCGCTCGCTCGTCCAGGAGCTCGGGCGCGAGCCGACCGCGGAGGAGATCGCCAAGCGGATGGACATGCCGGCGTCCAAGGTCCGCAAGATCATGAAGATCGCTCAGGAGCCGATCTCCCTCGAGACACCGATCGGGGAAGAGGAGGACAGCCACCTCGGCGACTTCATCGAGGACCGCAACGTCGTCTCCCCGATCGACGCGGTCATCGTGGCGAACCTCCGCGACCAGACGCGCCGGACCCTCAAGACGCTGACGCCGCGAGAGGAGCAGGTCCTCCGGATGCGGTTCGGCGTCGGCGACGGGGCCGAGCACACGCTCGAGGAAGTGGGCAAGAGCTTCAACGTCACGCGCGAGCGGATCCGCCAGATCGAGTCGAAGGCGCTCCGCAAGCTCCGCCACCCATCCCGGGCGAAGAAGCTCCGGCCGTTCATCGACGTGAACGTCTAGTGTTTGGTGGGGGACCCGTTCCGCCGGGTCCGGCTGTTCCTTGATCGGGGGAGGCGCTTACCGCCTCCCCCGTGCCCCCTCAGCCCTCCTCCGCGCGGAGCGGAAGCTCGCTGCGCTCGCGTGCGATGAAGGGGGACCCGTTCGGCCGGGTCCGGCGATCTGAATCGGGGGAGGCGCGAACCGCCTCCCCCGAGCCGTTTCCGACCTTCCCGGGAAGACTTCGCCGGCTCCGTGCGTTTCGTTACGAGGGCGAAAGGGCCCCGTTCCGATCGGCGTGCTATGCTGGGAAGTGCAGGTGGGTCCGTAGCTCAGCGGTCAGAGCCACCGGCTCATAACCGGCGGGTCCTCGGTTCGAATCCGAGCGGACCCATCGGTTTGGGAGAAACGAACGGGCGTGCCACGAGACTTTGACCTTCCCTCCGGCGCTCTGACGCGCCGGAGAACCATTCGATCGACGGAACGGGCGCCGCTGGGCGCCCGTTCACTTTTTCAGGGAGACGTTCTTTGACCGACAAATCGCCGTCCGGCGCTCTCGAGCGCCTCTCTCACCTCCAGGAGCTCCTCCTCGAAGCCCGCACCAAGGCGGAGAGGCGCAACAGGACGCCCGAGCACCTCGTCCACGTCGAGGCGGCCTGGCAGGAATTCCGGCGAAAGAGGCAGGAGCTCGCGTCGCGGCGCGAACGGGCCGAGGCCCGCAAGAAGGAGCTCGACGAGCAGATCGCGGGCTACGCCGAGCAGCTGAAGAAGTCCGAGGCCAAGCGCAAGGCGGTCAAGGGCCAGCACGAGTACACGGCGCTCCTCACCGAGGTGGACCACGCGCAGCGCGAGATCCGGGCGCGCGAGGACGAGCTCCTCCAGGTCGAGGAGACGCTGGCCCTGGCGAAGTCCGAGGAAGCCGCCCTCGCCGCCACCTCCGGGGAGGAGGAGGCGGGCTACGAGGAGCAGATGAGCGAGTGGCGCGCCGAGCAGGCGAAGCTCGCCGAGGAGATCGCGGCGGCCGAGAAGGCCGCGACGGAGCTCCGCGCCTCAGTCGACAAGCGGCTCCTCGGCGTCTTCGACCGGATCGCGAAGATGCGGCACGGCGTCGCCGTCGCCCGCGTCATGATGGTCGCGAACCAGACGGCCGCCTGCTCCTCGTGCAACGTCCGGCTCCGCCCCCAGCTCCTCTCCGACCTGCGCCTCTCGCGCGAGATCCTCCAGTGCGAGAGCTGCAAGCGGATCCTCTACTGGGACGGTTCCGGCCTGCCGTGACGGCCGGCCGCCTCGTCCTCCACTTCGACGGCGCCTGTCGCGGCAACCCCGGCCCCTCCTCGTGGGGCGTCTGGTCCCCGTCGGGCATCGCGAAGTCGGGTCTCGTCGGCCGGACGACGAACAACGTCGCCGAGTGGTCCGGCTTCCTCGCGGCGCTCGACGCCGCGGTCGAGGCGGGCGCCGCCGACGTCGAGATCCGGGCCGACAGCGAGCTCGTCGTCAAGCAGTGGAACGGCGTCTATCGGGTCAAGGCGCCGCACCTCGCCCCCTTCGTCGCCCGGGCGAAGGAGAAGGCCCGGCAGATCCCGCGACTCCGCGTGGTCCACGTTCGGCGGGAAGAGAACCGGGAAGCCGACCGCCTCGCGAACGAGGCGCTCGACGGGGCGAAGGGGTGAGCCGCACCGGGGAGATCGCCGCGAACCTCGCGGAGGTCCGGTCGCGCATCGAGGCCGCCGCCCGCCGGGCCGGGCGCGACCCTTCCTCCGTCACGCTCCTCGCCGTGTCGAAGACGAAGCCGCTCGAGGACCTCCTCGCGGCGTACGAGGCGGGGGTCCGCGCCTTCGGCGAGAACCGGGTCCAGGAGGCCGAGGCGAAGTTCCCGCACCTGCCGGCGGACGCCGGAACGCACCTGATCGGTCCGATCCAGTCGAACAAGGCGAACAAGGCCGCGCGGCTCGCCGACGTCCTTCACGCCGTCGACTCGGCCGACCTCGCCCGCCGCCTCTCGCGCGCCGCGGGGAACGAGGGAAAGCGCCTCGCCGTCTACGTCGAGGTGAACACCGGGGGCGAGGAGACGAAGGCCGGCGTCTCCCCTGCAGAGGTCCCCTCGCTCGTCGCCGACGTCCGGGCCCTTCCGGCGCTCGACCTCCGCGGCCTCATGTCGATCCCGCCGCCCGGCGAGACCCGCCCGCACTTCGTCGCCCTCCGGCGCCTAGCGGAATCGCTCGCCCTCGCGGAGCTCTCGATGGGGATGAGCGAAGACTTCGAGGCGGCGATCGAGGAAGGATCGACGATCGTGAGGGTCGGGACGGCCCTCTTCGGTCGCCGCGGCTGACCCTGCTACGCTCGCGCCGATGAGCTGGAACACGCCCGCGGGGCGCGTCGTCTGGGCCGGCCCTCCCGGCTGGTCGCGCCTTCCGAACGTCACCCGAGCCCTCCTCGTCCTGGCGGCGGCGGGCTATCTCGGCGGCGTCCTGCGCCTCGCGCCGATGCGCCTCCTCTCGCTCTTCCCGGAGAGGATCTGGCCGGCGCTCGAGCTCTGGCGGCTCGTCACCTACCCGCTCGTCGTCCTCGGGATCTTCAACGTCCTCTTCGGGCTCCTCATCCTCTGGATGTTCGGGTGGGAGCTGGAGGTGACGTTCGGGTCGCGGAAGTTCGGCCTCTTCGTCCTGTCGGCCGTCGTCGTCTCCGCCCTCCTCGGGACGGCGGTGGCGCTCCTCTTCCCGACGGCAGGGGCGATGGCGGGGGCGGGGCTCTCGGGCCTCCTGACGGCGATGATCGTCGCCTGGGCGCTCCTCGGCCCGCGCCTCCCCGCGAACCTCTTCGGCATCCTGCCGATGACGCGGCGCGGCTTCGCGCTCCTCGCGCTCGTCCTCGTCGTCTTCGGCGAGCTCGAGACGTCGCGCTCTCTCCCGCAGCTCCTCTTCCTCCTCGGCGGCCTCCCGGTCGCCTGGCTCTTCGTCCGTTCGACACGCGGCGGAGGCGGCGGCTCCGTCCGCCCGTTCCGGCGCAGGTGGAATCCCTTCCGCCGCCGACGCTTCACCGTCGTCGAAGACCGGAGCGGCCGAGTCCACTGACCCTCTGCGAGGTCCGGGGGCCATCACAAAGGGTTTAGAATGAACGCGATGAGACCCTCCATCACCCCTCTGGAGATCCGCAAGCGGACGTTTCCGATCCGGTTCCGGGGCCTCGACCGGAACGAGGTCGCCCAGTACCTCGAGCTCGTGGGCGACGATCTCGAGGAGCTCATGCGGACGCTCGACGATCTCGAGCGCGAGAACTCGCGCCTGAAGGACGAGGTGGCGCACCACCGTCAGACCGAGGCCGTCCTGAAGGAAACGCTCGTGATGGCGCAGCGGAACGCGGAGGCGCTCCGCGCCGATTCCGAGCGCGAGGCGGACCGGATCCTCGCCGAGGCGAACCGCCAGGGCGAGAAGCTCGTCCAGCAGGCGCTCGAGAAGGCGGCCGAAAAGGAGAAGAGGATCCGCGAGCTCCGGGTGGAGCGGAAGAACTTCCACCTGAAGCTCCAGGGGATGCTCGACATGTTCCAGCAGGTCCTGAACTTCGACAAGGAGGAGGAGGACCTCGACGCCTCGGTCTCCGTCATGCGACCGAAGCGAAAGGACGGGGAGGCGGTTTGAGCCGCCTCGTCGTCCGGCACCTCTCCCAGCTCGCCACGCCCCAGGGGAAGGCCGCCCGGACCGGAGCCGCCCAGGGGCGGATCTCGAGGATCGAGGATGCCGCCCTCGTCTGCGAGGACGGGCGCATCTCCTGGGTCGGCACGGACGCCGAGTTCGTCGCCGCGCACGGCGAGGCGCCTCGCGCCGCCGACGTCGTGCTCGACGGGCGCGGGAAGACCGCGCTCCCCGGCTTCGTCGACCCGCACACGCACATCCCGTGGGCCGGCTACCGCGAGAGCGAGTTCAACGAGCGGCTGAAGGGGAAGACGTACGCCGAGATCGCGGCGGCGGGCGGCGGCATCGTATCGACCGTCGCGGCGACGCGGGCCGCGTCCGTCGAGGAGCTCGCGGCGGTCACCGGCGAGCGGCTCGATCGGATGCTCCTCCACGGGACGACGTTCTGCGAGGCGAAGACGGGCTACGGCCTCGACCTCGCGAGCGAGCGGAAGCAGCTTGCGGCGCTGAAGTCCGCGGCCGCCGGCCACCCGGTGGGCGTCGTCGCGACGGCGCTCCCGGGGCACGAGGTGCCGCTCGAGCGCCGCGGCTCCGAGGCGCAGAAGGCACGTTACGTCGCAGAGTGCTGCGACGAGATCCTTCCGGCCCTCGCGGCCGACGGCGCCCGCTTCGTCGACGTCTTCTGCGAGCACGGCGTCTTCGACCTCGCGGAGTCGCGCCGGATCCTCGAGGCGGGGAAGGCCGTCGGCCTCGCGCCCCGCCTCCACGCCGACGAGCTGACGCCGCTCGGCGGGGCGCGCCTCGCGGCCGAGGTGGGCGCCCTCTCGGCCGACCACCTCCTCTTCGCGCAGCCCGACGGCATCCACGCGATGGCGAGGGCGGGCGTCGTCGCGACGCTCCTGCCGGGCACGTCGGTCTTCCTCCGGATGAACCGCTACGCCCCGGCGCGCGAGATGGTCTCGGCCGGCGTCGCGGTCGCTCTCGGGACCGACTGCAACCCGGGCTCCTCCTACACCGAGTCGCTTCCCGCCGTCGCCTTCTTCGCGACGATCGGGATGGGGCTGACGGTCGAGGAGGCGCTCACGGCGATGACGCTCAACGCCGCCGCCTCGGTCGGCGAAGCCGCACGCCGCGGCACGCTCGAGCCGGGCAAGGCGGGCGACGTCGTCCTCGTCGACGGCCGCAACCTCGAGCACCTCGTCTACCACTACGGCGTCAACCCGGTGACCGACGTCGTCGTCGCCGGGAGCCCCGTCGTCCGCGACGGGCGCCGCGTGCCGGGAACGTGACCACGAAATCCAACGAAATCCTCGCCACCGAGCCGGGGGGGCCGGGGGGCGGCGGACAGCGCCCCCGGGCAGCCGGACCGGGCGCGCCCCTCACCTACGAACCGAGCAGGAGGAATCCGTGACCGACCTCGTCACCCTCGCCGTCCGCGACTTCAGCGCCGCCCTCGCCTCCGAAGCCCCCGCTCCTGGCGGTGGCTCGGCCTCGGCCGCGGCGGGCGCGATGGGCGCCGCCCTCCTCGGCATGGTCTGCCGCCTGACGCTCGGCAAGGAGAAGTACCGCGAGTCGTGGGAGGAGCTGGAACGGATCGCCTCCGCCATGGACGCGAATCGCGACACGCTCCTCGGCCTCGTCGACGAGGACACCCGCGCCTACGACGCGATCGTCACGGCGCGAAAGCTCCCGAAGGAGTCGCCCGAGGAGAAAGCGGCGCGGAAGAAGGCGATCGACGAGGCGACGATCCTCGCGACGACCGTCCCGATGCAGACCGCCTTCTTCTCGATGGAGGCGCTCACGAAGGCTCCCGTCGTCATCGAGAAGGGGAACCCGAACTGCGCCTCCGACGCCTACGTGGCCGCGCTCCTCCTCTCGGCCGCGGTCGAGGGCGCGCTCGCGAACGTGAGGATCAACCTCCCCGGCATCTCCGACACCGGCCTCGCCGAGGGCTTCCGAAACGACGCGGAGCAGGCGGCGAAGAAGGCGGCCGAAGCGATGGAGAAGGTCCGGGCCCTTGCGAAGGCGAAGGAGCTCGCCGGCTGAAGGACCTCCGTCGACGCAAGAAGGCGCTCCTTGCCCTCCTCGTCGGCGCGTCGCTCCCTCTCGCCGGGGCGCCCGCCGGAGAGGCGAAGCCCGCCTTCCGGCTCGAAGGGGTCCGCCTCCTCGCGACGCCCCTTTCCGGGCTCGCCTCCGCTTCCCCCCTCGCTCCCCCCGGATCCGCGGTAGGCGCGGCTCCGGGGGCCGCGGTGCCGGCAGCGCCCGTTGTGAAGGTGTTCGACGCCCGGACGGCGCGGGCCTCGGCGGCGGTCCTTGCCGCGGTGCCGCTCGCGGGGTACCTCACCTGGTGGCGGGAGGAGGAGGGCGCCTCCTTTCACTTCAGGGAGGAAGGGGGGCTCGGTCGCCGCAGCTATGCCGGCGGCGCCGACAAGGCGTCCCACTTCGTGATCGCGGCGATCGCGCAGGACGGAGCGGAGGCTCTCTACCGCTCCCTCGGGAAGGGGGAGCGGCAGGCGAGACTTCTCGGCATCGCTCTCGTCTCGAGCGCCGGCGTCCTCATCGAGATCGGCGACGGCTTCACGAAGTACGGCGCCTCCTGGGAGGACGCCGCGGCGAACGTCCTCGGCGCGGCCGCGGCCGCGGGCGTGAACGGCTTCCGGCTCGAGGACACGATCGGTTTC
>CAZWRQ010000265.1:0-6826 GCA_964636395.1 uncultured Holophagales bacterium
GCCGCGGCCCCAACGTGGCGAAGGCGGTGGAGTCGCAGGCCGACCTCCCGCGCGGAGCGCGTTACCGCTTTCTCCTGCCGACCCCGCGCATCGCCGAGAACCCGGTCGAGGTCGCCTTCCTCTTCCTGGCCTCGGAGGACTTCACTCCGGCCGACGGCTCGTTCTTCCGCATCGTCGGCAACATCGGGGGCGCCTTCCGGCCCGGGACTCCCCGGGTCGGAGAGGCGGTCGCGGTGGCCGGCCTCTCGGCTGCGGCGCGAGGCCGGCGGCGGGCCGTCGTCCTCCTCCTCGGGAGCCGCGCCGTCGAGGGCGGCTCGATCGCGGCCGAGCACGCCCGGCGCTACCTCTCGAAGCTCGGAGTTCCCCTCCACGTCTGGGACGTCTCCCGGCCCTCCGTGGAGGCCGAGCGCGAGCGCGCACCTCTCGCCGAGGGGCTGATTGACGCGCGACCCCACTGGCCGGAGGCGGTCCGCGCCTCCAGCCGGTCGTCCCTCGTCGCCGCATTTCGCGCGCTCGAGAAGGAGCTCTCGTCCAAGCGGATCGTCTGGCTGCACGGTCGCCTCAACCCGGCGAAGGTCGAGCTGACCGCAGGCGCGGCGCCGGGAGTCGCGCTCGTCCCATGAGGGTCGCCATTCCGATCCTCGCCGCGCTCTTCGTCGCGCTGCCGCTTCTCTGCGGAGGTCCCGCGGCTGCCGAGCACGTCACGCTGCCGGCGGGCGTCAGGCTCCACCTCGAGCCCGATCCGACCTCTCCCGCCCTCACGATGCTCGACGAGGAGACTCTCGTCGAGGTCCTCGAGAGGAAGGACGACTGGGTCCGCGTCGGGTACGGCGCCTGGCGCGGTTGGGCGCGGGAGGCCGCTCCGGTCTCGCTCCTGACCGAGAGAGGCGGACCAAACGTGCCACAGGAGTGGGTCTCCGGGACCCTCCTCGCCCGCGCCCGCTCCCTCATGAGGGAGGGCGGCCGCGAGGTGCCGTTAGCGAGGAGGACCCTCTTTACCGACGTGCGGGACGACGCGCTCCTCGCGCGCCTCGAGGAGGCCGTTCTCGCCGCCACGGCCTCGCTCGGAGACCGGTGGAAGCTGCGGGTCCCGGTGAAGCCGGGCTCGTACGTCCTCCTCTTCGAGTCGGCCGAGGCCGAGAGGAAGCTCGCCGCCGTCGCCTGTGGCCCCGTCGGCCCGGCGGGGTCGCGCGTCGTCTCGCTCGCCCTCGCGGGCGACGGTGCGGCGCCGACCCTCGAAAGGCTCCTGCACGAGGTGGGGCACCTCTACGCGCGCGAGCTCCTCGGGGACGGCGTGCCCAACTGGGCCGAGGAAGGGCTGGCCGACGCCTTCGTCGAGGGGGGCACGTCCCCGTCGCGCTCTCGCTGGTCGCGGCGGCCGCTCCCGGTCCGACCCGCTTCGTCTCTTCCGCCGCTGTCGGTCGCGGAGCTCCTCCGCACCGGCCCGGAGCTGTTCGAGAGAGGGCCGGCAGGCGAGGCCCGGCGCGCCGAGACGATCTCGTTCTTCCGCTACCTCTCGGACCCCTGGCTCCCGCGCTTCAAGCCCTTCCGGAGCTATCTCCGGAGAGGCAGCGGCGGAAAGCCTCTCGACCAGCCCGCGCTCGAGAAGGCGCTCGGGGAGAGCCTCGCCGGGCTCGAGCGAACCTGGCGGGCATACCGGGCGCGGGGGGAGTAGCGGGAGCCCTGAACGTCGATCACGGCGAGAGCCTCCGCGCGGCTACTCAGGCGCGAGGTCGCGACGAGCTTGCGCGGCCGGACGATGGAAGTCCTCGTCCACCCCGGGGTCAGGGCTTCGCGTCCGCCGCGAACAGGGGACGGGGCTTGGCGGAGAGGGTCTCAGTCAGGGTGACGGTGGCTGCCACCGTCAGCGCGATCGCGGCGAGAAGGACGAACACCTGCGAGAGCGAGGTCTTCTGAATCGGCTGCCTCGCCTTCACCTCGCACACCTCTCCGGGGCACAGCTCCGGAGGCTTGCGGTACACGAGGCCGTAGAACTTGCAGCCCAGGCAGATTCCGAACGCGGCCTCGAAGAAGAGGAAGACCAGGCAAGCGAGACAGATGATCCCGGAGATGGGCCCGTAGGTGTTCATCAGCACCATCAGGACGAACATCGTGCCCGACAGGGCGACCCCGATGATCCACGCGAGGCGCTTCGGTTCCGCGGCCACGTACTCCGGGGTCTGGTTTCCGACGATCAGGCGCCCGAGGATCAGCGTGGGCGAGTAGCGGGGGCTGAGCCCCACGCGCACCAGGAAGTCCGCGAGGAAGATGGGGATGACGAACTTGATGGGGATGAAGTTCCCGCGGAAGAGGATGAACAGGAGCGAGAGGAAGGTAGCGAGAAAGAGGATCCCCGCCGCCGCGCGGATCTCGCGTTCGTTGAGGACGGGGACCGGGTATCCCTCGACCTGTTCACCGAATTGACGAATGCCGATCACGAAGGCCCCCTGCGAAGTCTGACGTCCGGGCGAAGACTCCCACGTTTCTACGCGGCAGTTTGGCGAAGGTTGCCGGAGCTCCGCCGCGGCCGGCCTTCCCTCACCCGTCGAGCAGTGATCCGAGCCAGGCCTGCGCGTCGGCATCGCCCGCCTCCGCAGCCTCGCGAACCAGCGCCAGCCCCGCGCTCTCGTCGCGCTCGACCCCCTCTCCGAGGATCAGCGCACGACCGAGCCACAGCAGCGCTTCCGGCTCCTTGCGCCGGGTCGCGCGCCGCCACCACTCCACCGCGGCGGCGCGGTCCTCGGCGACGTACGCGCCGTCCCAGCAGAGCCGGCCCATGCCGGCCTCGGCCTTCGGGCAGCCGCGTTCGGCCGCCTCCCGGCAGAGCTCGACGGCCTTCCGGGGCTCGCGAGCCTCCCCGAGCCCGTGAAACGCCATCAGCCCGAGCATCGAGAGCGCCTCCCCGTGCCCCCAGCGCGCGGCCCTCTCGAGCCACAGCCTCGCCTCGGCGTAGTCCGGCGACGCCTCTCTCGTTCCCGCGAACGCCATGCGTCCCAGCTCGAACTGCCGGCCGATCTCGAGCGGCCTGCGCGCCGAAGCGCGATACGCATCCAGCGCCTCTCCGGGTCCGCCGGGCGAGTCGGCCGGGCCGAGCGGAAGACGCCCTCCGCGCACCCTCAGCGCCATCCTCGTCCCGGGGAGCAGGTCGCGCATGCGCTTCTCGACAATCTTCCCGACCGAGAACGACACCTGCCGCTCGCGGTCCGTGCCCCGCATCGACCAGCACGCCGGGCAGAACTCGAAGGCGAGCCCTTCGCCCTCGGGCTCGTAGCGCGTCCGGTCGCACCCGCACGTCTCGCAGAAGGCGCACCTCGTGCCGGAAGTCCGCCACGTGAGCGTCCGCCCCCCGTGGAGGTGTCGAACGACCGCGGGCAGCTCGCGGCCGTCCCCGTTCTCGATGAGCGTGACGAGCGTTTCGAGGACGCCCTTGTAGGTGTCCTTCAGGACACGGGCGGCCTCACCGTCACGGCCGCTGGCCCAGTTGAGCATCGGGACCTCCGTTCCTCCGCGAAGGGCGGAGTCGCCGTGATGGTTGGACCGGATGGGGGACAGATGGAGTCCGAGTGCGCGATCCGGTCGGGGCCGGGTTCTCCACGCTGAACCGCCTTTCACCGGGCTGCACCGCAGGCGGACTGCCCATCATGTGCGCGTTGGGCCCCTTCGCCGACTGACCCGATGCCCTCCCTATTCACCCAGCGCCCGCGAAGCGAGTGGATCGCGCACAACGAGCTGGCGTTCGCCATCCGCGACGGCTTTCCCGTCAGCCCGGGGCACTCCCTCGTCGTCCCGTTCCGCGAGATCGCGACCTGGTTCGAGGCGAGCGCAGAGAGGGCCCGATGAGCTGCTCCGTGTTCGCCACGAGATCCTCGAGTCGTCCGTTGTCGACGGGATCTCGATGAATTCTGCGCCGGGTGAGCCGGGTCTCGTTCTGACGGTCGGTCAGGACGCCTGGCTAGATGTAGAGGGACGCTGGCCAGGAGGAACCGCTCGCTCCGAATTTCGTCAGCCCCTCAGCTCGTGCACCCGGAAAACGTCGGGGGCGAGATGGGCCTTCGCGAGGTCGACGACGTGGCGGTGGTGGGTGAAGAGAATCACCTGCACCTCTCTTCCGAACTCCGCGAGCGTGTGCAGCGCCGCCGCGGCCCTCTCGTCGTCGAAGGAGACGAGGAGGTCGTCGGCGACGAAGGGGAGCGGTTCGGCGTCCTTCGCCCAGCGCCTCACGGAGGCGAGCCGGAGGGCGAGGAAGAGCTGGTCGCGTGTGCCGTCGCTCAGGCCGGACATCGGGACGCGGCGGCCCTCGGCCCGCTCGGCGACGATCACCGGGTTCCCGTCGTCGTCGACCTCCGCGAGAAGCGAGACGAAGCGCCCTCCCGTCAGCGAGGAGAAGAGCTGCGTCGCCTCGACGAGGAGGGGGTCCTGGTTCTCCCTCCTCCAGCCGTCGATCGCGCGTCTGAGGAGGAACGCACTGGCCCGGAGCCGCAGCCAGCGCCGGGCGTCCTCCTCGATCCGCGCGCGGACGCCCGCGGCCTCCTGCCCGCGCGTGGCGGCCGCATCCCCGCCGTTGGCGGCCTCGAGGCTCTGCCCCAGCTCGCCCTCGCGCCTGTGGAGCGTGCCGATCTTGTCGTCGAGAGTCTTCCGCTCGTCCCCCGCCTTCTCGAGGAGCGCCGGGAGGGCGTCGCCGTCCACGCCGGCGCACTCGGCTGCGAGGTCGGCGGGAGAGCGGCCGGCGCCGACTGACACCAGCTCGCTCTCCGCCTGCTCGAGCTCCTTCAGAACGCCGCGCTTCTCGGCGAGCTGCTCGAGGCGGGCCGAGAGCTCCGCCTCGCCCGCACATCCGGCCTCGCGGCAGATCGCCTCCACCTTCCGGCGCGCGGCCTCGCCCTTCCCGCGCTCCTCCGCGAGCTTCACGCGGCGCTTCGCGAGGCTCTCGCGGTCCCGCGCGCGCTTCCCCTCGGCCTCCCGCTCGGCGACGAGTCGCTCGAAGAGCGCCGTGGAGGCCGCGACGGCTTCGGACTGCCGAAGGTCGGGGGCAACCTCCGCGCAGAGCGTGCCGACCGACGCGGCGAACTCCTCGAGGCGGCTCTGCATCTTCTGCACGCGGCCCCGAAGCTCCGGCACCCGGCCCGCCAGGGCGTCGAACTCGTCGCAGGCTTCCAGAATGCCCTCCACCTCGTCGGTCGAGACCGTCGCGGGGCGCCAGAGGACCCGGACCTCCTCGCCCCACGAGGCCTTCCACTCCTCGAGGGCGGCGCGAGCCTGCGTGGCCACCGCCTCGAGCGACGCGGCCTTCGCCGTCGCCGCCTCGATCGCCGCCTCCAGCTTTCCCCTCTCGACGGAGGCTTTCTCGAGCCCCCGCCGCATCTCCTCGACGAACGCCTCCACCTCGATGTACGCGGCGGGCGGCGGCGGGCCGCCGGGGCGGACGAGCGCGACGGCCGCGACGAGCGCTCCGCGCGCCCGGTCGAGCGCCGAGCGCGCGACGTCGACCTCGCCCGCGGCGGCGCGGTGCGCCTCCAGGTGCTCCAGCGTCCGGCTCCTCGCCCGCAGCCACTCCTTCATCGCGGCCGGCGGGCCGGGCGAGACGCCGTCGGCGGGCCAGGCGGCGCGCCACTCGCTCTCGAGAGCGGAGCGGCGCGCGCCGAGCTCCTCGCCCCGCCGGCCGCACTCCGCGAGCGCCTCGTCGATCTTCCGCAGCTGCCGGACCAGCTCCGCGTCCTCCGCGGCGGCCGTGGCGGAGTCCACGAGCCGGTCGGCGGCGCCGTCCGCCGCCTCCACCGAGCGCTCGAACGCCTCGACGAGCGGCCGCTCCGGGTCGAAGAGGCGCGCCTCGTCCTCGGCCCCCGGCTCGCGCTCCACGTAGACGCGGCGGACGAGCCTCCAGCCCTTCGTACGCCTCTCCCGGGCGCCGCCCACGGCCTCCCGCGTCGGCAGCGCGCCGCGGGCGGCGAGTCTCCCTCTCTCGGCCTCCAGGTCCGCCCGCTGCGCGGCGAGCGAAGAGCGCGCGCTCGCGAGGTCGCCCTCGTCCTTCTCGAGCGCGGCGAACCGCTTCTGGAACGCGTCGATCAGCGCCTCGCCGGGAACGGCAAGCGCCGCGAGCGCGTCCGCCCCGTGCGGCGCCCACCCCGGGAGCGACGCGAGCGACTCGTCCAGCGCCTTCCGCACCTTCCTCTCCGCTCTCTCCGCCTTCTCGAGGCCCTCCACGGGGTCGCCGCCCCGCCGGGAGTCTCCGAGGGCCTTCGCAAGGGGCGCCGGGTCGACGGCCGGCCCGAGCGACGCGAGCTTCTCCTTCGCCGCGCGGATCGACTCGCGGGCGGCGGCGAGCTCACGCTCCTCGCGGGCGAGGCTGTCCCTCAGGCCCCGAGCCCGGCCGGCGCTCGCCCGGAGCGCCTTGCGCGCGGGCCGGGACGGAGGCGCCTCGAGGAGGGCGTCGAGCCCGAGCGCGGGCGCGATCTCCGCGGCGAGGCGCGCCGCCTGCGCGGTCGCCTCCCGCAGCTCCGCGTCGCGCTTCGGCAGGTCTTTCAGGAACTCGCGCATCGTCCCGCACTCGAGGTGCAGCTCCTCGATCCGCGCCGCGCGCTCGAGGATCTTTCCGGCTGCAGGGAACCGCGAGACCTCCTTCTCGAGGCTCTCCACGTCGCGCGCGAGGCCTTCCTCGGCCGTCGCGGCCCGGAGCAGCTCCTCGCGGGCCAGCTGCCCCGTCCGGTCGAACTCGGCAGAGAGGACGGGGACAGAGGCGAGCCGTTCCAGCGCCGACTGCGCCCGGGCCCGGCGCGCGAGGAGCGGGAGCGCCCGCTGGATGCGCGAGAGCCTCTGCCATTCCACCTCG
>CAZWRQ010000266.1:0-6823 GCA_964636395.1 uncultured Holophagales bacterium
CCGCCGTGAGAGGGCGGCGCGGCCGGGCTGTCTTTGAAGGCGGGGGGAGACCCCCCGCACCCCCCCGCACGGCGGTAACACGGGTTCGAATCCCGTATGCGCTGCCGCGGAACGCACACGCCCTGCGAAGAGCACCTTCGCTTCGCTCGCGGGGGGGTGCCCCCCGCTCCCCCCAATGGCGGGATCGGGGTTCGCGTCTCCGACCCGCGGCCGCGGAACGCTCACGCCCTGCGAAGAGCACCTTCGCTTCGCTCGCGGGGGGGTGCCCCCCGCTCCCCCCAATGGCGGGATCGGGGTTCGCGTCTCCGACCCGCGGCCGCGGAACGCACACGCCCCGCGAAGAGCACCTTCGCTTCGCTCGCGGGGGGGTGCCCCCCGCTCCCCCCGAGCTAACTTGACTCGCGAACGCTCGACGAGGAGGAGACCGACATGACCGATCGAAACATCTACGTGACGTCCGAAGACCGCAAGCGCCTGCAGGCCCTCCTGTCGCGGCCGACCGACACCCTGGACCGGGACGATGTGTCCGACCTCGTTGCCGAGGTCCAGCGGGCCGTCGTGATGCCGGCTTCAGAGATCCCCCCCGACGTGATCACCCTGAACAGCCGGGCGCGGCTCCTCGACCTCGACCAGCTCGCGACGCTGGAGCTCACCGTCGTCTACCCGGAGGACGCCGACTTCGCGGCGGGCCGGATCTCCGTCGTGGCTCCGATCGGCGCGGCCATGCTCGGCTACCGCGTCGGCGACGAGATCGAGTGGGTGGTCCCGAGCGGACCGCGCCGCCTGCGGGTCGAGGCGATCCTCTACCAGCCCGAGGCGGCCGGCGACTCTTCCCGGTAGGGGAGAGGAAGCGCCGCTCCCTGGGCGGCCGTCGCGCGCCTATGATCCCGCGGTGGCGCTTGCGTGAGAGGTGAGGGAATGACGAACGCCGTGACGGTCCGGGAAGTCGCCACGGCGCAGGAGCGGCGGGCGTTCGTGAGGCTCCCGTTCGACCTTCACCGGGGGCATGCGGTCTGGGTACCGCCTCTGATCGCCGAGGAGAGGGCGATGCTCGATCCTCGGAAGAACCCGGCGCTCGCGAGCTGCGACACGACGTTCGCGCTCGCGTTCCGCGGGGAGACGCCGTGCGGGCGGGTGGTCGGAATCGTGAACCGGCGGGAGGTCGCATCGCGCGGCACGAAGGCCGCGCGGTTCGGCTGGCTCGAGTGCCCCGAGGACCCCGCGGTCGCGCGCGCTCTCCTCGAATGGGTGGAACGGTGGGCGAAGGGGCTCGGGATGGAGCGGCTCGTCGGCCCGATGGGGTTCTCGGACCAGGACCCCGAGGGGCTCTGGATCGAGGGGTTCGAACACGAGCCGACGATCGCGACCTACGCGAACCACCCGTGGCTCGGACGGCTCGTGGAGGGGTGCGGCTTCGGGAAGGAGATCGACTTCGTCGTCTACAAGGCGCCGATCGGCCCGACGCTCCCCCCGTTCTACGAGAAGGTCGCGGCCCGCGTCGGCGCCCGCTCGGAGTACAGGATCCTGGAGTTCCGGAGCCGGAAGGAGCTCGCCCCCTGGGCGGCCACGATCATCCGGCTCATGAACGAGACCTACGCGGAGCTCTACGGCTACGTCCCTCTCGACGAGGCGGAGATCGAGGCTCTCGCCCGGAAGTACCTGCCGCTGCTCGACCCGCGCTTCGTGAAGGTCGGACTGAAGGGCGAAACGCCGATCGGCTTCCTCGTCGCGATGCCGAACATCGACCCGGGCCTCCGGAAGGCGAAGGGACGGCTCTTCCCGATCGGGTTCGTCCACGTCCTCCGCGCCGCCCGCGCCTCGAAGCAGCTGGACCTGCTGCTCGGCGGCATCCGGGTCGAGGACCGCGGCAAGGGCGCCGACATCCTCGGGCTCGCCGCGGTGATACGGTCCGCGATCGCCGCCGGCTTCACGAGCTTCGACAGCCACGTGGAGCTCGAGACGAACGTGAAGGTGCGGGCCGAGATGGAGCGCCTCGGCGCGACCGTCTGCAAGCGCTACCGGATCTACGGAAAGACGCTCGACAGCTGAACGGCCCGGACGAGGTCCGCGGCGAGGCGGTGGTGCGCGGAGGAGAGGCGCGCGTAGCGGAGCTCGTCGGGAGCGGCCTTCGCGCGGACGAGGGCCGCGAGGGCGCGCCGGTCCGCGGCGGGCCAGGAGGCGAGGCCATCGAGGAGGGCGAGGACGGGGCCGAGGGCCGCGAGGGACGCGCGGAGCGACGGGGTGACGGGACCGAGGCCGAGGACGCGCGCGGCGCGGCGGGCGGCCCGGGCGCGGTAGACCTCGGGAGAGAGCTTCGAGGCCGCGAAGCGCCGCGCGGCGGCGCGGCCGAGGTCGGCGAGGCGGAACGAATCCGGCAGGAGCGGGGTCTCGCCCGGGACGTCGAGGAGGAGCGGGGCGCCGGCGAGGCGCCGGAGAGTGGCCGCCGGCGTGCGACGTGTCGGAATGGCGGCGAGGCGCGCCTCCTCGCGGCGGGCGAGGCGCTCGAGCGCGGCGTCGGCAGAGCGGAAGCCGAGCTTCCGGTAGAACCAGAAGGCGCCCGAGCCGATCGCCTCCTCGTTGCCGAGGCCGACCTGGTAGGGGTCGACGGAGAGCTGCGCGGCGCTCGTGACGGCGCGAGCGACGGCGAGGAGGCGCGCGTAGAGCCAGGCCGACTCGCCGTCGCGGAAGGCGTAGAAGACGTTGAAGCTGACGTCGGCGCGGCCGAGGGCGGCGTGGAGGTCGCCGTAGCCGACGAGGACGCCGTTGCGCGCGAAGAGGGTCCCGAACGCGGCGCGGAGCGGGAGGCGCGCTGAGCGGTCGATGCCTGTAACGAAGATGGAGACGCCGCGGCCGACGTCGAAGCGGAAGACGGCCGACGGGTCGCCCGCGGAGAAGGCCGGGAGCTCGCGGTATCGGACGGCCATCGCCGCGCGCGCCGCGTCGAGGAGGACGGCGCCGTCGCTCCGCGAGAGGCGGACGAGCGGCGGCGGCGCAGCGGCGAGCTCGGCGGAAACGGAGACGTCCCGCCTCGAGAGGAGCGGCCCGTCGGAGCAGAAGGCGGCGGGCGTGGGGACGCGCGCGAGGCCGCGGGAGTCGGAGGCGCGGGGCGTCCAGGCGAGCTGTAGGGAGAGCGCCTCCCAGAGCTCGGCGCGGACGGAATCGGGCAGAGGGAGCGCGGCGAGCTTCCCGAGCAGCCAGGCGGCGTCGGGCCGCGCGCCGCGGGCGGCGTCGACGTACTCGCGGAAGGCGACGTTCGCGTCGACGCGCGCCTGCTCCTCGAGGAACGGGACGAGGCGCGGGAGGAACGCGGCGAGGCGGTCCGGTAGGTCCTCGGCGTCCCAGTCGACACGAAGGGCCGACGCGTCGCGCCGCGCGAGCCAGGAGGCGGCGGCGTGGGAGAAAGGCAGTGCGACCGGGATGCCCGCGATCCCGGCGACGGACGGGTCGTCGAGCGGCCCGAGGTCGGCCCCCTCGCCGGCGAGGCGCGCGACGTGCCCGGGCACGAGCGAGAGGACCTCGTCGGCGAGGGTGAGGACGCGCGGCGAGAGGGGATGTGCGCGGAGGAAGAGCGCCGCGTCGTGGAGCCGGGCGAGCTGCGTCGCGTCCCGCGGGACGAACGCGAGGGCCGCCTCGAGCGCCTCTTCGGCCGCGCGCGCTCCGGGACGGAGACGGCGCGCCTCAACGAGGCGGGCGAGGAGATCGCTCCTCACGGCGCCGTCTCGGGAGTCCGCGAACGGTACGGCGACGACGGCTCCCCGTCCCGCACGGGAACGACGGGCGAGCGTCCCTTCGGGGCGGCGAGGCCGAGCCTCACGACGAGACCGTCGTGGTCGGTGAGGCGCTCGGGGCGCGCCGGTTCGCCGCGCATCGTCTCGGGGAAGTCGGCGCCGAGGCGTGCGAAGGCGACGCCGCGCACGAGCGGGAGCGTCGCGGCCGACGCCAGAGCGTGGTCGAGAAGCTGGGCGTTGCCGTCGAAGACGTAGGAGTAGCGCTCGGAGGAAGGGACCAGGGCGTCGACCACGCAGAGGTCGACGAGGTCTGGGTCGACGAGGTCGACGCTCCGGTCGACGACGACCTCGCTGGCCGGAGCCGGGGCGCCGCGGACGGTGCCGATCACGTCGACGAGGCCGTCGCTCACCTCGAACGCGTTGAAGTCGCCGACCGCGAGGAGCGGCGCGCCGCCCCCCTCGGCCTGGAGGCGCGCGAGGAGCGCGGCGAGGAACTCCGCCTGCGCCTGCCGCTTCGCGCGGACGCGCCGGCCCGTCGCCGAGTCGATCTCGGAGTCGTTCAGGGAGCGGAGGTGGTTCGCGACGACGGTGAAGACGAGGTCGGTCCCGTCGGGTGCGGCCCTTCGCGCCGTCAGGACGAGAGGGGGCCGGTCGTTCAGCGTGGCCGCGCTCCCGGTCGTCGGGTCGACGTACGTCGCCCCCTTTCCTTCCTGGACGACGGAGAGGTCGGAAACGCTCGAGGCGACGAGGAAGCCGACGTCGATGCCGCCCGGGTCGTTGCCTCCCTCGAGGAAGGCCTGGTATGCCGGGTCGGCTTCGCCCGCCGCGAGGGCGTCGGCCGAGAGGCGCGCCGCGAGCGCGCGGAGCGTGTCGGCGTCCTCGACCTCGACGAGGGCGAGGACGTCGGGGGTGCGCAGGAGGTTCCGTATCGCGAAGGAGGCCTTCGCGAGGCGGGTGGCGAAGGCGGCCGCCGTGAGCGTCGTCCCCTCTCCGTCGTCCTCGGCGTCGAAGAAGCGCTGGAGATTCAGGGAGCCGACCGTCAGCTCGTCGGCCGACGGCGCGGGGACGGCGCGCGCGGCGGGGGCGCCCGTCGCGACGGGCCGGCTCTCCGGGAGGAGCGTGTAGGTGCGGTAGCCGTAGTCGAGCGGGCCGACGACGTCCTGCAGCGTCGTCCCGGCGGCGACGTCGAGCGGGGCGGCGCCGGCGAGTCCGTCGGTGTCGACGCGGAGGCGCTCGGGGTTCGCGTCGAAGCGCGGGACGCAGCAGGGGCTCCCGGCCGGGAGCGGCGTCAACGGGTCCGCTCCCGCCTCGCGGAAGGGGCGCGGCGTCCCCGGAAGGACGCCGACGAGGACGCCGTTCGAGCGCCCCGTCGCCGCCTCCTCGTTGACGGAGCCGCCCGTCGGGGCCACGACGAAGAGCTGCGGGACACGGACGCGCATCCCCTCGTACCGCTCGAGGCGGTCGGCGGGGCCCGCGGGCGAGAGATCCGCGGACGTGAGGAGGACCGGCGCGGGGAGCGGGTTGCCGGACGAAAGGAGCGTGACAGAGACGCTCCCTCCGATCTCCGTGAGCGGCGGGCTGGCGGGGTCGGCCGAGGGCCGGTACTCGACGACGCTGCCGTTCACGCGGACGCGGTTCCCGACGGCCGCGGCGCCGGGGGGGACCGAGGAGGTGAAGACCAGGACCGCTTCCGAGGTCGCCGGGTCGGCGTCGGCCTCCGCGTCGGGAGCCTGGAGGTAGAAGCCGTTCGTCCGGAGGGCGGTGACGATCCCGGTCGTCGTGACGGACTGCCCGACGAGCGGGCTCGACGCCCCGGCGCCCTGGATACCGTGGATCGGGACGTCGGCCGCGGCGAGCGGGATCGCGGCGAGAAGGAGCGCGAGGAGGGCGATCGGTGCGGTACGGGCTCTCATGCGTCGAGGTCCTCAGAGGAGCGGCGCGGCGAGGCGCGCCAGGCCCAGCCGGGCCCGCTCGGCGAAGCCGCGCCGTTCCACGGCGGCGAGCGTCACCTCCCGGGAGTCGGCGAGGTCGCGGGTGAAACGCTCCTCGAGGAGCGCGGCGAAGGCGCGATCGTAGACGACGGCGCCGAGCTCGAAATTCAGCGCGAAGCTGCGGAAGTCGAAGTTCGCGGAGCCGACGAGCGCCCACGAGCCGTCGACGACGACCGTCTTGGCATGCAGCACGGCCGGCTCGTACTCGAGGATGCGCACCCCGGCGCGCAGCAGCGGGCCGTAGAAGAACCGGCCCGCCGCGCGGGCCACCGGGACGTCGCTCTCGGCCGGGACGAGGACGCGGACGTCGATGCCCCGGAATGCGGCGTTCGCGAGGGCCCGCGCCGTCGGCTCGTCGGGGACGAAGTAGGGGGTCGTGAGCCAGCAGCGCTCGAGCGCGCCGGAGAGTGCCGAGAAGTAGACGTGGGCATTCGCGTTCGCCGTCTGGTCGGGCCCGCTCGGGAGGACGGCGACGACGGAGCCGCCCGCGACGGGCATCGGGATACGGCCCGGGACGAGCCGGTCCCCCGTCGCGAAGCTCCAGTCCTCGGCGAAGACGGTCGCGAGGTCGAAGACGGCCGGCCCTTCGACTCTCAGGTGGGCGTCCCGCCAGGGGCGGTTTCGGAGCGGCCCGCCCGAGCCTCCCGCGAGGCGGCTCCCGCGGGCATACTCGTCGCCGACGTTCATCCCGCCGGTGAACGCGATCTCCTCGTCGACGACGAGGAGCTTCCGGTGATTGCGCAGGTGGGCGGACCAGCGTCTTCGGAGCGGGTTGAGCGGGAGGAAGGAAGCGGTCTTCCCCCCCGCCGCGCGGAGCGCCTCGAGCGCCTCGTCGGGGATGTCCGAGGAGCCGACGGCGTCGTAGAGGAGCCGCACGTCGCACCCCGCGAGCGCCCGCTCGGCGAGGTCTGCCAGGAAGGCCCGGCCCGTCGCGTCGTCCTCGACGATGTAGTACTCGGCCCAGACCGAGCGCGTCGCGCCGCGGATCGCCTCGGCCTTCGAGCGGAACGCCCCCTCGTTCTCGAGGAGCAGCTCGACGCAGTTGCCGGCGCGCGGCGGGAGGCCCGTCAGGCGCGTGCCGAGGAAGAGGACGGAGCGGGCGAG
>CAZWRQ010000267.1:0-6758 GCA_964636395.1 uncultured Holophagales bacterium
GTGGTCGGGGTGGTCGGTGGTGATGACTCTCACGACGTCGCCGCTCCTCGCGTCGCGATTCTCGGGGAAGGCCTTCGTCGTGAACGACGCCCATTCGTGCGTGTAGACCTCGGGCGTGCAGACGAGGTTCAGGAGGCGGCCCCGGGGCGCGAGGAGCCGGCCGAGGCCCGCGAAGAGGCCCGGCTTCTCGTCGGCGGGGACGTTGTCGAACGTGAAGGCGGAGAAGACGAGGTCGAACGACTCTTCCGGGAGCCCGGAGAGGTCGCCGCGGGCGACGACCCTGTAGTCGCCCTTCGGATCGCGTCGCCGGGCCTGCTCGACCATCTCCGCGGCGATGTCGATGCCGACCGTCTCGAAGCCGTGCCGCGCGAGGAAGCGCGCGGAACGTCCGGTCCCGCAGCCGAAGTCGAGGGCCCGTGGGCCCAGGACGTGCTCGCGGAGGAGGCCGGGTATCTCGCGGAAGGCGAGGCTGTAGGTCCCCGGGAACTCGAGCTGGTCGTAGGCCGCGGCGCGGCGCGCGTCCTGGTAGGCGTTTACGAACTCCATGGCGTTCTCCCTTCTTCGTCCCGGCGGAGCGGGACGCTCCGGGGCCAGCGTCCTCTCGAAACGGACTTTCGGAAAGCTCCAATCAGTCGATAATCGAAGAGACCGATTTCAGGGCCGCGAGCCGGCTTCGAGGCGTCCGGCATGATGCTGATCCCGATCGACCCGTCCCGCCCCATCCCGCTCTACCAGCAGGTCCGCGACCGGATCGTCGAGCTCGTCGAGACGGGTGCCCTCCGGCCGGGCGACAGGCTGCCTCCGACACGGGAGCACGCGGCAGCTCTCGGTCTCCACAGGACCACGCTCGTCCGCGCCTACGACGAGCTACGGGCCCTCGGCTATCTCGAGAGCCGCCCCGGCTCGTACTCGACGATCCGGCGCCGCGCGCGGCCGGCCCTGTCGCGGTCCGCCTCGGACGAGTCCGGCGGGCCCGCGACGCGGGCCGCCTGCCGCTGGAGCGCGCTGGTGATGCCCGGCGCACGCGTCGCCCACGCGGACCTCGCGCGGTACGAAGAGACATCTCCGGCAGCAGGGGAGGTGATCGACTTCTCCCGTCTCTCGGCGGACCCGCGGCTCGCGCCGTCGGACGAGCTCGGGAGATGCCTCAGGGGCGCGCTCGTTCGAGGGCGGGGCTCGGTGCTGGATTACGCGGACCCGGCGGGGGAGAAACCGCTCCGGGAGGCGATCTCGCGGCGGATGCGCGTGCACGGCGTCGACGTCTCGCCCGACGAGGTCGTCGTCACGGCGGGGGCGCAGGGCGCCCTCGACCGGTGCCTGAGGCTCCTCGCCGCGCCCGGCGACCGGGTCGTGGCCGAAGCGCCGACCTACGGGCTGGCGCACGGGCTCTTCCGTGTGCATGGCGTGAAGGCTGCCGAGGTCCCGATGCGAGGCGACGGGATGGACCTCCACGCGCTCGCCCGCGTCCTCAGACGCGGCCCGGCGCCCCGGTTCGTCTACACGATGCCGAACTTCCACAACCCGACCGGCGTGACGACGTCGCAGGCGCACCGCGAACGGCTCCTCGCGATCTGCGAGGAGAGAGGCGTTCCGATCGTGGAGGACGGCTTCGAGGAGGAGATGAAGTACTTCGGCGAGGCCGTGCTGCCGATCAAGTCGATGGATGCGCGCGGCACGGTCCTCTACGTCGGCACGTTCTCGAAGGTCGCGTTCCCGGGACTGCGTCTCGGCTGGATCGCGGCCCCGCGCGAGGTCGCCGCGCATCTCTCCGCCTTCGAGCGGGTGACGAGCCTCGGGGGAAGCACTCTGATCCAGTCGGCCGTGGCGCGGTTCTGTTCGTCCGGCGCGCTGGAGTCGTACCTGCGGCGCGTGCACCGCGTCTTCCGGCGCCGGATGCAGGCCACCCTCCGCGCTCTCGACGCCCACGTTCCGGCGGGTGCTTCGTGGACGCGCCCCGCGGGCGGCTACCTCGTCTGGTTGCGCCTTCCGGGGCTTCCGGAGTCGGAAGCGGAGACGTGTGCGCGCCTCCTGGAAGCGGGAGTCCGGGTCGCTCCCGGGCGTCCGTTCTTCGGCTCGCCTCCCTCCGCTCCCCACGCGCGCCTCTCGATCGCTTGCCTCGAAGAGGAGGCGATCGTGGAGGGGTGTCGGAGGATAGGCCGGGTGCTGAAGGAAGGCCGCCGGCGCTCCGGGTAGGTCCTGCCTGCCCGACCGGCGACGACGAGGATGGGCCGGACGCCCCGAGTCTGTGTGAAGGGGGACTCGTCACGGCTCGCGTGTCGCGGGGATGCGCCGCCATAAGGAGACGGATCGACTGCGGGTCTCTCGAGGGTGAGGAGGTCCCGCCCCAAGCGCCGCCTTCGTCTGATAGTCTCGAAAACCGAACACTCATTCGGTTAACGAAGGGGCTCGAGATGAAGGGACTCCGGATCGTCGTCACCGCCCTGTCGTTCCTCGCCGTCGCTCTCGCCCCGTCCGCGGCGGCCCAGTCGGGACTGACGCCTCACTTCGAGGCGTGGCTCTCGTCCCACGGGTACGGGGGCTACGACTTCGGCCGGGGCGACGTGACGGGCGGCAGCTACGGAGGAAAGACGGGCGACGGCGACGCCGCCGTCAACCAGCCGGTCATCTTCATTCACGGCAACGGCGACAGCGCGCTCGGCACAGGTGTCATAGGCATGACGGGATGGAGCGCGTCGCTCGCGTACTTCCAGTCGAAGGGGTACAGGAGCTCGGAGCTGTACGCGACGACCTGGGGGCCGGCCGACCCGCTGCAGAGCGCGCTCCAGTATCACGCCCGGAGCCATCTCGAGCGGATTCGCGCCTTCATCCAGGCCGTGAAGGCCTATACGGGCGCCTCGAAGGTCGACGTCGTCGCCCACTCGATGGGCGTCACCCTCGCCCGCAAGGCGATCAAGGGCGGATCGGGCTACGACACGCTCGGCGGAGGGGCCTACGACCTCGGGGCCGCGCTCACCCCGAGCGTCGACACCTTCGTCGGCATCTCCGGCGCGAACCAGGGCCTCGTCGCCTGCTACCTCTCCGGCCCGACGACGCCGACGTGCGGGAACACGAACGGGTTCTACCCCGGCTACCTCGTCGGCATGTTCGGCCCCTTCGGCGTCTCGGAGTTCCTCGTCGCCCTCAACGCGACGTCGCGCTTCGAAGGGTCGTATCGCTTCTCGATCTGGTCGACGGTCGACGAGGTCATCGGCTACGGCGACGTCGTCTACGGCAAATACACCAGCCAGGTACCGGGCCAGACGGGAGAGAAGCGCTACGGCAGCTTCCCTTACGGCCACGTCGGCTGCAAGGACCAGACGGGCGCCGTGCAGTGGAAGATGGTGACGGCGCACTCGGGGTACTGAGGGGGAACGGCTCGCCATTCGGCCGGCCGGTAGACCGTCGCGGATGGCTCGTCAGAGCCGACTTTCGCGTTTGACTTCCCGGGTGCGCTTCATGAGCGCGAGGGCGAGTTCCGGCGGTGTCACGTCGACGGCGATCGATCTGCGCTCACGCGCGGAATCGAACGCCCTACGCCGGGCCGCGAGATACCGGTGCGTGCCCTCAACCCTCGTCACCTGTCCCACAGATCGGGGAGCAGACCAGAGGGTGGTGCGGTCGCCTCCCTCCGTGCCACCGGTCGGATACCGCCCTTGAAGGACGAGCGTGCACCGTCCTCCTCGGCGCCTGCCCCCGAACGATCCGGACGTCGAGAGGATCTCTCCAGCCGAAGCCTCTCGTTGACAGGCTGTGCGCCACCCAGTACAGTGCGCGACACCATATGGGAGACCGGCCATGACCGCCACCGCCTCCGCTCGCCTCCACGCCCTGGACGCCGTCCGCGCGCTGGCCCTTCTCGCCGGCATCGTGCTGCACGCCGCGATGTCGTTCTTCCTGCCGACCCCGGTGCGCGACGCCTCGTCCTCCACGGCGCTCGCGGTCGTCTTCTTCGTGATCCACGCCTTCCGGATGAGCCTCTTCTTCCTGATCGCGGGCTTCTTCGCCCGATTTCTCCTCGAACGCCACGGGGTGCGCGGTTTCGTGAAAGACCGCGCGAAGCGGATCGTGGTGCCGATGGTCGCGGGGTGGACAGTGCTGGCGCCCGCGATCCTCGCGATCCTCGCGAAGGGCTACGAGCGCACGATCGCGAAGGAGCCGTCGGCCGCTGCCGGCGCCGCGGCGGCGCCGCAGGGCTTCCCGCTGATGCACCTCTGGTTCCTCTACTACCTCGCGCTCTTCTACGCCGCGACGCTCCTGGCGCGCGGCATCGCGGACGCCCGGCTCGACCGCGACGGCCGGCTGCGCGCCCGCGTCGACGAGGCTCTTCGCGTGCTGCTGGGGAGCCGGCTCCTGCCGTTCGTCCTCGCCCTCCCTCTGGCCGCGGTGCTGTATGCCGACCCCGGCTGGGCGGTCTGGTTCGGCATCCCGACGCCGGACCGCGGCCTGAAGCCGCAGGCGGCGGCGCTCGCCGGGTACGGCTCGGTCTTCGTGCTGGGCTGGCTCGTGAGGCGGCAGGCTTCGCTGCTCGAGGCCCTCGCGCGCCAGTGGCGCTCGAACCTCGCGGTCGCGGCGGCTCTGACGGCGGCTGCTCTTGCCTTCGTCGGCGCGACGCCGGACCTCGAGGCACCCACCCGCCTCGCGGGCGGCGCGGCCGGGCGCGCCGCCTACGCGTTCGGCTACACGGTCGCGATCGGCCACGCGGTGCTCGGGCTGATCGGCGCGGCGCAGTCGCTCTTCACGCGGGAGCGGCCGTGGCTGCGCTCCCTGGCCGACGCCTCGTACTGGTTCTACCTCGCGCACGTGCCGATCGTCTTCGCCCTGCAGGTCTGGATGGCGGAGTGGCCGCTGCACTGGGCGCTCAAGCTCCCGCTCGTCCTCGCGATCACGCTGGCCCTGCTGACAGCGAGCTACCGCGGCTTCGTCCGGTCGACCGTGATCGGCGAGGTCCTGAACGGCCGGAAACGTGCGGGCCCGGGCGCGGCGGTACGCCACACCCGGAGCGGCGCGCCCTGCGCGGAGGGCGGCCCGGTGGCCTCGCTGTGCGGAGTCTCGAAGCGCTACGGCTCGGTCCGGGCGCTCGAGCGCCTCGACCTCGCGGTGCGCCCGGGCGAGGTGGTCGCTCTGCTCGGCCCGAACGGAGCGGGGAAGAGCACGGCCGTAGGCCTCTGGCTCGGGCTCCTCTCCCCGGACGCCGGAGAGGTGCGGCTCATGGGCGGCTCGCCGGACGACGCCGCACGGCGGCTCGGCGTCGGCGTGATGCTCCAGGACGTGGCTCTCACTCCGACGCTGACGGCGCGGGAGCAGGTGGCGCTCGCGTCGAGCAGCTACGCCGATCCCGAGTCGACCGACGAGGTCATCGACAAGGCCGGCATCGCGGCGTTCGCCGACCAGCGCTATGGGAGGCTGTCCGGCGGGCAGAAGCGGCAGGCGCAGTTCGCGGTGGCGATCTGCGGCCGTCCACGGCTCCTCTTCCTCGACGAGCCGACCGTCGGCCTCGACGCTCCGGCGCGCGAGACGCTCTGGCGCACGGTCCGGACGCTCGTCTCGGGTGGCTGCGCGGTCGTTCTGACGACGCACTACCTCGAGGAGGCCGAGGCTCTGGCCGACCGTGTCGCCGTGCTCGCCGGGGGGCGGCTCGTCGCGGAAGGCACGGTCGCCGAGATGCGGGCGGTGGTCGCACGCCGGCGCATCCGCTGCGCGAGCGGCCTGCAGCTCGAGCTGGTCCGCCGCTGGCCCGGCGTGGTCGACGCGGTGCGCGAGCATCGCCACCTCCGCCTGACTGCCTCTTCCGCGGAGGAGGTCGTTCGCCGCCTGCTCGACGCGGACCCGGGGCTGAGCGAGCTGGAGGTGGAGCGGGCGAGCCTGGCCGAAGCCCTCTCCGAGCTGACGCGGGAGGCCGCGTGAACGAAGCCCTGGCGCCGTCGCTTCCGATGGGTCGCGTCGCGCGCGCCTACCTCGTGAACGCCCGGTACGAGACCGTGTCGGCCCTCCGGAACGCCGGCTTCGCACCCCCGTTCGTCCTCGTGCCGGTCGCGATCTACGTCCTCTTCGGCATCGTCATCAGCGGCAACGCAGCCCAGCACAGCCCCTTCGGCGCCGGCATCGCGAACTACCTCTTCTCGGGCTTCGCGGCAATGGCGGCGATGATGCCGGGCCTTTTCAGCGGCATCCTCCTCGCGCAGGAGCGCGACGGGAGGCTCCTCGACCTCAGGCGGGCGATGCCTCTGCCGCCGGGCGCGGTCGTCGCCGCCAAGGTGACGATGGCGCTCGCCATCGCCGCGCTCTCGGTCACGCTCGTCGTCGCCTCCGCGCTCGTCGCCGGGAGGCTCACGATCTCTCCCTCGCAGGTCGCCGTCGTCTGGGCGGTGCTCATCGCGGGAACGATCCCGTTCTCGGCCATCGGCCTCCTGATCGGGGCGTATTCCTCGGGCGCGGCGGCGCCGGCGTGGGGGAACCTCGTCTTCCTGCCGATGATGGGGCTGTCCGGCCTGTTCATCCCGCTGCCGAAGGCGCTCGAGCCCTGGGTCGTGCTCTGGCCGGCCTTCCACCTGAACCAGCTCGCGCTGGGGGTTGCCGACGTTCGCCAGTTCCGCTTCGTGCCGCCTTCCTTCGCCTTTGCCGTGCTGCTCGCCGTCACCCTGGTCTGCGGCGGGCTCGCGATCCGCCGTCTCGCACGGGTCGGCTGACGGGCGCCGGCGGACGGGATAACGTGAGTGGGATGGGTGAGGCGGACACCTTCAGCAGGCTCGAGCCGGAGC
>CAZWRQ010000268.1:0-6731 GCA_964636395.1 uncultured Holophagales bacterium
CATCGAGGAGGCCTGCGAGATCCTCGGCCGACGCTAGGTCTCCGGCGCCGGAGACGAGCGGGAAGCAAGAGCGGCGGGCCGTGAGGCCCGCCGCTTCGTTCGGACGCCGCGTGCGCGCCGTCAGTTCTTGATCATGTCGCCCGGCTTGAACCCGGAGCCGTTCACGACGGTCGCGGTCGAGAGGCGGGCGCCCATCACCTTGGTGATCTTCACACGGCCGACCTTCGTCTCGTCGGAGCCGAGGACCTCGCCGGTGTCCGGGTCCTTGATGACGTTGCCGACCCGGTAGACGTCGAACGTGTCGCCTTCCTTCACGCCGGCCTCGGCGCCGACGTTCAGGAAGACCGAGCCACCCTCGACCTTGGCGATCTTCCCGGCGATCCCCGAGGCGTCGCTCGCGCCGCCGAGGCCGGAGGTCGACACGCCGACCTTCCCCATCGACTCGGCCAGCTTGACGACGACGGGTCGCAGGACGCGGTCGAGCTTCCGCTTGTCGTCGACGCCGCCGCCGGCGCCGGCGACGAAGACCTGGGCGTCGGAGGTCGACTCCTTCGCGGAGTCGGCCCAGACGATCTCGCCGGTCGTCGTGTTGATCATGCGGGCGTCGATCGCGGCGTCCATCTTCTGCGAGCCTACCCGCACGGAGGGGATGCCGAAGACGCCGGGGACGCGGGCCCCGCGGTCGGCGACTCCGAGCTCGGTGAGGGCGCCGGTGACGATGTACTCGACGCCGAGGAGCTTACCCGCCTTCACGGCGGTCTTCGGGTCGATCTCGCCGGAAAGGGAGAGGTTCTTCTCCTGCATGATCGCCGCGAGCTGCTCGCGCTCGATGACGCGGTACTTCCCGGACTTGACGAGCTCGGTGACGAGCATGTCCTGGGCGGCCTCTCCGGCGCGGTACCAGGAGTAGTGCTGCGTCTTGTCCTTGAACTCGATGACGGCGACACGCGGCTTGGCGGCGAGCGCCGTGGACGAGACGAGGGCCGCGAGGAGCCCCGCGGCCACGACGAGTCGGTGCTTCATGGCTTTCCTCCGTTCGGCAGCCATTCTCCGCCGCCGGACGCGCTCCTTCAACCGGCGTGCCGGCCCTACACTGTGGTCGTGGACACGGAAGAGGACGTTCCCGTCGTCCTCCCGGTGGAGGATGCGATCGACCTGCACCCCTTCCGGCCGTCGGAAACGGCGTCCGTCGTCGAGGAGTACCTCGCGGCGGCAGCCGGGCACGGCTTCGCCGAAGTCCGGATCGTTCACGGGCGGGGAGTCGGCGCTCAGCGACGGATCGTCCGCGCGGTCCTCGCCCGCTCGCCCCTCGTCGTGGAGTTCCGCGACGCGACTTCGGAGCGCGGCGGCTGGGGAGCGACCGTCGCCCGCCTTCGGTCCGGCGGGGCCGTCCGCTAGACTTCCGCCCCGCCGATGAGCAACGCGCCGAGAACGACCGTCATCCGTTCCTCCGGAAGCTACGTGCCTCCCCAGGTCGTCACGAACGAGATGATCTCCCGGATCATGGACACGACGGACGAGTGGATCGTCCCGCGGACCGGCATTCGCGAGCGGCGATTCTGCGCGCCAGGCGTCGGCCCGGCCGAGCTCGCCGAGCACGCCGCCCGGCGGGCGCTCGAGAAGGCCGGACTCGCGCCGAAGGACGTCGGCCTCGTCGTTTTCGCGACGATGACGCCCGACCACTACTTCCCGGGGAGCGGCGGCCTCCTGGCGGCCCGCCTCGGGCTGACGACGACGCCGGCCCTCGACATCCGCATGCAGTGCGCCGGCTTCCTCTCCGGGCTCCAGACGGCCGACGCCTTCATCCGCTCCGGTGCGTTCGACCGTGTCCTCCTCGTCGGGGCGGAGGTCCACTCGGGCCTGATGCCCTGGCCCGAGTCGGTCTGGGACGTCATGCTGGGGAGGAGCCCGGGGCCGTGCGACCCGTACTGGTACGAGCGGGCGACGGGAATGCGGGACCGGGCCGTCCTCTTCGGCGACGGCGCCGGCGCGATGATCCTCGAGGCGAACGAGTCGGGGGACGGCCGCGGCTTCCTCCGCATCGTCCTGAAGACCGACGGGAACCACTGGGACAAGCTCTACGTCCCGGGAGGCGGCTGCAAGTCGCGCCCCTACTTCACGCCGGAGATGTTCGAGAGCCTCGGCACGATCCCGATCGTCGAGGGGCGCCAGGTCTTCCGCCTCGCGAGCCTCCTTATGCCGGAGGCGGTGCGGGAGGTCCTCGCCGCGAGCGGACTCGGCCTCGAGGAGCTCGACCTCCTCCTGATGCACCAGGCGAACCTCCGGATCAACGAGTCGGTCCAGAAGGTCCTCGGTCTGCCGGACGAGAAGGTCTTCAACAACATCCAGAAGTACGGCAACACGACCGCGGCGACGCTCCCGCTCGTCTACGACGAGGCCGTCGAGGCGGGGCGGATCGGGCCGGGCTCGCTCGTCGGCTTCACGGCCCTCGGCGCGGGCCTCCACTGGGGCGCCGCGCTCGCGCGGACCTGACGGGGCGGCGCGCCGCCGTCAGCGCGTGACGCGCCCGGAGCGGCTGCGTGAGCCGTCGAGGAGCTCGGAGAAGATGTTCCCGAAGCTTTCGGCGGAGGAGGGGCCGTCGGCGGACACGACGCCGCCCGCGACCACGACCGGCTTCTTCTCGTAGCGCGCCCCCCCGTCCTTCAGCGTGCGCAGGGCCTCCGGGGTGACCCAGATCGTCGCCGACTTCCCTTCCAGGAGGCCGGCCTTCGCGAGGAAGCCGACGCCGAGGGAGAGCCCTCCGACCGGCTTGCCGTCGTGCGCCGCCATCCGGAAGAACTTGTGCGCGATCCCGTTCTCCCAGAGGTCCGGCGCGCCGGGACCGCCGACGACGACCGCACCGGCGAAATCGGTCGGCCGCAGCTCGACGATCGGTGCGGCGTCGATCGCGGCGCCGTCCTGCGCCTTCGCCCCGCCTCCCGCCGTCGTGGCGACGACGATCTCCGCGCCGGCCGCTTCGAGGACGCGGCGCGGCTTCTCGAGCTCCTCGGCCTGAAAACCATTCGGAGCGACGAGGAAAAGCACTCTCAGACCCTTCAGGTTCTGCGGCACGTGAGCCTCCCGCGACGTCTGTTTTCGCGACGATCTCCGCGCGGACCGCTCCTGTCAAGCGCCGCGCGCGCCCGGCTCCGGCCACCCCGCGGCCGGGCGGAGCGCCACCGAGGAGCCGACCCACGTGAAGTCGCGGTTGAAGTCGACGCCGTGCATCTTACCGCGGGAGAGCCGGCAGAGGTTCAGGCCGAGGGTGAACGCGGGCTCCGCGTCGGGCCGGAAGAACATCATCCGGATCTCGACCTTCACCCCTGCTCCGTCCGCGGCCGTGAGCGCGGGCGCGTAGTCGATCTTCTCCTGCAGGCACCAGCGGCCCCGCTCGGCGGCGGGGACCGCCGCGACGTCGGCCTCCGTCGGCTCCACGTTCACGCCCCCTCCGGCGAATGAGAAGAGCGGCTTCAAGACCCACCCCGCCTCGAGGTCGACGGGAAGGGCGTCGAGCGTGTCCAGCGTCCGAGCCCGCGGCGCCGCCGAATGGTCGAGGAACGGCAGCGCGGCCTTCGAGAAGGCCCAGAACCAGTTCGGGTGGGGCGCCCACTCGACGGCGAGGTCGTCGCGGAAGTCGAACGGGAGCCGGACCCCGGAGCGGGCCAGCTCGTCGAAGACGACGCGGTTGTAGATCCGCTCGATCGGGACGCGCCGGCCGCCCTTCCGGCGGTAGAGGCGGCGCCCCTCCTTCTCGAGCTCGGTCGCGCAGGCGGCTTCGACGCCGAGCAGCTTCCGTGTCGCGTCGAAGTCGACGGCGGTCTTCTGGCGTTCCGGCCGGAGGTCGAGGAGGACGACCGTCTCGGGGTCGTGGCCGGCGACGACGGTCCGGCGGAAGAGGTCGAGGAACGAAAGCCGCGTGAGGCCGGAGAAGAAGGGGCTCCAGCCCCCGACGGGGAGCCCGGGAATCCCCTCGAGGGCCGCCTCCCAGGCTTCGGCCTGGAGCACCTCGAAGGCGGAGAGGGACGGGAAGCCCTGGAGCTCGACGAGCTTCGGCTCGAGGCTCCCGTCGGCGGCTCGCGTCACGGCGAGGTCGACCTGCGCGATCGACGGGAGCGCGTCCATTCCTGGGGCATCCCACTCGGGAGGGACGAACTGCCGCAGCCGCGCGACGGTCTCGGGGCGGGAGAGCTGCGCCAGGATGCCGTGCGAGGCCGATGCCAGCCTCTCGTCGAGCTCGCGCGTCAGGAAGACCGGGGTCTCGGCGAGGCGGAAACCGGGCAGGCGCCCGGCGCGCCCCGCGAGGTCCTCGGCCTGGCCGCGGGCGAGCGCGGGGGAGAATGCGCGGTTGAAGGCGGCGCGGAAGTCGGGGTGCATCGGGAGGGCAGTCTAGGGAGGCGCCCGGAGGAAGGGAAGGTGCGCCGCGCCGTCCGCGAGACCCGGCTTCAGCTCGCCGGCTCGACGCAGCGCGGCCCTTCGTGCGCCGGGGAGCTCACCCAGGAGGAGACGGCCCAGCCCTCCATCCTCGAGGGATCGAGCGGGCGGAGGCAGCGCGTCGCTTCCTCGGGAGAAAGCGCGCCCTCGCGCATCCAGAGCGCTTCGGCCTCGGCGTCGAGGATCACCGGCATTCGCGCGTGAACGGGCCGGACGACGTCGTTCGCCTCCGTCGTCACGATCGCGAACGTCTCGAGGGCCGGGCCGCCCGTCGCCTCGCGGCGCTCCCAGAGTCCGGCGAACGCGAACGGCTCTCCGCCGCGCAGGTGGAAGTGCCAGGGTGTCTTCCCCCGCGCCTCGGCCCGCCACTCGTAGAAACCGTCGGCGGGAACGAGCGCGCGGCGGTGCCGGAGCGCGTCGCGGAACATCGGCTTTCCGGCGAGCCCCTCGGCGCGCGCGTTGATCGGGCGGAGGGGGACGCCGTCCTTCGCCCACGAGGGGAGGAGGCCCCAGGTCAGGAGGGCCAGATCACGCCCGGGGCCGGCGGCGCGGACGACGGGCGCCGGCGTCGACGGCGCGACGTTCCACCGCGGGACCCACGCGAGGCCTTCCGGCAGGCGGGCGCCGAAGCGCGCGGCGAGGGCGTCGGCCGGGCTCGTCTGGACGTAGCGGCCGCACACGGTCTCACCCCGCCCCTTCCGGCTCCGGCTTCGGCTCCTCGGGCTCAGGCTCCGGGTCGGGCGTCCGGTCGCCGAGGAGCGCCGCCCACGGCGCGAAGCGCTCGAACCGCTCGCCCACGACCTTCACCGCCGCCGTGAGAGGCACGGCGAGGATCGCCCCGGGGAGGCCCCAGAGGATCCCCCAGAAGAGGAACGCGACGAGAACGGCGAGCGGATGGAGGCGGACGCGGCTCCCGACGATGAACGGCGTCAGGACGTTCCCCTCGAGGAACTGCACGACCGAGTAGAACGCGACGACCTTCAGGGCGAGGAACGGCTCGTCGGTCCCGAGGAACGCCACGAAGACCGCGGGCGTCGTCGAGAGGATGACGCCGACGTAGGGCAGCAGGACGCAGAGGCCGGCGAGCGGCCCGAGCACGTAGCTGTACGGGACCTTCAAAATGAGGAGGCCGGCCGTCGTGATGCACGCGGTGATCAGGACGACGAAGAGCTCGCCGAGGACGTAGCCGGAGAGGACGTGGGCGACGTTCACGGCGAAGTCGGAGGCGGCGCGGCCGCCCTTCCGCCGGAGGATGCGCGTGAGCGCTCCGGAGTACTTGTCCCGGTCCTTCAGCATGAAGAACGCGAGCATCGGGACCGCCGCGGTGTAGAGGACGAGCGAGAAGACCGTCTTCGCCTGGAGGACGACGCGCGAGATCGAGTCGAGCACCCCCTCCTCGAGGCGGACGGAGCGGACGCCCGAGGCGCCGCCGTCCGAGAGGAGCCGGCGGGTCCCTTCTTCGATGCGCGAGAAGACGCCGCGCGCCTGCGCCGTCAGGCCCTGGATCTTCCTCTCGTACGAGGGCCAGTCGCGGGAGAACGCCTGCGCCTGGTCGAGCGCGTTCACGATGAAGAACGCGACGAGCGCGCAGAGCAGGAGGAGGACGACGAACGCCGCGAGGCCGCGCGGGACGCGCAGCTTCTCGAGGAGCTCCACGAACGGGTGGAGCGCGAACGAGAGGAAGAGGGCGAAGAAGAGCGTGACGAAGAGGATCTTCCCGGCCCAGAGCAGGCCGACGACGGCCGCCGTCGCCAGCACGACGAGCGCGCGCGAACGAAAAACCCCGCCGAGAGCGGGGCTCGTTCCGGTCGTGAAGGCGCCGCTGCTGTCCAAGCCGGACCAGTGTAGCGCGTCGGGGAAAGACGAGAGCGGCCGGCGAAGGGCCGGCCGCTCGAACGATCCAGAGGAGGAAAGGGCTTCGGGCTAGGGGAACGTCACCGTGACGACGGCGCGCCGGTTGCGCGTCGCGTCGCCTCCGGCCTCCGCGTCGCCCCGGCCGTCGACCTGGATCCGGGCGGCGTCGATGCCGTGCCGCTTGACGAGGTAGTCCTTCGCGGCGTCTGCGCGGGCCTTCGCGAGCGCGGCGTGGTCGCCCTTCTCGCCCGGGTCGGTGTGGCCGGCGATCGCGCAGGTCGCCGAGAGGTTGTTCTTCAGCCGGAGCGCCACGCCGTCGAGGATCGCCTTCGCGATGTTCGTCAGGCGGCTCCGGGCGGAGTCGAAGAGGATCTCGTCGGTCGTCGAGGTCTCGGGCTTCGGCGCGGGCGGGGCCTCCACGACGGGCGCGGGGGCCGGCTCGATGG
>CAZWRQ010000269.1:0-6726 GCA_964636395.1 uncultured Holophagales bacterium
CGGCGATGAAGACGAGCCATCCCCACTCGACCGGCGTCGGCGCCGCGGGCCCCTCGACGAGCGTCCCGACCGTCGCGAGCGGGATCGACGTGAGCGGGAACCAGAGGACGATGGTCTCCTCGTGCTCCGTGCGGGAGGCGTCGCGGACGGTGACGTAGGCCGCCGCGGAGAGGAGCGCCCCGAGAAGCCCGACGACGAGCGGCGCGAGGGAGGCGGACGCGGGGCTCGCCCCCGGTCCGGCAGTCGGGACGAGGAGCGCGACGCCGGACGCCGCGAGGAGGAATGCGGGAACGAAGCGCTTCCCCGGCCTCTCCGAAAGGAACCAGGCGGCGAGGATCGCCGTGAAGACGGGGTGGACCTGCTGGAGGAGGACCGCGGTCGCGAGCGGCTGCCGGGCGACGGACCAGAAATAGCAGGAAAGCGCGAAGTGCCCGAGGGCGCCGCGCAGGACGAGCAGGCCGGGCCGCTTCGGCCGCCACGGGAGGCCGCGCCTGCGGAGCAGCCAGAGCATGAAGAGCGCGTTCAGGACGCCCCGGACGAGGATGACCTCCTGGGGCGGGACCCTTCCACCGAGGAGCTTCGCCCCCGCTGCCATGAGAGCGAAGAAGAAGGCGGAGAGTGCCATCTCGCGCACGGCCGGCGATTATCCGCGAGGGGCCTCTCGCGACAGGCCGGTGCGATACTCCGCCTCCCTTGGCCCACCTCGTCCTCGCCCTGACGGTCCTCGTCTGGTCGTTCTCGTTCCTGGCGGCGGCGCGCCTGCGGCAGGAGCTCGGCCTCGGGGAGGCGCTCGCGGCCCGGTTCGTCCCGGTGCTCCTCGGGGCCGGCGCGTACCTCCTCGTGCGCCGCCCGCTCCGGATCCCGCGCGCGGCCTGGCCGACGGTCGTCGCGATGGGCCTCCTCTCGGTCCCCGTCTACAACGTCTTCTTCTTCCACGGGCTGAAGTCGGTCCCGAGCGGCACGGCGGCGCTCGTCATCGCGCTCAACCCGGTCTTCACCGCCGTCCTCGCCCGCCTCGTCCTCGGCGAGCCGTTCGGCCGGAGGCACGTCACCGGACTCGCCCTCGCGCTCGCCGGCGTCTTCGTCGTCATCCGCTACGGCACGGACAAGCCCGTCGACTGGCCGTACCTCTCGAGCGCCCTCCTCCTCGCCCTCGCCCCGCTCTCCTGGGCGTTCTACGCGGTCCTAGGGCGAAGGCTCCCCGCCGAAGCGGACCCCATCGACACGTCTTACGCGCTCCTCTTCGTCGGGAGCCTGCCTCTCCTGGCGTTCGCGCGGCCGTCGACGGTCGCGAAGCTCGCCGCGAGCCCGGGGGCGCTCGGCGCCGCGCTCTACCTCGCCGTCCCCTGCACGCTCCTGGCGTGGGTCTCCTTCCTCTGGGCGTTGAAACGGCTCCCCGCGGGAGAGGCGGCCGCTTTCATCTTCCTGAACCCACCGCTCGCGAACCTCTGGGCGTTCGTCCTCGAGGGGCAGACGCTGCGGGCTCCGTTCCTCGCGGGAGCGGCGATCCTCCTCGCGGGGGTCGGCCTGATAGTCCTCCGCCCCGCGACGAACCGGCGTAGGCTCCAATCGTGACCGGCCCGCATTCCGCCGGCGGCGCCCAGCGCTACGCGCTCCTCTCCGTCGGCGCCGCGATCGCGACGATCTCCCTGAAGCTCGTCGCCTGGCACCTGACGAAGTCCGTCGGCCTCCTCTCCGACGCCGTCGAGTCGGTCGTGAACCTCCTCGCCGCCGTCGTCGCGCTGTGGGCCCTGCGGGTCGCGGCCGAGCCGCCCGACGCCGAGCACCACTTCGGGCACGAGAAGGCGGAGTACCTCGCCTCCGCCTTCGAGGGCCTCGCAATCCTCGGCGCCTCCATCGCGATCGCGCTCACGGCCTGGAACCGGATCGCCGACCCGAGGCCGATCGAGTCGGCCTGGCTCGGCCTCGCCGTCTCGACCGTCGCCTCCGCGATCAACGGAGCGGTCGCGTTCGTCCTGTTCCGGGCGGGGAAGCGCCTCGACTCGATCACGCTCCGCTCCGACGCGCACCACCTGATGACGGACGTCTGGACCTCCGCGGGGGTCCTCGCGGGCGTCGCCCTCGTCCAGCTCACCGGCTGGCACATCCTCGACCCGATCGTGGCCCTCGCCGTGGCGACGAACATCGTCTGGATGGCCGGAAAGATCCTCGTCGAGACGGCGCACGGCCTCCTCGACAAGACCATCCCCGAGGGGGAGCAGGCCTCCCTCGAGACGCTGCTCCAGAAGTTCCGGAGCGAGGGTGTCGACCTCCACGCCGTGAGGACGCGCCAGGCCGGACCGGTCCGCTTCGTCGACATGCACGTCCTCGTCCCCGGCGGCTGGACGGTGCAGCGCGGGCACGACCTCTGCGAGGAGATCGAGCGCGAGGTGCGCGCGATCCTCCCCCGCGCCTCGGTCCTCACCCACCTCGAGCCGATTGAGGACCCCGTCTCCTGGGACGACCCGGGCTCCCCCCGCGTAACGGGCTGAGCGCTCCGGGGCACGCCGATTGCTCCCCTTCGACTGCGGCTCACGCGGCTCGGCGCCCGCAGCGCCGACCGTACGCGGCCGCAGGAGGTGCTCCATGCGACGTCTCTTCCCCGCACTCGCGTTCCTCCTCTGTCTCTGCGTCGCGTCCGGCGCGTCTCTCGCAGCGGGCGGGGCCGACGGCGCCTCGGCGACCTCGCCTCCCGCCCGAAGCAGCGTGGAGAAGACCACGGAGGGGCAGGTGACCGAGCTCGCGGCCGGCTTCCACGTGACGGTCCGGACGGATGCCGGCGAAACCGTGACGTTCCGGCTCGACGAGCCGGGGCTCGACTCTAAGGTCGCCCCGGAGGTCGCCGTCGGCGTCCGGGTCCGGGTCGTCGAGAGCCGGCTTCCGGACGGAAAGCGATCGGTGTCGGTGACCGTCGTTCCGGCTCCCGCCGACCTGTCGTAGGCCGGCCGGACCCGCGCCGCGGGTCCGGCCCGAGCGCGGGCGCCTTCGTCCGCGCCGGATTCGGCGCTGGGCCTCCTCCCGCCCACATCTCGGACGCAGCGGACGGTCGACGGGATTCGGGCAGGAGAGAGGGGCGGCGCCGGGGGAAGCGCCGCCTCCTGGGGGAAAGGCGGGAAGGACCTCGGGGGCCCGCAGGCGGCGGTCCGGCTCGCATTCGGCGGCCTCGTCCGATCTCGCCTGCTGGCTTTGTGGGCCTCGTCCCGGGGGGGATACCGGTACCGAGGTCCTTCCCACTGTCGTTTCGTCTCGGTCGTGGTCCGGCCGCTCCGTTCACCTCCTCGAGGGTCGCGCCATTCGGCGTCCTCTGACCGAACTCCACGCAAGCGCTCTGCCACTGCGGCCGCGTCTCGTCGGAGGGGGGCGTCGGCGCATTCGACAGAAGCGGCGGAGGACGCGCGGCGCGAGCGCCACCTCGGGCCTTCGCCAGGCCCGGCGCGGCCGCCCTGGCGCCGCTTCAACGCCGGCGCCGTTGAAAAGGCTGCCGACCGAGAGAAGATCTTTCCATGCGGACCCTCGCGCGCAAGGAACGCATCGTCCTCGGCGTCACCGTCGCGGCGCTCGCCGCGAACGCCGTCCTGACGATCGGGCACCTCGACCGCCTCGTCGAGGGCCAGCGGGAGATGCGCCGATCTGACCAGGTGCTGACGGAGCTCGCGAGGATCGAGGCGACGCTGGGCGCCGCGGAGGCCGCCCAGCGTCGGTTCCTCCTCGCCCGGGGAGCGACCTCTCTCGCCCCGCTCGAGGCGGGGAGGACGGTCCTCGCCATCCAGCTCGACCGGCTCGCGGAGCTGACCCGGGGCGACGGCAGGCAGGCCGAGCGCATCGCCCGGCTCTCCCTCGCGGCCCGTCGGCGGCTCGCGCTGCTCAACGACGGCGTGCGCCTCTACCGGCAGGCCGGGACGACGGAGCTCCCGCGCGAGGATCCGGCCGAGCGCGAGACCGGCGCCGCCGTCCGCGATGCCCTCGACGGGCTCGAGGCCTCCGAGCGGCGAACGCTCGCGGTGCGGGAGGCCGCGACGGCGAGGAGCCGATTCGGCGCCGGCGCCGCGGCGCTCGCCTCGACGCTCCTCGGCTTCTGCCTCGTCCTCGTCGGACTTCTCCTCCTTCGCCGCGAGCTCGTCGCCGACGCCGCCGCGACGGCGGCCCTCGAGGAGGCGAACGCCGAGCTCCGCGACGCCGACCGCCGCAAGGACGAGTTCCTCGCCTCCCTCGCGCACGAGCTGCGGAACCCGCTCGCGGCCATGCGGAACGCCGTGGAGCTGCTCGACGCTCCGGAGGGAGGGGCCGACGGCAGGACGCGGGAGCGGCGGGGGCTCGCGCGCTCCGTCCTCCGGCGGCAGCTCGCCCACCTGTCGCACCTCGTCGACGACCTCCTCGACCTCTCGCGCGTCACGAGCAGCCGGCTCGTCCTGAAGAAGGAGGCCGTCGCCCTCGCGGAGATCGTCGAGGCCGCGCTCGAGACGACGCGCCCCGCTCTCGAGGCGCGGCGGCACGAGCTCTCCGTCGCGTTCCCGCGCGAGAGCGTCCTCGTCGAAGGCGACCCGGTCCGTCTCGCGCAGGTCGTCTCGAACCTCCTCTCGAACGCCGCAAAGTACTCGCCCCCGGGCGGCCGGATCGAGCTCGCCGTCGCCGCCGACGAGGTCGAGGCCGTCGTGCGGGTTACAGACGACGGCATCGGCCTTGCGCCCCGGGACCTCGTGAGGGTCTTCGGCCTCTTCGAGCAGGGCTCCGTCCGCCCGGTCGACGACGAAGGGCTCGGTGTCGGCCTCGCGCTCTCGCGCCGCCTCGCCCAGCTCCACGGCGGGAGCCTGACCGCGACGAGCGCCGGCCCGGGCCACGGCAGCACGTTCACGCTCCGGATCCCGCGGGCGTCCGCGCCCGAGCGGGAGGCCGCGCCCACGGACCCGCCGCCCGCCCCGGCGTCGGCCTGCCGGGTCCTCGTCGTCGAGGACAACGCCGACGGGGCGCGGTCGCTCGCCGAGCTCCTCTCGCTCGCAGGCCACGAGGTCCACGTTGCCCCGGACGGCCCGTCCGGGCTGGAGGCCGCCCGCACGCTGCTCCCGGACGCCGTCGTCCTCGACGTCGGCCTCCCGGGCTTCGACGGCTACGAGCTGGCGCGCCGCCTGAGGGCGGAGCCTTCCCTCGCGAACGTCCTCCTGATCGCGCTCTCGGGCTGGGCCGGGCGCGACGACCGGGCGCGCTCGCTGGAAGCGGGGATCGACCACCACCTCGTCAAGCCCGCGGGCGTCTCCCGCCTCGGTGAGCTCCTCGCGACGGTCACGACACGCCCCAGGACCTGAGCTTGTTGTAGACGGTCTTCAGCGAGAGTCCGAGCATCTCGGCGGCCGCTCGCTTGTCTCCCCCGACGGCCGCGAGCGTCGCCTCGACGAGCTTCCGCTCGGCATCACGCGCCGTGTCGCCGACTCTCACCGGAACGGCGAGCGGCTCTCCCGACGACCCTCCCGGCGCCGACGGCGCCGGCGCGGCGAGGACCGCCTCCGCGGCCTCGCAGGAGACCGCGGGAGGATCGGAGAGGACGTAGGCGCGGTGGATCGCGTTCCGCAGCTCGCGGACGTTCCCGGGCCAGGCATGGCGGCCGAGCAGCGCGAGCGCCTCCGGCTCGATCCCCGCGATCCCGCGCCCCTCCTCGGCCTCGACGCGCGCGAGGAACTCGAGGGCCAGCCGCGGGACGTCGCCGAGCCGCTCGCGGAGCGGCGGGAGGCGGAGGGGGAAGACGGCGAGCCGGTAGTAGAGGTCCTCCCTGAAGACGCCGTTCGCCACGGCTTCCCGGACGTCGCGGTTCGTGCTCGCCACGACGCGGACGTCCACGTCGCGCTCCTCCGCGCCCCCGACGCGCCGGAACGACTTCGTCTCGAGGACCCGCAGGAGCTTCACCTGCATCTCCAGCGGCATCTCGGTCACTTCGTCGAGGAAGAGCGTGCCTCGGCGGGCGAGCTCGAACGTCCCCTCCCGCCGCCGCTCGGCTCCCGTGAACGACCCCTTCTCGTGCCCGAAGAGCTCGCTCTCGACGAGGTTCGGCGAGATGGCGCCGCAGTTCACTCCTACGAAGGGGCCGGCCGCGCGCCGCGAGAGGGAGTGCAGCGTCCGCGCGGCGACCTCCTTCCCCGTCCCGCTCTCGCCCCAGAGGAGGACCGGGGCGTCGGACGGGGCGACCCGCGCGAGGAGCCGGAAGACCTCCTTCATCGGGGGCGATCCGCCGAGGAGCTCACCGAGCCCGTCCTCCCCCACTCGCGCAGCCCGGGGGGGCGGCAGGGAGACGCGCCCGGCGAGGAGCTCGAGCGCCGCGCGCAGCTGCGGCAGGCGCAGGGGCTTCACGAGGAAGTCGTGCGCGCCCGCCTTCATCGCCTCGACGGCGTTCCTCACGGACCCCTGGCCCGTCAGGACGAGGACGGCCGTCGCGCCGGGGGCGGCCCGTACGACGTCGAGCCCGTCTCCGTCGGGCAGCCCGAGGTCGACGATCGCGACGTCGGGGGGGTCCCCCTCGAGCGACGCGAGCGCCTCCGCCACGCTCCCCACCTCCGCCGGCTCGTGCCCCAGCTCGACGAGAAGCTCGGCGAGCGCCCGGCGCGCCCCGGGGTCGTCCTCGACGACGAGCGCCTTCATCGGCCCTCCTCGCGCGGCCAGAAGAGCCTGGCCTCGAGCACGCCGCCACGATCCGAGAACCGAAGCGATCCCCCGTCCGCCTCCGCGGCGGCCCGCGCGAGG
>CAZWRQ010000270.1:0-6724 GCA_964636395.1 uncultured Holophagales bacterium
CCGCGACGGCTACCGGGCCGCGGCGAAGACCGGCGTCTGCTCCGAGCGGCTCTGGCCCTGGCGGCCCGAGAGGTTCGCGGAGAGGCCGGCGAAGAGGTGCTTCACGGAGGCCCGGAGGCGACGGGCGCTGACGTATCACCGCGTCCCGCGCGAGCTCGACCACCTCCGGGGCTGCCTCGCCCAGGGCTTCCCGTTCACTCTCGGGATCTCGGTTCACGAGCGCTTCGAGAGCCGCGCGGTGCGGGAGACGGGGCGGGTGTCGATGCCCGCGCGGGACGAGAGGACGCTCGGCGGGCACGCGGTCCTCGCCGTCGGATACGACACGCGGAGGCGCCGTTTCCTCCTTCGGAACTCCTGGGGACGGCGGTGGGGGATGGAGGGGTACTTCAGGCTGCCGTTCGACTACCTCCTCCACCCCGACCTCGCCTGGGACTTCTGGACGGTCCGTCGCGTTCTCTGAGCGGTCCGGACGCGCTACGATCCGGCGGCGCATGACGCTCTCCGCCAGCGAGAAGGTCGGTCCCTACGAGATCCTGGCCCGCATCGGCGCGGGAGGGATGGGCGAAGTCTGGCGGGCGCGGGACACGCGTCTCGGGCGCGACGTCGCCATCAAGATCCTGACGAAGACCGGCTCCTCGGACCTCGACCGGATTCGGCGGTTCGAGGTGGAGATGAAGGCGGTCGGGAGGCTCAGCCACCCGAACGTCCTCGCCGTCCACGACGTCGGGAGCCACGACGGCGTGCCGTACCTGGTCAGCGAGCTGCTCGAGGGGGAGACCCTCCGCGACCGGCTGGACCGGGGCGCGCTGCCGCCGAAGTCCGTCGCCACGACCGCCTGCGAGATCGCGCAGGGGCTCGCGGCGGCGCATGCCGCCGGGGTCATACACCGCGACCTGAAGCCGGAGAACGTCTTCCTCACGCGCGACGGCCGCGTGAAGCTCCTCGACTTCGGCCTCGCGAAGCTCGTCGAGCCGGTCGCGCCGCTGTCGTTCGAGGGCCTCCCCGACGCCGAGACCGCCGAGCGGCTGACCGTCTCCGGGATCGTCGTCGGCACGGTGAGGTACATGTCGCCCGAGCAGGTCCGCGGCGCGGCGCTCGACCACCGCTCCGACGTCTTCGCGTTCGGCGCGGTCCTCTTCGAGATGCTGACGGGGCAGGTCGCGTTCCGGAAGCCGTCGGCGATCGAGACGCTGAGCGCGACGCTCGCCGAGGATCCGATCTCGCGTCTCGACGATCCCGCGAAGATCCCTCCGGAGATCGAGCCGATCCTCCGGCGCTGCCTCGAGAAGTCGCCGGAGGACCGGTTCCAGTCCGCGGCCGACCTCGCCTTCCAGCTCCGCGAGTACGCCGAGGGGTTCTCTCGCGCCTCGGCGATCCGGCGGCGTTCGCTCCCCGCGCGGCGTCGCCGCCTCGCGGTCCTCCTGCCGGCGGCGGTCGCCGTGCTCGTCCTGCTCGGAGGAGCGGCCCTCGCGTGGCGCGCGGGGCGTGCGACGGGAGGGCCGGGCGTGCCGGCCTACAAGCAGCTGACGTTCCGGAGGGGGCTCGTCCTCTCGGCGCGCTTCTCGCCGGACGGAAAGACGATCGTCTACGGCGCGGGCTGGGAGGGGGAGCCGTTCCGCCTCTACTCGATGCGCACGGAGAGCCCCGAGTCCCGGCCGCTCGACCTCCCCCCGGGCGACGTCCTCGCGGTCTCGTCGGCCGGCGAGCTCGCCGTCTCGCTGGATCGCCGATACATCTACGGCTTTTCGGCGCGGGGGACGCTCGCGCGCGTCCCGCTCGTCGGCGGGGCGCCGCGGAAGATCCTGACCGACGTGGAGGACGCGGACTTCTCGCCCGACGGCCAGGAGCTCGCGGTGAGCCGCGTCGTCGAAGGACGCCACCGCCTCGAGTACCCGATCGAGAAGGTCCTCCATGTCGCCGAGGGGTGGCTCAGCAACGTGAGGGTCTCCCCCGACGGAGAGCGGGTCGCCTTCGTAGACCACCCGATCGCCGGCGACGACCGCGGCTCGATCTGCGTCGTCGACCGCGCCGGCAAGGTGACCGTCCTCGCCGCGGGCTGGGCGAGCGCGCTCGGCCTCGCGTGGTCGCCGAAGGGGGACGAGGTCTGGTTCACGGCGACGGACGTCTCCCCGAACTGCGCGCTCTGGTCCGTCGACCTGAAGGGGAACCGGCGCCTCCTGGCGCGGAGCCCGGGGCGCCTCGCGCTCCAGGACGTGAGCGCGACCGGCGAGCTCCTCGTCACGGAAGGGCGCGTCCGGCTCGGGATGGGGCTCGGCGCCGCGGGGCAGCCCGCCGACCGGGACCTCTCGTGGCTCGACGCGACGGTCGTCTCGGACCTCTCCCGCGACGGCCGCGCCGTCCTCTTCGCGGAGCAGGGGGCCGGAGGGGGCGCGGGAACGTACTCCGTCTACTACCGCGGGACGGAGGACGCCGCCGCGGCGCGGCTCGGAGAGGGGACGGCCGGGCCGCTCTCGCCCGACGGGAAATGGGCGGTGGCGATCGTCCCGACCGCTCCTCCGAGCGTCGTCCTTCTCCCGACGGGTCCGGGCCGCGCGAAGACGCTCGATCGAGGGCCGATCACGAGCTACCAGGCGGCGGCGTTCTTCCCCGGGGGAGACAGGCTGCTGCTGGCGGCGAACGAAGAGGGGAAGCCGGTGCGGCTCTACGTGCAGAGCACGGAAGCCGGCGGACCGCGCGCGATTTCCGGCGACGGGTTCCGGATCACGACGAGCACGGACGCCGTGTCCCCCGACGGCCGCGTCGCTTCGGTGATCGACGCCGAGGGACGAGTCGTCCTCTACCCGCTCGACGGGGCGGAGCCGCGCCTGGCGCCGGGCCTCGAGCCCGGAGACGTCCCGATGCGCTGGAGCTCCGACGGGCGCTCGCTCTTCGTCTTCCGCTACGACGAGATGCCCGCCCGCATCCGGAAGATCGACCTCTCGACGCAGGTTCGGGATGTGGTCGCGACGATCGCCCCGCCGGACCCGGCGGGCGTCGAGTCGGTCGTCGCGGCCCAGGTGACGCCCGACGGGCGCTCCTGGGTCTACAGCTTCTTCCAGTACAGGAACGACCTCCACCTCGTCACCGGCCTGAAGTAGGGGGCCGAGGCGGCGCCGGGAGATCGCGGCGCGGAGCCGGCCCCGCGAGGGGACCGGCTCCGGCGCGACGGTCGATCAGACGAGACCGACGTCCTTCTTCTTGGCGGCCTTCTTGGCGGGGGCCTTCTTGACGGCCTTCTTCGCGACCTTCTTGACGGCCTTCTTGGCGGGGGCCTTCTTGACGGCCTTCTTGGCGACCTTCTTCACGGCCTTCTTCGCAACCTTCTTCGCTGCCTTCTTCGTTGCCATCCGGATCTCCTTTCGGTTCCGCCCTCGAGGACGGGGGTTCAGGAAAAGACCAGCTCTCCGCGACGATTCACGGAGAAGCGGTCGAGTAGAACTTCGCCGGAGGAAGACGTCGTCCGCGTGCTCTGCGGGGCGTGCGGCGCGTCGTCCCCGTTTCGTGTCCGAAACGTCACCGCTGCATTGTGAACGGGAAACGCGATTCCGTCACGCGTCCTTCGTCCGATTCTTCGTGCGAGGCGATGGAATCGCGCGCTCGCTCGCCCGCCCAAGGCGAAGCGTCCGAGCGGGACGGCGAGCGCGAGACGACGTTCGCCGTCCTCGAGGAGGAGGCGGTCGCGCACGAGCGCGGTGAGCGCGCGCCCCGCTTCGTCGCGCGCGAAGCCGCATTCCGAGCGGACTTTGTCGACGGCCGCGCGGACGGTCGTCGAGGCGTCGCACGCGTCGTGGACGGCGCGCGCCTCTCCTCGAAGGACCGTCAGCGGGCGCCGCGCGGCGGCCCGGAGGTCGAAGACGAAGAGCGCGTCGCCCGCCGGAACGGAGAGGAGGGCGCTCGCGCCGGCGACGCGCTTCCACCTCGCGAGCGCGCGGAGGAGAGGCGCCGCGTACTCGGCCGCCTCTCCCGCGCCGCGGCGCGCGAACGTGAAGGAGTAGGCGAGGTTCGCGAGGCGGTCGGGCGGGAACGGGTAGACCGCGGCGTACGAAGGCATCGGCGCGACGTCGAGGAAGCCGAGGCGGCTGGCGTCGTCGAAGCCGGGGCTGAAGCGGTCGAGCCGCAGGCCGGCGACGCCCGACGGCGGCGCGAGGTGCGCGAGGAGCGGCACGAGCCGCGCCATCCGCGCGTACTCGGCGGGCTCCTCGTCGGGGAATCCCCAGAGGAGGTTCCAGTAGGGCGTGACGCCGAGCTCGAGGCACCACTTCAGGAGCTGGACGTTCTGGAGCGCGGTGACGCCCTTCTTCATGAGCTTCAGCACGGCGTCGGAGAGGCTCTCGACGCCCGGCTGGATGCGCGTGACGCCCGCGTCGGCAAGCGCGCGGATCTGGTCCTTCCGGAGGCTCGCCTTCGTCTCCCAGAAGACGGGCGAGGACGGGGGCGCCTTCGCGAGCTCGGGGAGGAGCGTGTCGAAGTAGCGCGTGTCGAGGATGTTGTCGACGACCTGCAGGTCGCTTCCGGGGTGCCGCGACGTGACGTCGCGCAGCTCGGCGAGGGCGCGCGCGGGAGACTTGCTCCGGAACGCCATCGTCGTCCCGTTGAGGCCGCAGAACGTGCAGTGGCTCTTCTCTCCCCAGGAGCAGCCGCGGGCCGTCTCGAGGAAGAGGCCGGGCGTCCAGGTGCCGGCGAAGCGGCTCCGCGCGAACTGATCGAAGTAGTCGGAGTCGTCGGGGACGGGAAGGTCGTCCATCCGGGTGACCGACGGCGCGTTCGGGAAGCGCCCCGCCGAGAAGAGCGCCTGGACGTTCCGCGGCGTCGCGACGCCGCGGAGGTCGTCGAGCGCACGGCCGGCGAGGGCGCGCGCGACGAGCTCGGGGAAGACGAGGTCCCCTTCGCCCGAGACGACGGCGTCGAGGAACGGGAAGCTGCGCGCCGTCTCGGCCCCCATGACACCCTCGCAGTTCGCGCCGCCGATTACGACGACGGTCTCCGGCGCGGCGGCCTTGATCCGCCGGGCGAGCGCGAGCGACGCGACGTGCTGCTGGAAGACGCTCGTGAAGCCGACGAGGCGCGGCCGGTGCGCGAGGACCTCGTCGAGCGCCCTCTCGAGGAACGGGTCGGCGAGGTTCCGCGCGCGCCGAACCGCCCGGACGAACGAGGGAGGGACGGGACGGGCGAGCTCCTTCGCGCTCCAGCACGCCCGGGCGAGGAGGACGTCGCGCTCCCATCGGGCGTCGCCCGCGGCATCGGGACCGAACAGAGCCTCGCGGAAGACGTGCTCGCCCGCGAGCTCGCGGATCGACCGGGTGCCGTCGGTCGCGACCCGCGTGTAGGGGCCCACGCCGAGACGCTCGGCGAAGCGGAGCGTGAGGTAGAGGACGCGGCAGGAGACGCCGAACGGCGCGAGACCCGCCTTCAGGAGGGAGAGGCCGAGCGACGGCGCCATCTCGGGGCCGAACGGCATCGAGACGAGGAGGACGTCGACGGCCTCCTGGCGGGGTGTGGTCGCGCGGGCTCGGATGAGGCGGAGAATGTGCCGGTCCGAGGCGCTCGCGTCAAGGAGCGACTTCATCGCAGGACGAACCCGCGCCGCGCCGGGCCGTACCGGAGAGCATGAGGCCCCGTCGCCTCGCCTTCGTGGCGCTCGGCGCCCTCCTCGCGGCGTTGCCTGCCGCGCCGCGGGAGCTGGGGCGCCTCTCGCTCGACGAAGGGCTCTCCCAGAGCATCGTCGAGGCGATCCACCAGGACCGTCTCGGCTTTCTCTGGCTCGCGACGGAAGACGGCCTGAACCGCTGGGACGGCGCCCGCTTCACCGTCTTCCGGAACGCGCCGGGCGACGCGCGGAGCTTTCCGTACAACGACCTGAAGTGCCTCGACGAGGACGCGCAGGGGGCGCTCTGGGTCGGCTCGTTCGGCGGCGGGCTGAACCGGTTCGACCCGACGACGGGGCGCGTCACGGCGTACCGCAACGACCCGGCCGACCCGGCCAGCCTCCCCGCCGACCTCGTCCGCGCCGTCCGCGTCGACCGCGACGGGCGGATCTGGGCCGGGACGCAGGGCGGCGGGCTCGCGCGCCTCGACCCGCGGACGGGGCGTTTCGAGCGCTTCCGGCACGACGCGGGCGACGGGGCGAGCCTCGCGCACGACGACGTGAGGGCGCTCCTCGTCGACGGACGCGGAACGCTCTGGGTCGGGACGTACGGCGGCGGTCTCGACCGCTTCGACGCGGCGTCGCGCCGGTTCGTCCACGTCCCCGTCGACGGTGGGGGAGGCGCGGAGCTCGTCGACGCCCTCCTGGAGGATCGCTCGGGTCACCTCTGGGTCGGGACGTGGGGCGGAGGACTCTTCCTCCTCGACGAGGACGCGGGACGCCTCGTCTCTCGCCCGCGCGGCGCGCGCCTGCCGGGCGAGAGGGTGAAGGCGCTCGCGGAGGACCATGAGGGACTGCTCTGGGTCGCGACGGACGGGGCGGGCCTCGCCCGGTACGATCGGAAGACGGAGACGGTGGAGGTCCTCACGCACGACCCGTCCGTCCCGCGGAGCCTCGCGACCGACCGCGTCTTCTCGCTCCTCGAGGACCGTTCGCGGGTCCTCTGGATCGGGACGTACGGCGGCGGGCTGAACACGCTCGACCTCGGCCGAAAGAGGTTCCGGAACGTCCGCCGCGACCCGCGCGTCCCGACCTCGCTCGGGCACGACATCGTCTGGTCCTTCCACGAGGACGCCGACG
>CAZWRQ010000271.1:0-6706 GCA_964636395.1 uncultured Holophagales bacterium
CGCCTCCCGCCCCGCCCGGGCCGACGCCCTCGCCGACCTTCGGGCCGCCCTCGACCGGACCCCGGCCGGAGAGACCGTCCGGGTCCGGGTTGCGATCGCGCGAACCGACTCCGAGAAGGAGAAGCCGAAGGGAGAGCGGAAGGGGGAGGCGATCGTCGAGCACGGGCCGACGGGGCTCTCGATCCACCTCGACCCGGCCTTCCTCCCGAAGCCGGGGTCGAAGGCGGAACGGAAGGCGCGCGAAGAGAAGACGGTGCGGCTCGAGCCGGGAGACGCGCTGGAGCTCGTCGACCCGGGCTCGGAGCTCCGGCAGCTGCTGGACGGGGCCACCGTCGTCTCCGACCGCCCGGAGACGTTCGAGGGGAGGGCCGCGCGGACGGTCGTCTTCCGCGTCGTCCCCGACCTCGACGACGAGGCCCGGAAGGCCGTCAAGCGCTACGACGACGTCGTCACACTGCGACTCGACGCCGACGGTCTCCCGTTCTCGCTCGAGCGGACGCTGGACCTGAAGGCGAAGAAGCTCCTCATCTCGTTCACCGTCTCGATGCGCGAGAGTCGGCGCTTCACCCGGGTGGCCGGGCGGCTCGTCACGGCGTCGGCGCGCGAGGAGAGCCACAGCTCCGGCCTCGGCCAGGAGAGCGCCTCGACGACGCACTGGACCGTGACGCCCCTGTAGGAGCGGCGGGAGAGGCCGACCCGGCGGGCGGTTCGGTATCCTCGGCCGCCGGAAGCCGGACGGACGGTGCGCGCGAAGTGACGCCGGACGGATTCCAGGAGGGACACGTGCTCGAACCGACGATCGACCCCACGAAGCTCGACGAGTGGGCCCGCCTCCTCGTCACCCACTCGATCGGCGGCGTCACCCCGGACGACCGAGTCATGATCAAGGGGGAGCGGATCGCCTGGCCGCTCATGGAGCGGATCGAGCGCGAGGTGATCGCCGCCGGTGGAATACCCGACGTCTGCCTCGTCGCGCCGAACAACGAGCGCGGCAAGGTCTGGTCCGCCGCGATGGGACGCGGGGCGTCGGAGGAGCAGCTCGCCCGCGTCCCCGACTGGCACCGCGAGCGCTACGCCTCGATGACGAAGTACATCGAGGTCCTGGGCGCCGAGTCGCCGGCGAGCTACGCCGGCCTCTCGCGCGAGGCGGCCGCTTCGCTCGCGAAGGCCGACCGCCCGTTCGCCGACCTCCGCCTGTCGAAGCGCTGGGTCATCACCCTCTACCCGACCCCCGCCTACGCCGAGATCGAGGGGCTCCCGCTCGAGGAGTACGTCCGTTTCGTCGTCGACGCCTCGACGGTCGACCCCCTGCCGCTCCTCGAGGCGGAGAGGCGGCTCGAGCCGCTCTTCGCCGACGGGAAGCGGATGGAGGTCGTCACGTTCCACCCGGTCGAGAAGCGCGAGCTGACGCTCGCGATGAGCCTCGCCGAGTCGATCCCGGTCCTCTCCCACGGCCTCCGGAACGTCCCCGACGGCGAGGTCTTCACGAGCCCCGACGCCTCCTCCGTCGAGGGGGAGCTCTTCCTCGACCTCCCCGTCCTGAACGGCGGCGTCGACGTCTCGGGGATGCACCTCGTCTTCGAGAAGGGGCGGATCGTCCGCTTCTCGGCCCTCGAGGGGGAGGCGCAGCTCGCCTCGATCGTCGGGACCGACGAGGGGGCGCGCCGCCTCGGCGAGGTCGCCCTCGGCATGAACCCCGGCCTGACGCGCGCGCTCAAGCACCCGCTCTTCGTCGAGAAGGTGGGCGGGACGCTCCACGTCGCGATCGGCGCGAGCTACGAGACCTGCTTCGAGCGGGACCCGAAGGCCCCCGGAGCCCGCGAGCGGCTCGAGGAGCTCGCGGCGCGCGGCGTCCTGAACCGCTCGGCGCAGCACGTCGACGTCGTCTGCGACTTCCGCCCCGGCGGCTGCGGGCGCCGCGTCGCGATCGACGGAAGGTCGATCGTCGTGCGGAACGGCGTCTGGGTCCCCGGGTGAGGATTCTCCGGAGGGACGGACGATGACCGCCGCCGAACGACACCGGGACCTCGTCACCGGGAACCGGCAGATGGACGAGGAGCACGCCCTTCAGCTTTCGCTCCTCCGCGAGCTCGTCGAGAACCTCGATTCGGGCGACGCCCCCGCGGCGCTCGAGGTCTTCGAGCGGCTCGACGCCTTCACGCGCGCGCACTTCCACGCCGAGGAGCTCCTCATGCGCCTCCACGCCTACCCCGAGGCCGAGGCCCACGCGGCCGACCACGCGACGTTCGTCCGGGAGCTCCAGGGCGTCCGGGCGCGCCTCGCGGACGGGCTCGACGAGGCGGCCCGCGAGGACGCCGACGCCTTCGCGCGCCGCCTCCTTTCGCACATCGCCTCGGCCGACCACGCCTTCGCCGACTTCCAGCGCGCGGGCGAGGCCACAGCCTCCTGACGGGCCGGGGCGACGCCGTCGAGGAGGGTGCCGGCGAGGCACGCGGCGCCGCGCGTATGATTTCCGATCGGCAAATCGGATCGTCGCTCTCGAGCCGTTGAGGAGGCTGCAAGATGAACCTGTCGCGCAACCTGGCCTGCGCCGCCCTTCTCCTCGTGGCGTCCCCGGCGTTCGGTGCCCCTCTCGCGGACTTCAAGGGCTACGCGGACCCCGCCCTGTTCACGAGGATGCCGGGCGCCTTCCTCTCGGGCGTCGGCGCCTACAAGGAGTCGGCGTTCGACGCCTACGACTTCCCCGTGAAGAACGGCGCGAAGGTCGAGAAGGTGCGGGTCGAAGGCCGCAAGACCGTCTACACCTACTCGTTCGACCGCGCCGCGGGACCGGTGCCGAGCGGCCTCCAGGTGAAGCGGAACTACCAGGCCGCGGCGAAACGGATCGGCGGCGAAGTCCTCCACGACTCCGACGGCGCCTACATGAACACGACGCTCCGCATTCCGAAGGACGGGCGGGAGACGTGGGTGGAGGTCCTCACCCGCGGCGCCACCTACTACGTGACGATCGTCGAGCGGCAGGAGATGAAGCAGGACGTCGTCGCGAACGCCGACGCGCTCGAGGGCGGGCTCGCCCGGACCGGCCACGTCGAGGTCCCCGGCATCTTTTTCGATTTCGGCAAGGCCGACGTGAAGCCCGAGTCGGAGCCGGCCCTGCGCGAGGTCGCGAAGCTCCTCCAGGCCAGCCCCGGCCTCAGGGTCTGGGTCGTCGGCCACACCGACTCCGTCGGCTCCGCCGAGGGCAACGTCGCCCTCGCCTCCGGCCGCGCCGCCTCGGTCGTCGCCTGGCTCACCGGGAAGCTCTCGGTCGACGGGAAGCGGCTCGTTCCCCACGGCGTCGGCCCGTACGCCCCGGTCGCGTCGAACGCCACCGACGAGGGCCGGGCGAAGAACCGCCGGGTCGAGCTCGTCGAGATCCGGTAGAGCTCCGCCCCTCAGGTCGCGAGCGCGAGGACGCGCGCCGCCGTCGGGAGGACCGCGGCGAGGCGATGGTCCGGGAAGCGCCTCCGGAGGCGCTCGACGATCTCGTCCTCGCCGGCGCCCGGGCGCGACTGCCGGACCTCCTCCCGCGCCGCCTCGAACCAGGCGAGCTGCGCCTCGACGATCTCCCGTCCCCCCGGCGCGCCGTGTCCCGGGACGAAGACCGTGCCGGCGGGCTCACGGAGAAGAGCCTCGAGCCCGCGCCTCCAGCCGTCGAGATCGGCGTGCTCGAGGTTCGGGTGGTAGCCGTGGAAGACGAGGTCCCCCGTCACGACGACGCCGAGGGCCGGGAGGTCGATCCGCAGGTCGCCCGGCGTGTGGGCCGGCCCGCAGGGGCGGACGACCGCCCGGACGCCCCCGACTGAGAGCTCGAGCGGCTCCGTCACGAGGCGCGTCGGGGCGGCCGGAACGGCGTCGAAGAAAAGCGTCCCCACGGGCCACGCCGACTTCCTCTCGGCGAGGAGCGCCGGCTGCTCCGCGGCCATCCGCGCGGCGGAGTCCGCGTGGGCGATCACCTCCGCGCCCGCCTCCGCGAAGACGGAGGCACCGACGGAGTGGTCGGTGTGGTGGTGGGTCGTCACGACCCGCCGTACCGGCCCGGCTCCCCGCGCCGCGAGGAGACGTGCGACCTCCCGCGCGTAGACGGGCGCGACGAGCGGGTCGACGAGGAGCGTCTCCCCGTCGCCGAGGATCGCCACGGCGTTCGCGCCCCAGCCCGAGGCGAGGTCCTCGCCGCCCGTCGAGAAGACGACGACGTGCTCGTCCACGACCGTTACGGAGAGCGGGGAGAAGAGCGGCTTCGGGAACGAGTCGACGACCGCGTCGCCGAGCCAGGCGCGCGCCTCCTCGCCCGTCAGCCGCCGCAGCGCCTCCTCGTCCTCGCTCCCGTTCGCGAAGTACTCGTAGCGGCTCTCGTACGAGTAGAACGTGCCGCAGAGCGGGCAGTATCGGGGCGAGCGCGGCTCGTCCTCCCGTCCCGCGACCCGCACCTCGACGAGGCGGCGGTACGCGGCCGGCAGCAGCCGGTCGTTTTCCTCCCAGCCGTGCTTCGTGAGCGACGTCTCGACCGTCTTCAGCTCGCGGCAGATCTCGCAGGAGACGAACCCGGTGTCCATCCCGGGAATCGTACGACGCGGCGCAGCGCGTCTCCCGCCCCGTGCGCGGGGCGGCGGCGACGGTACGATCCGCCGCACAAGGAGCCGCCATGACCCTCTCCTCCGCGCTCGCGCGGGCGAGGCGGAGCGTCCTCGCGGGCGCTCTCCTCCTCGCCTCTCCCCTCGCCGGGCAGGGCCCGGACGACGACTACGACCTCGTCCTCGAGTGCCGCGGCGCGCTCTGGAAGGCCACCTTCGACGACGCCACGGCCGCCGGCCTCGACCCGGGCGCCGCCCCGGTCTCCTTCCACGGCTCGGAGGCGCGGCGAACGCGAGGAGACGGCGTCGTGACCTTCCGCGGGACCGAGGAGTACCAGCCGTCGCACCGGACCAGGGCCATCCCGGTCCGGTACGAGTGCGTCGTCGACGCGGCGACGCGGACGGTCCGTTCGATCACCTACGAGGCCGTGGACGCCTCGGGCGCTCCGATCGCGAAGCGTCCCGTCGACCTCGTCCGCGACGCCCTCCTCCTCGGCGCCTGCCGCGAGTCGCTCCAGGGCGAGGTGCGCGACGAGGCCCGCGCCGGCGGCGCGAGCACCGAGGGGAACGACCTCGAGCCCGACCCGGCCTCGGTCGCGCGGACGGAAAAGGGGAAGCTCGTCGAGCTGTCCGGCACCGGCCGGGCCCGGCTCAGCCGGGACTACGAGTGGGAGCCGGTCACCTTCGGCTGCCGCTGGGGCCCTCGGAAGGAGGAGGTGACGAAGGCCTGGTACGCGCCGGTCGGCGCGCGGAAGCTCGGGCTCCTGACGCCCGAGAAGCGGGAAGCGATCGACGCTTGCCGGCGCGCGATCCGCGACGCCGTGTGGGACGACGCAGCATCCCGCGGCTACCGGTGGCCCCGCGACGAGGTCGTCGTCGAGCTCTCCCGTCGCGGCGGCTTCGCCTCCTCGGGCGACCGCGTCGAGGTGAAGGGCGAGGGATGGTTCAAGTCCGACGCGCGCCACTCGCAGTCGACGCCGATCGCCTTCCGATGCGCCTTCGACGCGAGCCTCCGGGCGGTCGTCGACGCCTCCTTCGAGGCGCTCGACGCCTCCCGCACCCCCACGGGCGAGATCGCCTCGGGAAAGACCGGCACGCTCGTCTGCGAGTCGTTCGGGAAGACGCAGAAGGTCTGCCCGGCGTCGATCCGCGGAAACGTCCGGGTCATCCGCCAGCTCGGCTCCGTCCCCTGCAAGGCCTACGAGAACTGGATCTACAGCCTCTCGGGAATCACGGTCTGGGGCGGCTGCCGGGCCGAGTTCGAGTTCGACGCACGATGAACGAGGGAGCGCCTCCGCCCGCGGCGGCGGCGCTCCTTCTCCGTTCCGTCGCCCTTCACCGTACCGTGGCGCTGGGAGCCTCCTTCGCGGGCCGCGACCCGCGCAGCGCCGCCAGCGCCGCCTCCAGCCGCGCGAGCTCGCGCTCCATCGCCGCCTTCTCGGCTCCCGCCTCCGGAAGCGAACCGCGCAGCTCTTCGACCTGCTCCGCGAGCGCCCGCGTGTAGTCGTCCGCAGCGCTCCGGAGCGCGTGGACGCGCGCCTCGGCCTCGAGCGCCCGCGCCTCGCGCTCGAGCTTCTCGGACTCCGCTTCGAGGGCCTGCTGCTGCTTCTCGAGCTCCGCCTCCGCGCGTGCGGCCTCGCGGGCCCGCGCCTCGGCGTCCCTTTCCGTTCCTCCGGCTTCCTCTGCGCGCTCGGCCTCGTCCTCGAGCTTCAGCTGTCGCAGGTGGAGGTCGAGCTGACGCCTCTCGAGATCTGCCTGGCGGGCGCGAAGCGCGCCGAGCTTCTCCGCACGCGCCGCGCCGGCGGCGTCGCCCTCGGCCCGGAGGCGCGCGACCTCGGCGGCCTGCTCCTGCCGAGCCGCCCGGGCCTCGAGCTCGAGGGCGCGCCGCTCGAGGTCGAGCCGGGAGAGGTCGAGCTGCCGCCTCTGCGCGTCGAGCGCACGCCGCTCCCTCTCGAGCTCCGGGTCGAGCTCCTCCCCGGCGAGCACCGGGTGGACGTCGGGCGCCGGCGCGGGATGCCCGGCGAGCCGCGGAGCCGCCAGCGGCGCCGCGTGGGGTGCCGCGTAGGGCGGGGGCGCGGGCGGAGCCGGCGGAAGTGGCGGCATCGGCCGAGGCCTCGGCCGAACCGTCCGCC
>CAZWRQ010000272.1:0-6638 GCA_964636395.1 uncultured Holophagales bacterium
AGACGGAGACCTACAGCCTCACCTGCCAGATCCTCGCCGCCCTCTACCTCGGCGGCGACTTGGCTCTCAGGGAGGCGATACGGCGGCGCGTCCGGGTCATCGACTGGTCCCGCGAAGCCGTCTCCCCCGTCACGCCCTTCGACAACACAGAGGGCATCGTCTCGAACGCCTACCTCGCTCACCTTCGGACCGACGCTACGGTCCAGGCCAGCCCGCAGACCTACACGGAGTCTCTGAAGCAGGCCCTGTTCATGCTCTCGTGGCTCCTCACGGAAAAGGGCTTCCCGCCGAATCTCCGGTTCGTCTCGAAGCTCTACTCCGACCCGGCGTTCCGGGCGAAGGTGATCGCGGACGTCGCCGAGCCGGACCTCCGCAACTACTTCGCCGAGCTCGAGCGCCACATGGCGCGGCCCACAGCCGACGCACTCCTCCGCCGGTTCCAGCACGACCTGTCGTTCCCCGAGGTCCGACTCTCGATCGGCATCCCGCCCGCGTCGCTGCGGAACATCCTCCCGGCCGGCTCCCCGCGCATCACCCTCGGAAACTACGGCTCCGGGATGGCGCTCCCCGCCTCCGTCGGGAAGGAACGCGCCGCCCACCGGGTGACCGACGTCCTCCTCCGCGCGCCGCGCCGGAACCCGAAGCGCCCGGGCCTCCTCTTCCTCGAGGAAGCGCCGACGCTCCTGGCCGGCGGGAGCGAGCTCGTCGAGCCCCTGACGACTGCGGCCCGGACGCTCCGCTCGGTCGGCTTCGGCGTCGTCTTCTGCGGGCAGGACGTGGCGAACGCCCTACCCGGCCCGATGGTCCGGACGCTCCAGCTCAACACGTGGTGGTGGGCGATCTTCCGCTCCCACGAGGAAGCGGACTGGATCTATCCCCACCTCCTCGTCGACGAGGTCGGCGCCGCGCTTTCAGAGGGCGACAGGCAGAAGGAGTTCCGTCGCCTCATGGTCGGTCTTCCATCCCGGAAGTACTTCCTCCACGTGAAGGGCGAGCCAGCCCTCCCGATGCGCGCCCCGACGGTGAACGACCCCTCCGACATAGCGAAGCGATCCGAGGCCGAGCTCCTCGATGTCTTCCGCCGCGAGATCGCCTCCGTCTCGATGGTCCCGGCCAAGACGGCGGCCGACCTCATCGCCCGCTTCGAGGCCGACGTCGTCGACCGCGCCACCATCCCGCCGGCTCCTCCGAAGAAGGCTGCCCCCAAGGGTGCGGCGCCCGTCCGCGGAATCGCGGACCTCCTTCGGATGATGGGTGGCTCTCCGGGGACGGGGGCATAGACGTGGGCCCGGCGATCCGCACCGCGCTCCGGCTGTCGGCGCTGGCAACGCTCTATCTCCTCGCCGCGCCGGTCTACCTGATCCGCGCCATCGGCGAGTGGCGCCGGATCGCCTGCGGCCTCGCCATCGTCCGGCGCGGGACGATCGCCTGTCCCCACTGCTCCTTCGTCAATCCGATCAACGTGCTCTCGACCTGCCACCGCTGCGGCGTCACGGAGTTCGGGAGCCGCCTCTACTGCTCGAACTGCCGGCAGGTGACGCGCTGGTTCGACTGCGCGCGCTGCCACGCCACCGTGAAGGTCTTCTGATCGTGTCGACCTCGTCATTCACTCGTGCCAGGGAGGAAGGTGCCGCCCGCCACTCCACCTACACCTCACCCCTATGCCCCAGAACCACTTCGGGATCGTCGTCCCCGCCGTCCAACCGCCTACAGGCGTCCTCGATCTTCACGACGCCGATTGGGAGAACCTCCGCTCCATCGTGCGCGAACACCTCGACGGGCGACTCGAAATCACGACGCACACCGGTCTCCGCGTCCTCCTCTTCGGGAGCGTCGTCGAGATCCCGGTCTACCTCGTGCGCGTCTGGTCCGAGCACCCGATCGAGGACATCGCCACTGTCGTTCAGCCGGAGCTCGTCCGCATCGCGAACACCCACACCGAGAACGTCTGACGGTACCAACCGGACGGCCCCTTCCCCCTGGACGTCGCCACCGGCCCCGCCGGGACGGGACGCTGCACGAAAGACCTGCCGGGCCCCACGCGCGAACTGCGACGTGACCCCCGCAGCACCTCCGGAGTGCGGCCTCGTCCCGGCGGGGCACGGAGTGACCGTCGCCCCTTCAGAATTCGATCTTGGGCGGACGCCGGAACCATGTGCGCTGCTGATCCCGGTACCACTTCCAAACCGTCACCCCTATGGACCAGACCCCCTCGATTGCACCGGTTATGTCGACGAAGCGTCGACGCCGCCGATCCGTGTGGCTTCGGCTCACGCTCCGCGTTCTGCGCGTGCTCTCGGTCGCGCTGTTCGTGTTTCTCAAGTTCGCGGAGCGAGCGGTCCGCGAGCCACTCACCTGGTTACTCGTCGGCGCCGCTTTCTTCGCGCGGAGCGCCTACGTGCACTGGCCGCACTGACTGCCAGACCGGATACCGACACCGACCCACTCTCCGGGACCGGCGCGCATCCTGGCTCTCCTGTCGTTTCGCTCAAGTTGCTCTCGACCCCGCCAGCCCTCTGGCCTGCAGGAACGCCCCCGACCGTTGCCGTTCGTCTCGAGCGAGAGACGTCCGTCCCGGACGGGATCGGCAGGACAGCAGTCCAAGGCTGGCGGGGCACGAGGCATCTCACGTTCACCGAAACACCTCTCTCCCGGAAGGAAGCCCTCGGCCCGAACACGCGACTCTCGCTGGCTGCCTGGTATCCCCTTCCCCACACCCCAATGCGCGACACGACCCGACTCGAGCTTCTTCTTCCGCTCGCGGACAACGACACCGTCCCGTTCTCCGACGCGGCCTTCGCCGCTTTCGAGGACTTCCTCGTCCAGCTTGCCGGCGGCTTCACCCGCCGTGGCGACGTCGAGGGAGCCTGGAGGGCGCCCGACGGTCGCGTGATGCGAGACCGGTCACGGTCGTACGCTGTGACCGTCCCCGAGCACCTCACGGATCGCGTGGCGTCGTCTATCGATCACTACGTGCGTCGCCAGTTCAGGCAGCAGGCGACGTTCGTCGAGACTCTCCCGGCGCGAGCCGTCGCGTTCTAGGACCATGGTGCCTTCCGACCGGGCGGGCGCCGACCCGGGGCCGACCCCGCACGAACCGCCGGACCGAGGAGACAGCGCTCGAAGCGACCTCGTCATCCTCTCCGGAGCAACGGGAAGTTCGGGGCGGCCCCGGTCCGCGGCGATCGGGCCGCTCGACCCGCGACGTCCTCCCGAGACGCTCACCGATCGCGACGTCTCCGCGCTCGCGTTCATCGGCCGGTCGCAAGAGGCCGCGCAGTACCAGCTCCACGAAGCGGTCTTCCCCGGACTCGGCGAGGCTGTCGTCTCGCGTCGGATTCGGAAGCTCGCTGCGCGGGGCCTCCTCGCCATCGAGCGGTGGAACAAGGTAGGCATCAACCGGCTGCGTCTCCGGCCGGCCGGCCGCGATGCCGTCGTCGAGAGGAAGGGCGCCCGCGACGACGAGCTGTTCCTCCTTCGCGCCCCGCTCGCCCAGTCGGCTGTCGCTCACCACCTCTGGGTCGTCGACTGTCGCCTCATCATCGAGAGGCTCCCGGCCCCTCCGACCTCGGCCCAACCGTCCTGGGTCCTCGAGCGCCGGTGGAACCCGCGGCCAGCCGCAATTCCGGACGTCCTGGCCATCTGGCAGCCCGCGCGTGAGAGCCCCGGGCATTTCCTGGCCCTCGAAATCGACATCGGGACGGAGGCGATCCGGCGGACGTTCGTCCCGAGACTCGTCGCCCTCGCTGAGACGCTCGTCCCCTTCGCCGGAACGTCTCCGGCCTTCATCTCCGTCCTGACCCGGGGCTCCAGGCGTGTGGCGGCCATCCAGCAGGCTGTGGCCTCCGCCTCGATCGCCCTTCCGGTCGTCGTCGACTCCCTGCCCCCAGCGGCCGGCCGGCCGGCATTCGCCGCCCTCCGGACCCTGCTCACGGTGGGTGCAAAGTCGCCTTCGCACCCCGGTCCGGCGTAAGCCCTCACCCCACAGACATTTCGCACCTTTCGGCTTCGCGGCGCTTAGGGGGCGCGAGCGAATGAGTGAGCGGCGAAAAGGCGCTGGGCGCTGCCTTGGTTCTTCAGCACGCCGAAGTGAGTCAGTTCGACGGAGTGCAGGGCAGGAGAGTCCCTCCGGGTGAAGGTCGCAGGCGCACCGGACCACACCGAAAGGAGATCCAGATGACCACCTTTGCCCCCTCGAAGAAACCCATGACGCTCTGCCCGTCGTGCCAGTCCATTTTCACGGGGACGCTCCCGCCGACTTGCCCCACTTGCGGGGCCGCGCTCGGGACGTCGATCGGCGCCAACCGGAAACAGGGCTCCCTCCTCGTCCCGAAGATGTCGTCCATTCGCCCGGCCGCGCGGCCGAAGCTCCCGGTCGAGGTGACGCTCGGAATCGAGATCGACCGCACCGGGTCGTCCGCCGCCTTCCAGGCCGGAATCGCCTTTTCGTCCGAGGTGCTCCTCGAGACCATCGCGGCGAAGGTGAAGAGCCTCACGGTCTACGTCGGAACGCACGGCGACGAGGAATGCGGCGAGGCGCCGGTCCTCCACACTGCCGGCGGGACGCGCGAGCAGGCGATGGCCGACATCCGCGGCATCACCTTCGGCGGCGGCGGCGACGCACCCGAGACTCACCTCGACGGCATCCGCAACTTCCTCGAGACGGTTCCCTGGCCCATGGACAAGAGCCGGACGCGCGGCGCCTTCGTCGCCTTCCTCACAGACGACACGAAGCCCGACCGGACCGGGGCGACCGCGACGCAGATCGGGAAGGCGATCCGCGACAAGGACCTGCTCTTCTACGCCGTCTGCCAGAAGACGAAGGAGCTCGAGGCCCTCGTGAGCGCGGCAGGTGGACTCCTCATGCCGATCTCGAACACGCCGGATCGCGCCGATCTGCAAAACGCGGCCGCCCAGGTGAGCGCATCGCTCATTGCGACCATCGGCGCCGGCGGAACGCTCCCGATGACGATGCCGGGAGGTGGGCGGTGAAGAGCGTCATCCCCACCCTCCAGCGCGTCGGTACCTTCTCGACCGGACTCGCCAGGCCCTTGACCGCGTGCCGCAGGCAGCAGCTCGCAATCCTCGTCCGGGACGCGTCGTCGTCGATGTCCGGCGAGAAGGCGCGGGAGGCGGACGCCGCTTCCCGCACGCTCGCCGCCGAGCTCGCCGGTCCCGCCAGCGGCGGTGCTTTCACCATCGCGGTAATCGACTTCTCGACGTCCGTCTCCAACGTCCAGCCGCCAGAAGCCGCCGACACCCTCGTCGGGCACCTCGTGCCGCTTACCGCCTCCGGCTCGACGAACGTCGCGGATGCCCTCTCCGAGGCGGAGCGAATCGCCCGCGGCGCTCCGGCGGACCTCGCCGCGTCGCGCCCGGTCGTCCTCCTCTTCTCCGACGGCCGGCCCAACTGCGGCGGCGACGCCCGGACGGTCGCGGCCAGCTTGAAGGCGGTTGCAGACGTGGTGACGGTCGCCTTCGGCTCGGATGCCGACGAAGCGTTCCTCCGCGAGATCGCTTCCTCGCCGGCGCACGCCTACCGGTGCCGCGACGGCCGGGAACTCCGGAAGTTCTTCGCCGCCGTCGGTGCCACGCTCACCCACTCCATCGCCGCCGGTGTCCCGGCCGCCGGCCCCCTCGCGTCGATCACCCGGTGAGGGCTGCCGTGAGCCGCGCCGTCCCCCCTCCGGAGCATCTGGACTACCTCCAGCAGATCGGTGTCGACGTTCATTCGCCGAGCCTGTCGGTCGCCGTTCCGCGTGCTCCCGCGGCGCTGGCGTCGGCTCCGGCACCCGTCTCGCCTCTGCCTACCTCCCCGTCGCCCGCCCGCTCGCCCGTCGCCGTCTCGGTCGGCCGGCACCCTGCCCGCCGGCCGGCCGAGCGGAAACCCACGCGCCCCCACCCGGCTCCCTCGCCTCGGCGCCTCCCCACGCCGCGTCACCTCCCTACGTGGTGGCCGATCGTCGAGTGGGCCGTCGCGCTCTTCGCCGTGGCGGCCGCCGTCGTCCTCCTCGTGATGCTCCTCATGGCGCGCGGAGTGCTCGCCCAGGAGCTTCCGGCCCCGACCCCCGTAGCCACTTCCGCCTCCCCGTCTCCCGAGGAGCTGCCCGCCGTGCAGAAGCGCCCGAGCTCGAAGTCATCGAAGCCGAAGGCCCCGTCCCCGAAACCCCAGGACGGCGAGCGCGCCACCCTCCCGGTGCAGGCGTCGGCGGAGCCGGACGTGAAGGTCGAGGCGGTCGCCCACGCGGAGAGCACCTCGCCAGAGCCCGATGCATCTGAAGCGCGCGCACCGGTCCTCGTGCCGGCGCCAAACGCCGTGGCGCCGGCCGGTCGACCCGCCGCGGGAGGCCTGCCGCAGCAGAAATCGACTTCCGGCATCGAGACAGTCGTCGGCATGGCGTTTCTCTCGGGGCTCGGTTACCTCGCGTGGGACCGCCGGAGGCTCGGCTCCCGGCTCGGACGAATCGAGGCGGCCCTCGGCCTCGAGGCGCAGATCACTTCGCCCTCGATCACGCCGGTGGAGGGCGAGGTGCCGACCACCCGCTCCCCGGAACCTCCGGCCCTCTTGAACGCCGACAGCCCCGAGACCGCCCTTGGCGCCCTCATAGCCGAAGCCAAGCGCCGCGGTATAGCGACGC
>CAZWRQ010000273.1:0-6629 GCA_964636395.1 uncultured Holophagales bacterium
CCGAGCGGCAGCTCCACACAGTGCTCGCGAGCCGCGTCGGCGAGCGTCGCGAGGAGCCGGTTCAGGATCTCGACCCGGCGCCGCTGCCGCTCGGCCGGATCGCCCTGCACCGAGGCGAGGACTCGCTCGACGAGCGGCTTCAGGTGTGCCGCGACGAACGACGGCGTGCGCGCCGGATCGAGGTCCGCGATCGCCGCCTCGCGCCCCGGCCCGACGTCCCCGACGAGCGCCTTCAGCGCGTCGTCGAGGAGATGGTCGTAGACGCCGTCCGCCAGCGGCCTCCGCACGGCGCCAGGTTACTCGAGCGGGCGCCCTGGCCGCCAGCCGATCGGACTCCGGGACGGCCCCGCGGCGTCCGGCGCCCCTCAGGGGAGGGGGAGCTCCCTTCTTCCTTCGAGCTCGATACCCTCGCGTGGATGGCGAGAACCCCATCGTGTCGGTCCGCCGCTGAGGCCTCGCCTCTCCTGGACCACCTCTGCGGCACGCTCTCTTGCTCCGGTTGCAGGGTCCTTCGGATGGAAGGAGCGGACCCATGCGGTTTCCGGCTCTCGTTCGAGGACCCCCAGCGGCGGCAATACGGTGTCAGCGGCTTCCTGTTCCGCCTGGACGCCGCCAGCACCGGGCGAACCCGCCTCGTCACAACGATTCGCCTCCCGGACTCGTTCGAGACCGGACCCGGCCTTCGGGATCCATTCGGCCTCTTCACCTATGTCCTCCTCGGCCTCGCCCCCGGCCATAGACTCGTCGTCGGCTTCGATCCCGCCCGGCACTTCCCGGAGGACGAACCCCTGCGCGTGTCAATCAGCGCCCGGGCCGTTCGAGTCACGCGGGAGCGCGGATGGCACTCGTGGCTTCGCGAGGTCTGGGAGCAGCGGGCTTTCGACTTCGCGGAGGCCCTCGTCGGCTTCTGGCCGGAGAATCTCCTCGCATACCTGGAGTTCGAGAGAACGGCATCGGGCCTCGACACGGGACATCGGAGCTTGCTGGCTGAGGCCTTCCTCGACGTCGTGACGGCCCGCACCTCCGCGCGCCCGGACTCGGCCTTTTGCCGCAGCACCCGCGCGGTCGCCCCTCCCCGCCGGGCGCGGGCCACGAGGACGTGAGCTCCCCCGAAAACGGAGCCGCCCCGGGACTCTCGTCCCGGGGCGGCTCTTCCGGTCTCCCGGCCCTCGCGGCCGCGGTCTACCGGTACGCGAAGAGCATCGCGTAGATTATCCAGAGGACGGTCAGGAAGCCGATCGTCAGGGCCACCCAGCCGAAGGCGCGGACGGCCCTCAGGACGACCGGCTGGTAGGGCTCGCCGAGGTTCTCCTCGAGCTTGCCGCTCGCGACGAGGGCCTCGTACTCGGCCGGCTTGTCGCGCTTGAGCTCCTCGACCGACATCCGGCCCGTGAAGACGACGATGTCCATCGGGAACTTCTCGGGGCGGAGGTGCGTGTTGAAGAAGTGGATCGTGAAGATGAAGCCGACGGCCAGGAGCGCCTCGTCGCTGTGGACGATCGTCGCGACGTTGATGAGCCAGCCCGGCAGGAGCCTCGTGAAGAGCTCCGAGAACCAGAGGAGGAGACCCGTCGAACCGATGATGAACACGCCCCAGAAGACGGCGAAGTAGTCGAACTTCTCCCAGTAGGTCCAGCGGCCGTACTGCGGCCGGGGCCCGAGGCCGAGGAACCACTTGATCGTCCCCACGACGTCGCGGCCGTCCTTCTTCGTCGGCAGCATCGTGCTCGGCCCGGTGAGCATCTGCCTCCAGGTCTTCCCCTCGCGCTTCTTCCGGCGGACGACGTCGACGACGTGCGTGACGAAGATCGCGAACATCAGGACCGCGGCGGCCCGGTGGAGGAAGCCCGCCCCCTCGAACCCGCCGAAGGCCTTCGAGAGCGTCCGCGCCCACGGCGTGAACGAGAACTTGAGGGTCAGGCCCGTCAGGGCGAGCGTGATGAAGCTGACGATGAGGCTGATGTGCATCGTCCGTTCGAGCCGCGTGAACCGGACGAACTGGAGCGCCTTCTCGTCCTCGGCGCCGTGCGCCTCCTCCTGCGCCTTCAGCTCTCGGCGCATCTTGAGCGCGCGCGGGAGCCACAGGAGGGTGTGGAGGCCGCTGACCGTGAAGGTCCCGACGAGGAGCGCGGTCATCCCCCAGAACGTGAAGAAGAGGATCGGGTACTTGTCTTTGTCGTGGTGAGTCGCGTGGGAGAGGTAGCCCGCGAAGCGCCGCGTCGCCCCCGGGTGGCACTGCTGGCACGTCGCGACGACGTTTTCCCGCGAGAGGCGCGAGGCCGGGTCGGACGGCGGGAGGATGTCGTGGGCGCCGTGGCAGTCGTCGCACTTCGCGGTCTTGCCGTACCCGAGCTGCGAGACCTTCCCGTGGAACGTGTCGAAGTAGCTCTTCGTCACGTCCTCGTGGCACTTGCCGCAGGTCGACATGACGCCGAGGCGGAAGCCGACGTCGTCCGTCCGGCGGATCGTGTGGGCGGAGTGGCAGTCCTCGCAGACCGGGAGCGGCTTCTTCGACTTCGACACGAGAGCCGAGTGGATGCTCTTCTGGAACTTCGCCTCGACGCCGTTGTGGCAGCGGCCGCAGGTCTCGGGCTGGCGCGCCGGGTTCACGGACGACTCGGGGTCCTTCGCCGGCAGGACGCTGTGGGCCGTGTGGCACGACGTGCACGTCGCGCTGACGACGAGGCCGCTGTCGAGGAGCCCCTTGCCGTGGATCGACTCCGTGAAGTTCTCGATGATCTCGTGCTGCTCGCCCGTGTAGCGGCGGGCGGCCTTCTCGCCCTCGCGGTGGCAGGTCGCGCAGAGCTTCGGGACGTTCCGCGCGAAGGTCGGCGAGGTCGCGTCGGTCCGCCCCTTCGTCCCGTGGGTGCCGTGGCACTCGACGCAGGTGGGTCCGTTCGGGTCGCCCCGAAGGACGAGCTTCCCGTGCGTGCTCTTCGCGTACTGCTGGACGACGCCGTCGTGGCAGGAGCCGCAGTTCACCTTTGCCGTGAGCGTGTCGCACGGCCTCTCGTGGCTCGGAGTCACCCCGGCGTGGCACTGCGAGCAGCGCTTGTCCTTGTGGCGCGAGCCCGCGATCTCGGACGCGTCGACGAACATCGAGCGCCCGTCCTTCGCCTTCAGGTCGTTCCGGCCGTGGCACTTCTGGCAGTCGGCGTCGGCCATCCCCTGGTCGTAGAACACCTTCCTCACCTTGTGGGGCTGGTGGCAGTCGACGCAGGCCGGGAGGACGTGCTCCTCCTTCTCCCAGAGCTTCCCGTCGATGACCTTCCGGTGGACCTCCTCGATGTTCGAGTGGCACGCCGCGCAGGTCTTCGCGATGTTCTTCCGCGCGATCGAGGAGCGCGGGTCCGTGTGGGGAAGGGTGAAGTGAGGCGTGTGGCAGGAGACGCAGGTCGCCGAGACGGTGAGCCCCTTCTTCAGGAGGCCCTCGCCGTGGATCGACTCGGTGTAGTTCTCCAGGATCCGGTCCTGGGGGATGTCATGCTGGAGCTGGACTGCCGTTCCCTCCCGGTGGCACTTCCCGCAGAGGAAGGGGACCTTCTGCGGCAGGACCGGGGACTTCGGGTCCTTCACCCTCACGATGTCGTGGACGCCGTGGCAGGTCGAGCAGCGGGGCGCGAGGGCGTCCCCTTTTCTCACGGCCTTCCCGTGGAGCGACTCGGCGTACCGCTCGACGATCTCGCCGTGGCAGGCGTCGCACGTTGCCGGGGCGAGCCGCTCCTCGTGCGGGAGCTCCTTACCGGAGAGGTCCGAGTGGCAGCCGACGCACGGCGCGTCCGCATGGACCGACTTCGCGAACTTCTTCTCGTCGACGAACAGGGAGACGGTCCGCCCGCCCCTCTTTCTCGTCAGGGTCTCGTCCGAGTGGCACGCGAGGCAGTCGGTGTTCTCCTGCGCGCCGAGGGTCCGCGCGAGGCCCAGGAGGACGAGGGCGGCGAGCGGGATGAGGCGCGCCCAGCGGCGCGAGCGGTCGGGACGCGGAACGCCCAAGGTCACCTCCGTCACAGCCGGCGATGATACGGGCCGCTGCGGGTCCGGAAAATCGACCGAATGCCCTACTTTCGCACGGACGAACTGTCCCCGCCTGATGCGAACGCATCAGGCGGGGAGGTCCTCCCGCCTCCGGCGTCAGGCGTCGACGGGTCCTCTACTTCAGGCCGAGCTGCGTGAGGATCTCCGGGTTCTCCTCTTCCATCGCGAGGACCTGATGGCAGGCCTCGCAATCGGCGGAGACGGTGGTGCCGTCCTTCGCCTCGAGGTTCCCGCTGTGGCAACGGAAGCAGCCCGGGAAGTCCTCATGCCCGATGTTGTTCGGGTGGTAGCCCCAGTCGAGGTCCATGTTCGGGAAGACGTTCCGGAGGTAGACGGACTGGACGGCCTTCACGGCCCGGTCGAGCTCGGCCTTCTTCGCGGCCGCCACGTCCGGGTGCTCGGACGCGTAGAAGGCCCGCAGGCCCGCCTCGATCGCCTTCGCGGCCTCGTCCTGGGACGAGTACTTCACCTTCAGGAGCTCGAGGGCCTTCTTCTTCACGAACGGCAGGTCGCGGCTGATGGCGCCCGCGCGGATCTCGCGGTCGAGGCCGCGGTGTGGCAGCTCGAAGGCGTGGGTCGGGCGGTTGTGGCAGTCGACGCAGTCCATCGCCCGGGTCTCGCCCTTCGCGAGCTGCTCGGGGGTCGCCTTCACCTCGGTGCTCTCGAACTCGATCTCTTTCCCGGTGTCGTCCTTCCAGGTGACACGGGCGATCTCCTGGCGGCGCCCGTCGATCGCCGTGTAGCTGATGCGCGAGCCGGCGTCGAGGTGGCGGCCGTGGATGCCGACGGTCCCCTGCGCGTTGTGCCCGCCGACGTGCATGACGAGGACGGTCGTCAGCTCGGTGCTCTTCTCGTCCTCGGCGTACTTCTTCTTGATGACGACGCGGTCCCCGGTGAAGCGCTGCGGCCAGTGGCACTGCTCGCACGTCTCGCGGGCCGGGCGGAGGTGGTGGACGGGCGACGGGATCGGCTTGGAGTAGGTCTTGAAGGCGACCGCGAAGACCTGGCGGGTGCCCGAGAGCTTCGACTTGACGAACCAGGAGGCGCCTTCGCCGATGTGGCATTCGACGCAGCCGATGCGGGAGTGCGGCGAGCCGCGGTAGGCCGCGAGCTCCGGGGCCATCACGGTGTGGCAGGCCTCGCCGCAGAACTCGACGGAGTCCATCACCTCGAGCCCCTTGTAGGAGGCGAAGCCGACGATCGTCGCGTTCAGGAGGGTCGCGGCGACGACGAACGTCGCGACGCGGCGGACCTTCGGCGATCCGAAGTCGACCGGCGGGGGCGGCTCGGCGGCCCGCCCGGCTTTCTTGTCGCGCCAGCGCTGCAGGATGTAGCCCGCGGGGATCAGGAGGAGCCCGGCCACGAAGAGGCCGGGCAGGATCATGAAGAGGATGATCCCGGAGTAGGGATGCCCATGCCCGCCGCGGAGGAGCTCGATCACCCAGAGGAAGACCATCGAGATCCCGGTCGCCGTCGTGACGACGACGCCCGCCTGGCTGAGCCGGTTCTGTCCGAGGACCCTGAAGATCGTCCGCCCCCAGAGGGCGAGTCGCTCCCGCGCGGTCGGCATCTGGTCTCTCCTCCTCCGCCGTAGTTTCACACGGGCGGCGCTCCGGCGCGGCCGCTCCACCCGCCGCTCCGCCACCGTGTGCCGGGCGCGGGGACCGGCTTGACGCCTCGCGGCAAAAGGCGAAGATTGCCGGCAGGGCGGATCGAGCGGCCGCCGCGGCACGGCGAGGGGGTGCAGCGTGGCGAGAAACGGGCAGGGTCAGACGCCGGCGCGGCCGGTCCGAAAGAAGCTGCTCTGCTTCACCCCGAGCCGCGCCCACTCCGACAGCCTGCTAGCGGCGCTCTCGTCGCGGCCCGACGCGACGCGCGGCCGCGAGGACGGGGCGACCGTCCTCCGCTTCGGCGACACCATCTTCCGCCTCGTTCTCCGGCAGGACCCTCTCGAGGCGCGCGAAGCGCTTCATCGGGAGTACTTCAACGGGGTCGTCCTCGACCTGCGGGCGGTGCCGGGCCCGGCCGCGCGCCTCGAGGAGAGCTTCGCGCGGTCCCTCGGCCTCCTCGACCTGCTGGACGCCGAGCCCGATCCGGAGCTCCGGTTCGGCTTCCATCGCATCCTCGCCCTGCTCTCGGGACCCGACTCCTTCGTCGTGGACGACCGCATCCGTCAGCTCGGCGCACGCGGCGTCGGACGCGTCCTCCGGGACCCCTCCCCGGGCGCCGGGGAGCGCCGCGGCCCCCGACTCCCGGCGTCGGCCGAGCTCGGATGCATGCTGGGCGACGAGCTCGTCCGGATGACGACCGGCCGCCGGGTCGGCTCCCGCGCGCTCTGCGCCTCCGGGGGTGGCATCACCGGGATCTACTTCGAGATGGGTGCCCTGAAGTGCCTCGCCGACTGCCTGCCACCGGGCGCGCTGAACGCCTTCGACATGTACTTCGGGATCAGCGCGGGCGCGGTCCTGACGGGGATCCTCGCGAATGGCTACTCGGTCGACGAGTTCATGGCGTCGATCGCCGGCCTCGGCTGCGAGCGGATTCCCCCGGCGGACCTCTCGCTCCTGAAGGTGTCGTACCTCGACCCCGCGAGC
>CAZWRQ010000274.1:0-6539 GCA_964636395.1 uncultured Holophagales bacterium
TGACCTGGACCGCCCTGGCCCTGATCCTGGCCGTGGCGGCGCTCCCCGCCGCGGCGCAGGCCCCCGAGAAGCAGGCCGCCGCTCCGCCGAAGCTGCAGCTCGAGCTCTCGGGCTTCTACGAGTTCAACGGCTACACGCAGAACAACTTCTTCCTCGGGAAGGACGCGCCGGGCGCCGTGTCGGACCAGGACGAGTACATGATCCAGCTCTTCCGGGTCCAGCCCGAGCTCTCGTACGGGCCGAACCTCAAGGGCGTGATGCGGATCGACCTCGCTCAGGGGATCTTCGGCGTCGACAACGAGTACCGCGACAACTTCCGTCCCGGCTTCTCGAACCTCTTCAACAACAAGGACACGAACTTCCTCGTCCACCTCGACTGGGCCTACGTCCAGTTCACGAGCCCGAAGCTCGGGAACACGACGTTCCGCGTCGGCCGGATGAAGAACGCCCTCGGGAACCTCCTCGTCCTCGACCAGGACGGCGACGGGGTCCAGATCGAGAAGAAGCTCGCGGGCTGGACGGCGACGCTCGACTGGACGAAGCAGTCCGAGGGGACCGACGGTCTGACCGACGAGAACTACGCGGGGAGCCCCGACGGCCGCGACGCGAACCTCGTCTACCTGAACCTCTCGAAGAAGGCGGGGAAGTTCACCCTCAACCCGTTCCTCGCCTGGTACAAGGACGACGGCGTCGCCGACGGCAAGAGCTACCTCCCGAACGACCTCCAGTACTTCAACGCCCGCTTCCGTCCGAACGTGACTCGGGCGACGGCCCTCGGCTTCGCGTTCCAGGGGACGGCCGGGAAGGTCGCCCTCAAGGGCGAGGTCGACTGGCTGACCGGGAGCGACCGGATCGCGAACGCGAGCTCCGGGCCGAACCAGGTCCTCGACGTCAACGACGGAGACCTCGAGGGCTACAACGTCTACCTTGACGCGAAGCTGCCGGTCGGCACGGCGACGCTCGGGGCGGTCTTCGGCCTCGGCTCGGGCGACGACGACCCGATGTCGGGCAAGGGGAACCTCAACAAGATCCGGACGAACGGCTTCTTCTACGTCAACGAGATCTGGGAAGACTCGATCATGCCGGACGAGGAGGGGATCACGCCCCAGGGCCTCGGCTCTCCGGCCTCCCGCGGGTACCGGGAGCTCGAGAACACGACGCTCCTGCAGCTGAACGCGACCTTCCCGCTCGCGAAGGACCTCAAGCTCTTCCTCTCGGGAACCTGGATGCGCGCCACGGAGGCGCTCTCGCCCTGGCGGGACGTGAACGGCAACGGCGCGATCGACCCGGGCGAGTTCGGAGCTGAGAAGTCGCGCGACCTCGGCAGCGAGATCGACTTCATGCTGGATTGGACCCTGATGAAGAACCTCGTCTGGACCGTCCGCGGCGGCGCCTTCTTCCCCGGAGACGCCTCCGGGTATCTCATCAACGGCGCGAACACCTGGGACGACACGGCGTGGGAGCTCCGGACGACGCTCCGGTTCAACTTCGGCGGTCTGAAGCTGTGAGGCCGGCGGTCTCGCCCGCGCACGAGGGAGACGGGCCGGGACGCGGGAGCGCGCCCCGGCCGGAGAGGAGGACTCGGATGATCGGCAAAGGGATGGCCGGGATCGGCGTCGCGTTGCTCGCGGCCGCCGTGGCGCTCGGAGCGCCCCCGCGCAAGCAGAAGGCGGCGGTCCACCCGCAGGTGGACGCGACCGAGTCGTGCGAGGAGTGCCACGCGGGGATCACTCCGGACGTCGTGAAGGAATGGAACCTCGGCAAGCACGGCCTCCACAGCGTGAAGTGCTTCGTCTGCCACGGATCGACCGGCAAGGACTTCGTGAGGCGGCCGACGAAGGAGCGCTGCGTCGGATGCCACGCGGAAGAGGTCGCGTCGCTCGCGCGGCCGAAGCTGGCGGGGAAGGACTGCTTCTCCTGCCACGAGCCGCATCCCCTGAGCTCCCACCTGCCGGAGCTTCGCGGAGGTGAAAAGTGACCCAGGACCTGACGAGACGGACGTTCCTGGAGACGACGGCCGCCGCCTCGGCGCTCGCCGCGCTGAGCGGCGTCCCGGGCGTCTCCACCGCCCTCGCGGCGACCGCGCCCGGGGGCCAGAAGTGGGTGAAGAGCGTCTGCCGCTACTGCGGCACCGGCTGCGGCCTCTACATCGGGGTCCGCGACGGGAAGATCTTCGCCGTCAAGGGCGACAAGGAGAACTTCAACAAGGGGTTCCTCTGCCTCAAGGGGTTCCTCCTCCCGCAGATCGTCACGGCGCCGACCCGCCTCCTCCATCCTCTCGTCCGGAAGGACGGGAAGCTCGTGAAGGCCTCGTGGGACGAAGCGATGAGCCTCGTCGCCGCGAAGTTCAAGGAGGCGATCGAGAAGCACGGCCCCGACAGCGTCGGCTTCTACGGCTCGGGCCAGGGGCTCACCGAGGAGACCTACGTCGCCAACAAGCTCTTCAAGGCCGGTCTCGGCACGAACAACGTCGACGGGAACCCGCGCCTCTGCATGGCCTCGGCCGTCGGCGGCTACGTGACGACCTTCGGCAAGGACGAGCCGATGGGTCTCTACGAGGACATGGACTTCGCCGACGTCTTCCTCCTCGTCGGGACGAACACGGCCGAGGCCCATCCGATCCTCTTCCAGCGGATCGTGCGGCGGAAGGAGTCGAAGCCGGGGACGAAGGTCATCGTCCTCGACCCGCGCCGGACGCCGACGTCGCGCATCGCCGACCTCCACATCACCTTCGTCCCGGGCAACGACCTCGCGATCCTGAACGCGATGGCGAACGTCCTCGTGAAGGACGGGCTCGTCGACGAGGAGTTCGTGAAGACCCACGTCGCCTTCGGCGAAGGCGCCGCCGCGAACAAGGGGTGGGAGGAGTACAAGACGTTCCTCTCCGCCTACTCGCCGGAGGAGGCCGCGAAGACGGCCGGCTGCAAGGCGGCGGACATCGTCACGGCGGCCCGCTGGTTCGGCGAGAAGGGGCGCAACGCGATGTCGATGTGGACGATGGGGCTCAACCAGCGCACGAAGGGCGTCTGGGCGAACAACCTCGTCCACAACCTCCACCTCATCACGGGGAAGATCGGGACGCCGGGCAACACGCCCTTCTCGATCACCGGTCAGCCGAACGCCTGTGGCGGCGTGCGGGACGGCGGGGCGCTCTCGCACCTCCTCCCGTACGGCCGCGTCGTCGGCAACGAGAAGCACCGGGCCGAGATGGAGGCCCTCTGGAAGGTCCCGGCCGGCCGCCTCAAGGGAAAGCCGGGCTACCACACGGTCGACATGTTCCGAGCCCTGGAGGCCGGGACGCTCAAGTGCCTCTACGTCATGTGCACGAACCCCGGCCAGTCGCTCCCGAACGTCTCGCGGTACCTGAAGGCGATGGCCCGGCCCGACAACTTCGTCGTCGTCGCCGAGGCGTACCACCCGACCCGGACCTCGGAGATCGCCGACGTCGTCCTGCCGGCCGCCGGCTGGGGAGAGAAGGAAGGGGTCTACGGCTGCGGCGAGAGGCGCTACCAGCTGATGGAGCAGGCGATCCCGCCGGCCGGCGAGGCGCGTCCCGACTTCGCGATCCTCTGCGACCTCGGCCGGAGGCTCGGCCACGGCGACCTGGTGAAGTTCCAGACCTCCGGAGACGTCTGGGCGGAGCTCCTGACGCTCAGCAAGGGGACCGCCTACGACTTCACCGGGATGACGCGCGACCGTCTGAAGGAAGCCCACGGACTCCTCTGGCCGCTCCCGTCGCCCGGGCACCCGGGGACGAAGAGGCGGTACGTGAAGGGGGAGGACCCGCTCGTTCCCGCCGACCACCCCCACAAGATCAAGTTTTACGGCCGGCCCGACAGCAAGGCCGTCGTCTGGCTCCGCCCGCAGAAGCCGCCGGCCGAGGTTCCCGACTCCGAGTACCCGTACTTCCTGACGACGGGACGCGTCATCGAGCACTGGCACACCGCGACGATGACCGGGACGTGCCAGGAGCTCGTCCACGCGAACCGCCAGTCGTCGCTCGAGCTGCATGCGGACGACGCGAAGAAGCTCGGCGTGAAGACGGGCGACCGCGTGCGCGCGACCTCGCGCCGAGGCACCGAGACGTTCCCCGCCAAGGTGACCGAGAACGCGAGCCCGGGGCTCGTCTTCCTCCACATGCACGACCGTGAGCGGATGTGCAACGTCCTGACGATCGACGCCTTCGACGACATCTCGAAGGAGCCGGAGTTCAAGATCTGCGCCGTCAAGCTCGAGAAGGCCTGAGAGACCGGTCCGCGGACCGCCCGGGGCGTGCGCTCCGGGTGGTCCGCGGTCCCGGCCCCTCGGGGCCGGCAGGAGGGGATTCGTGATCGTTGCCGGAGTCGTCATCGAAACGCTCCCGGGGCGCGCCGCCGAGGTGGCCGTCCGGCTCGCCGGCGCGGAGGGGCTCCGGGTCGCCGGGGGCGACGGAGAGAGCCACGTCGCCGTCGTCCTCTCGGCGGGCGAGGGGAAGTCCCTCGAGTCGTGGGCGGAGGAGCTCCTCCGTTCCGACGAGGACGTCGTGGGGGTCTTCCCGACCTTCGTCGGGGACGACGCGGGGTGACGGCCGGAGGCGTCCTCCGCCGCCGTCTCCTCGCGCCGTTCCTCGCGGAGGCGCCTCTTCGGTCGCCCGGGGCCCGCCCCGAGGCGGAGTTCGCGGCGCTCTGCATACGGTGCGGGCGGTGCGTCGAGGTCTGTCCCTACCGCTCGCTCGTCCCGGCGGGCTGGCGCCACGGGCCCGACGCCGGGACGCCGGTCGTCGTCGCGCGAGAGGTCCCCTGCTACCTCTGCATGAAGTGCCCCCCGGTCTGCCCGACGGGGGCGCTCGACCCGATTCGCGACAAGCGCGCCGTCCGGATGGGCGTCGCGGTCGTGAACGAGGAGACGTGCTACGCCTTCCAGGGGATCCTCTGCCGGACCTGCGTCGACGAATGTCCCCTCGCCGAGGAGGCGATCGTCCAGGACGGCGAGCTGCGGCCCGTCGTGAAGGAGGGCTGCGTCGGCTGCGGGATCTGCGAAAAGGTCTGTCCGACGCACGAGCCGGCGATCGTCGTCCGGGCGGCGACCGGCGGGGTGCGGTCGTGAGCCGCCCCTCCGCCGCCCATCGGCCGCGATCCAGCCGATACACCGTCCTGCGGCGCACCGTCCAGCTCGCCGTGGCGCTCTTCTACCTCGCGCTCCCGCTCGCGAACGCGAAGGGGCTCGAGGCGGTCGCCGGGACGCTCGCGTCGCTCAAGCTCGGCCCGGTCGACCTGACCGAGCCGGCGGCCGGCCTCTCGGCCGCTCTCGCCGCCGGCCGCGTCCCTCTCGCCCTCGTGCTCGGCGTGGCGCCGGTCGTCCTCCTGGCCCTCGTCCTCGGCCCGGTCTTCTGCTCGTGGGTCTGTCCCTGGGGGTTCCTCTCCGAGGGGATCGACGCCGTCCGTCAGCGTCTCCGGCCCCGTCCCTGGCCGGCGCGCTCCTGGCTCGCCGTTCGGCGTCTGCGTTGGGGGACGCTGGGGGGACTTCTCCTCCTCGGCCTCCTCCTCGGCGCGCCGCTCGCCGCCCTCGTGTCGGCGCCGCGCCTCGCGAGCTCGCTGGCGCTCGAGGCGTTCTTCCTGAAGGCGGTGTCGCCGGTGACGGGAGGTCTCCTCCTCGCGCTGCTCGCGCTGGAGTCGTTCGGTCCCCGGCGGATCTGGTGCCGGGCGCTCTGCCCGGTCGGGGCGCTCGCGAACGCTCTCCGGACCCCGCGGACCCTCCGGATCGGCTACACGGCGGAAACCTGCCTCCATCCGCGCGTCCCGCTCTGCCACTCCGGCTGCCGCTGGGGGCTCGACCCGCGCGCCATCGGCCGCTACGACGCCTGCACGAGCTGCCTGGCGTGCGTCGACGCGTGCCCGAGCGGAGCGCTCCGCCCCGTCTTCGACACGGTGAAGGAATCGACGGACCGGGCGGAGAGGCCTCGGCTCCGGTGATCGACCTCCGGCTCGAGACCTGAGCCACGGGTTCGTCCCGAGGTCCCCGTGCATGGCGCGGGGATTGCTTTGCCCCCTGTATGAAGCGCTCGATATTCTTTCGATTCTCCTCGGCACCCGGCCGGAAAGCGACCGGCGGCTTCGTGGAAGCACCGGCCGCGGTCCGCTCCGCCCAGCTATTCCTCTCGAAGGCCCCCCCCAGTCGCACGAAGAGCGCTGCCGGACTCGTCGCTGGCATCGGTCTCGTCTGCGGTCTCGTCGCCTGCAACCCGTCGAGCTCACTCGCCGACGCTCGTTCGTCTACGGGATCGGAAGATGCCCACATCGCTCGGGAGGCGCCGATCAAGCACGTTCTTTCGAAGTCCGGGTTCGACATCACGCCCCTCTCCCGCGAAGAGGTCGCCCGCCTCGCGAAAAGGCTCGACCCGGAGGCCTACCGCGTGACGCAGAAGGCGGGGACGGAAGCCCCGTTCTGCGGGAACCTCCTCGACAACAAGAAGGAGGGGAAGTATCTCTGCGTCGTCTGCGGCCTGCCGCTCTTCTCGAGCGAGCACAAGTTCGACTCGGGGACCGGCTGGCCGAGCTTCT
>CAZWRQ010000275.1:0-6529 GCA_964636395.1 uncultured Holophagales bacterium
GGGACTCGCGTCCTCGCTCCCGTCCCCGCGTACGAATGCCGCGACCCGCGGGTCGTCCGAAGCCTCGAACTCGGACGGCGGGAGGTCCGCCTGGATCCTCCCGCCGTCGAGAAGGGCGACGCGCTCCGCCACGGCGAAGGCGACCTTCAGGTCGTGCGTGATCGTGACCATCGTCGGGTTCAGCCGGTCTCGGAGCCGGATCATCACGCGGGCGAGGGCGTCCGTCGTGATCGGGTCGAGCCCGGTCGTCGGCTCGTCGAAGAGCAGGATCTCCGGCTTCAGCGCGATCGCCCGCGCGAAACCGACGCGGCGGCGCATCCCCCCCGAGAGCTCCGACGGGCGCTTCCCCTCGATCCCCTCGAGCCGGACGAGCGCCAGGCACTCCGCGACCCGTTCGCGCACCTCGGCCGGCGTCATCCGGGTGTGGCGCTTCAGCGCGAAGGCGACGTTCTCACCGACGCTCATCGAGTCGAACAGGGCCCCCTCCTGGAACGACATCCCGAAGCGGCGCCGCATCTCGTCCCGGCGCGAGAGCGAGCCGGCCCAGAAGTCCTCGCCTTCGACCTCGACCGTCCCCGAGTCCGGCGCCAGGAGCCCGATCATGTGCTTCAGGAGGACGCTCTTCCCGGTCCCCGACTTCCCGAGGATGACGATCGAGTCACCCTTGGCGATCGTCAGGTCGAGCCCGTCGAGGACGACCTTCGGGCCGAAGACCTTCCGCAGCCCAGAAAGACGGATCTCGGGAGGCGCGAACGGCGATGCGAGGGGCGGCGACGCGCTCAGAACAGCACCTTCGTCAGGAAGAAGTCGGAGACCAGGATCGCGAGCGAGCCGAGGACGACGGCCGCCGTCGTGGAGCGTCCCACGCCCTCCGCCCCGCCGCGGGTATCGAATCCCTGCTGGCAGCCGATGAGCGTGATGAGGAGCCCGAACGCGGCCGCCTTGACGAGACCCGACCAGAGGTCGTTCAGGTCGAGGAACTGGAACGAGTTCTCCATGTACACGACCGGGTTCGCGCCCAGCAGCCTCACCGCGACGAGGTAGCCGCCCATCACCCCGAACGCGTTCGCCAGGACGACGAGCATCGGCAGGACGATGATCCCGGCGAGGATCCGCGGGACGAAGAGGTACTGGACGGGGTCCGTCGCGAGGGCCACGAGCGCGTCGATCTGCTCGGTCACGCGCATCGAGCCGATCTCGGCGGCCATCGCGCTCCCGGAGCGCCCGGCCACCATGAGCCCCGTGAGGACCGGCGCGAGCTCCCGGAGCATCGAGAGCGAGACGACCGAGCCCACCCACGCCTCGGCGTGGAACCTCTGAAAGCCGGTGTAGGTCTGGAGGGCGAGTACCGCGCCCGTGAAGACCGCCGTCAGGAGGACGACCGGGAGCCCTTCGACGCCCACGCGGACGACCTGCGTCGCGATGGCCCGGCCGTCGAATGGGCGGCGGAAGAGCCCGCGGACCGTCAGACCGAGCAGCGCGACACAGCGGCCGTGGAACTCGAGCGCGACGAGCGCCAGCCTTCCGAAGGCCTCAAGGAGGGCCATCGCCCCCCCGTCCGGAAACGGACTCGCGCCGCGACGGATTCACGGGATCACTCCTCCTCCGATGATACGCGGGCGCGGCCCGCGCCTACGGTCCGGCGCCTTCCGGCACCTGGGCGAGGTCGGAGAAGCGCGTCGTCTCGCCGGACCAGCCGAGCGAGAACCGGCCCGTCGGGCCGTTCCTCTGCTTGGCCACGATCACCTCGCAGACGTTCTTGTCGGGAGTGTCCTTGTCGTAGTACTCGGGGCGCGAGAGGAAGATGACGAGGTCGGCGTCCTGCTCGATGGCGCCCGACTCGCGTAGGTCCGAGAGCTGGGGCTCCTTCTCCGCGCCGCGTTGCTCCGTCCGACGCGAGAGCTGAGACAGCGCGATGACGGGGACGTCCAGCTCCTTCGCGAGCGCCTTCAGGCCCCGCGAGTAGGCGCCGACCTCCTGCGTCCGGTTCTCGTACTTCTGGCGCGAGCCCATGATCTGGAGGTAATCGACGAAGATCGCGTCGAGGCCCTTCTGCGCCTGCTTGAGCTGCAGAGCGCGAGCGCGCATCTCGAGGAGCGAGATCGACGGCTGGTCGTCGATGAAGAAGCGGGCGTCGCGCATCTGCTGCGTCGTGTAGAAGAGGTACTTCTTCTCCTCCTTCGAGAGCCGCCCCTCGCGGAGGCGCTGGAGGTTCACGCGCGCCTCGGCGCACTGGATCCGGAAGCCCAGCTGCGGGGCGCTCATCTCGAGCGAGAAGAAGGCGACGCAGTAGCCGGAGTGGATCGTCAGGTACGACGCGATGTTCAGCGCGAAGGCCGTCTTCCCCATGCCCGGCCGGGCCGCCAGGACGATCAGGTCGGTCCGCTGCATCCCCTGGGTCAGCGCGTTCAGCTTCGCGAAGCCGGTCGGAAGGCCGGTCAGCATCGAGCCGCGCGCCTGGATCTTCTGGATCTCCTCCTCGTTCTTCTCCGCGATGTCCGACAGCCTCACGAAGCCGCCGCGGAGGCTCCCCTTCGCGATGTCGACGAGCTCCTGCTGCGCGACCTCGAGGACGGCCTGCGCGTCGGGGGCTTCGACGGCGGCCCGCGCCGCGCGGCGCGACTGGAGGATGAGCTGCCGGCGGAGCGACGCCTCCCTCACCAGCCGCGCGTAGCTCTCCACGCTCTCGACGTCGGGGACGTTGTCGAGGAGGCCCGCGAGGTAGGCGTCTCCGCCGCAGCGCTCCAGCCGGCCGTGCCTCTCGAGCTCGGCCTGGACGGTGACGAGGTCGACCGCCTCCTTCCGGTCCGAGAGCGCGAGGCACGCCTCGTAGACGAGGCGGTGCGGCTCCGAGGCGAAGTCCTCCGGGATCACGTGCTCCATGACCCGCGTGAGCAGGCCGCCGTCGATCAGGAGGGAGCCGAGCAGGCTCCGCTCCGCTTCCGGGCGCGACGGGAGGGAGTCGGTCTCGACGGGGAGGACGGCCGCCATGGATCGCCTGTTCTACACCATCCGGACGGGGACCGCCTCAGCGCGGGGCGAGGTCGAGCGCGGGCCGCCCGGCGTCCCGCCTCCGCGCGACCGCCGCCTCCGCGAGCCGCTCCCAGTGCGGCCTTCCGACGCGACGACCGCCCACCGGGCAGCCGTAGGCGGGAGAGTGGAAATCCGATCCGCCCGAGACGAGGAGCCCGAGCGCGTCCGCCTCGGAGAGCAGCTCCTCCTCGCACCCCTCGTTGTCGGGGTGGAAGACCTCCACGCCGTCGAGACCGAGCTCGCGACCCTTCCGGAGCAGGCCGGGAACGTCCGCGTACCAGACCGGGTGGGCGAGGACGGCGAGGCCGCCCGCCGCGCGGACCGACGCGATCGCCTCCCCGAGGCTCCACTTCGCTTTCGGGACGAACGCCGGCGCGCCGTCCCCCAGATACCTCTCGAACGCCTCCTCGACGCTGGCGACCGCGCCCGCCGCGACGAGAGCGCGCGCCACGTGCGGCCGGCCGAACGCGCCGGCGCCGACCTCTGCCCGGAGCCGCTCCAGGTCGAGGACGATCCCGAGCTCCGCGAGCCTTTCGACCATCCGCTCCGCCCGCCTCTCCCTCACCTCCCGAAGCTCGGCGAGTCGCGAGACGAGGCGCGGCTCGTCCGGGTCGACGAAGAGGCCGAGGAGGTGGACGTCCTGTCCCGCCTCGTCGACCGAGAGCTCCGCTCCCCCGGCCGCGACGAGCCCGGTCCCGCGGGCCGCGGCGACGAACGCCGCCACGCCGTGGACGGCGTCGTGGTCGGTCAGGACCGCGGCCGAGAGGCCGGCGGCCGCGGCGAGCGCCGCGAGCGTCTCGGGGTCCTCGACGCCGTCGGAAGCCGTCGAGTGGAAGTGGAGGTCGGCCCCGCCGAAGGCGGCGCTCGCCGCCCCGGTCCTGTCGCCGGCCGGCGCGCTCATCGCACCGCGGGCCGCAGCGTCCGGATCCGGACGGTGTTCGTCGCCCCTTCCAGCGCCGCGCCGCCGGAGACCTCGACGACGGTCGCTCCGGCGAGGCCGTGCGCCCGGAGGACGGCGTCCCCGCTCGCGATCATCTCCTCCACGGAGGAGGAGGCCGGGATCCGGTAGGAGACGACGTTCCGGAGGATCGTGAGCCTCCGGCGCACCTCCTCGGAGCTCGTGATCGCGACGATCGGCAGGCGGGTCCCCTCCTTCGAGAGGAGCCGCGCCGTCCGCCCCGACGCCGTGTAGACGACCATCGCGCGGGCCCCCGCGCGCCGTGCCGCGACGACCGCCATGTCGCAGACGACGGGCGTGTGGTCCGCGCCCGTCTCGCTCCTTTCCGGCGCCTCGACTGCGACGGGGCGCTGGGCCTCCGCGACGCGGGCGATCTCGTCCATCGTCGCGACCGCCTCGATCGGATGGGCCCCGACCGCGGTCTCGCCCGAGAGCATCACCGCGTCCGCGCCGTCGTGGACCGCGCCCGCAACGTCGGAGACCTCCGCCCGCGTCGGGACCGGGTTCTCGACCATCGACTCGAGCATCTGCGTCGCGACGATGACCGGGACCGCCTTCTCGCGCCCGACCGCGAGGATCGCCCGCTGCACGCCCGGGACCGCCGCGAGGCCGATCTCCACGCCGAGGTCGCCGCGCGCGACCATCAGGACGTCCGACGCCGCCGCGATCTCGCGGAGAGCCCGGACGGCCTCGACGCGCTCGATCTTCGAGACGATCCAGGGCCGGCGTTCGACGGGGGCCGCGGCGAGCAGGCGCCGGAGCGCCTTCACGTGCTCCACGCTCCTCACGAACGAAAGTCCCACGAACTGGATCCCGGCCTCGAGCCCCTCGCGCAGGTCGCGTCGGTCCTTCGGCGTGACCGCCGGCGCCGAGAGCGCCGAGCTCGGCAGGTTCACGCCGGCTCCCTTCCGGACCGTCCCGCCCGCGAGGACTCGCGCCCGCAGCGACCCCCGCTCCCGCTTCTCCACCTTCAGGCGGATCAGGCCGTCGGCGATCCGGATCTCCGCCCCCGGTGCGACCTCGGAGAGGAGGGCCGGGTAGGTCACGGAGATCGTCCGGCCGGAACCGGGGACGCGTCCCGGGACGATCTCGACGAGATCTCCCGCCTCCCAGACGGTCGTGTCGCCGACGATCGGACCGACGCGGATCTTCGGCCCGCCGAGGTCGAGAAGGACGCCGACCGGCCGCCCGAGGGCCTTCTCCGCATTCCGGACGAGGGCGACGCGCCGCGCGATGTCGCCCGGGCGACAGTGCGCGCCGTTCAGCCGGACGACGTCGACCCCGGCGGAGAGGAGGCGAACGAGCTCGCCCCCCGTCTCCGCGCGCGGGCCGATCGTGGCGACGATCTTCGTGGCGCGAGGCTCCCGGATCGGCTTGGCCATCTTTCCCTCCGGCGGACCGTATGATCTCCCGATGGCTGAGATTCCGGAATCCCCGAAGGGCTCCCATCTCGAGCTCCACGACGCTCCCGTGCCGACCGATCCGCGCATCGACCAGATCGCCGGCCACGTGAGGGAGATCATCCGCATCCTCGGCCTCTCTCCCGAAGAGGACCACAACCTCCGGGACACCGACCGGCGCGTCGCGAAGATGTACCTCGAGATCTTCTCGGGCCTCGAGGAGGGGAACTTCCCGAACCTGACGACCTTCCCGAACGAGGAAGGCTACCAGGCGATGGTCATCGAGAAGGAGATCCCCTTCTACTCGATGTGCGCCCACCACTTCGTCCCGTTCTACGGACACGGGCACATCGCCTACATCCCGCAGGAGCGGATCGTCGGCCTCTCGAAGCTCCCGCGGATCCTGGAGTTCTTCGCCCGCAGGCCCCAGCTCCAGGAAAGGCTGACCGAGCAGGTCGCGGGCGTCCTCTGGGAGGAGCTCAAGCCGCTCGGCGTCATGGTCGTCATCGAGGCCCGCCACCTCTGCGTCGAGATGCGCGGCGTGAAGAAGCCGGGCTCGGTCACCGTCACCTCGTCCATCCGCGGAGTCTTCAAGCAGAAGACGGTGCGCGAAGAGTTCCTGGATCTCTTGAGAAGGAGAGGCTGAGCTCGAAACCGCCCGCGGCAGCGTGGGGTCGGGAGGGCGCTCGTCAGCGCAGCCAGCCGGGGAAGGCGCCGGCCTTGCGGGCTTCCTCCCCGAGCTCTTCCCAGCGCCTCTCCTCCCGCAAGTGCGCCAGCCGGGCGCGCCCCGCCCTCTCGCGGGCCGAAAGGAGCTGAAGGACGAACGTCGCGGTCTCGGCCTCGCTCACTCCGAGCCAGGCCCGCTCCGCCTCCGCGAGGACGCGCTCCGCGACCTGCCGGTCGGCCGCCGCCGCCTCGAGCGCATCCCGCCGCTCCTCCGCCCGCCGCCGCCAGTAGCGCTCGCCGCGGCCGAGAAGGTCGGTCGGCTCGGCGACCTCCACCGGAGGGACGTCGTGCGCGGCACGCGGCGGCGCCGCGGTCCCCTTCCTCGCCCCCTCGATGTGCGCGCGGGCCTCCTCGCCGGAGGTACGCAGCTTCACGAGGTCTCCGAGCGGGGGTGTCTCGAACGGCCTGGGGG
>CAZWRQ010000276.1:0-6455 GCA_964636395.1 uncultured Holophagales bacterium
CTCTCCTCGCTCGCGAACTTCCAGGCCATCGTGCGCTCGTCCGAGAGTCTGGGCGGCGTTCCCTTCAGCTTGCGGATTCCCCCTCCCGACTACGGCGACCCCGAGACGGCGCGGACGATTCGCCGTATCTCCCGCGAGACCTACGGCCGGCGCAGGGAGGAGGTCGAGGAGGAGATCCTGCGTAACTACAGGGCCTTCGGCGAGACGGCGGCTACCTGAAGCGTCCGCGCTCGTGGTCTCTGGACACCCGCCTTGTCCTGAAGACGACGACGGTCACGTGGGCTCCGGACAATCCCGTGAACTCCGGCGGGACGTAGCGTAGCGGGCGGGAGGACTAGCCGCCAGGTTCCCGGAGCGAATCGACGGGTCAGGCGACCGGGTTCGTCGGCTCGCCGGCAGCTCGCTCGTAGCTGGCGCGGAATCGGGGGTGGGACGCGACGGTCATCGCGAACGCTCCGCCGCAGCTGGAAGGGTCTCTCGCAGCCGCCTGCGCCGGGGCGCCGGCCTTTCCGTCATCTCGCCTTCAACCCGAGGACGCCGTGGAGGACGCAGGCGAAATCGCCGATCTCGCCCCGCTCGACGCCGATCTCGGCGCGCCAGCCGTTCGGCTCGCCCGCCGCCGCCATCGCGCGGCTCAGGATGTTGCACGAGTCGATGAAAGCGTCGTGGGCCGCGGTGCGCGAGGCGTCCATGTTTCGCCGTTCGTCCGGCGCGGCCATCCACCAGACCACGCGAATCTCGGCGTAGCAAATCGCCGCTTCCAGCCACTGGCGCCGGAGAGCCTCCGGAACCGCGCTTCGCTCGACACTCTCCAGAATCCTGCGCGCCGACCCGATCTCCATCACTCTCGTCCTCTCCGTCGCATCTTCACACCGCCCCCAGTCCCTCCGCGACGTCCGCGAGGAGGTCCCCCGTCTCCTCGATCCCGCACGAGAGCCGCACGAGGCCGTCCGTGATGTCGCGCGCGGCGCGCTCGTCGGGGGGGAGGCTGCCGTGGGACATCGAGGCGGGGTGGCCGGCGAGGGACTCGACTCCGCCGAGCGACTCGGCGAGGGTGAAGAGGCGGAGGGAGTCGAGGAAGCGCTTCGCGGCGTCGTAGCTGTCGAGGTCGAGGGCGAGCATGCCGCCGTAGCCCGACATCTGGCGCTGCGCGAGGGCGTGCTGCGGGTGCGACGGGAGGCCCGGGTAGAGGACGCGGACGACCTTCGGGTGCGCGGCGAGGAACGCGGCGACGGCCCGGCCGTTCGCGTCGTGGGCCCGCATGCGGAGGGCGAGGGTCTTCACGCCGCGGGTGACGAGGAAGGCGTCGAAGGGGGAGAGGATCGCGCCGGCCGCGTTCTGGACGAAGGCGATTCGGGTCCCGTCCTCGGCGGTCGCGGAGACGACGGCGCCGCCGAGGGAGTCGGAGTGGCCGTTCAGGTATTTCGTCGTGGAATGGAGAACGGCGTCGGCGCCGAGGGCGAGCGGGCGCTGGAAGAAGGGGGTGGCGAAGGTGTTGTCGACGGCGAGCCGGACCTTCGCGCCGTGCTGCGCGGTGGCTTCGCGCGCGATCGCCGCGAGGGCGGCGAGGTCGGAGAGCTCCATCGTCGGGTTCGCGGGGGTCTCGACGAAGAGGAGGCGGGTGGCGGGGGTGATCGCGGCACGGGTCGCGTCGAGGTCGGTCGTGTCGACCCACGAAAACGAGACGCCGAAGCTCGAGAGGACCTTCGTGAAGAAGCGGAACGTGCCGCCGTAGCTCGCGCGCGAGACGACGACGTGGTCGCTCGCGGCGAGGTGGGCGGCGGCGAAGGAGGCGAGGGCCGCCTGGCCGGAAGCGAAGGCGTGGGCGGCGGCGCCCCCCTCGAGCGCGGCGAGGAGCGTTTCGAGGGCCGCGCGCGTCGGGTTCTTCGACCGCGCGTACTCGAAGCCGTCTCGCGGGGCGCCGAGCGCGTCCTGCGCGTAGGTGGAGGTCGGGTAGATGGGGACGGTCACCGCGCCGGTGCGCGGGTCCGGCTCCTGCCCCGCGTGGACGCAGAGGGTGCCGAGGCCGGCCGTCGTCGTCTCGCTCATCGGGGCGCCTCCCGGCGCGAGTGTCCGCCCGGGGGGCGGCCCGCGTCGAGGGGCTCGGCCGCGCCGGCCGGGCCATCGGGTCGGTGCGTCGCGGCCGCCGATCCGGAACCCGGTCCGCCGGGGACACGTGGCGGCCGGGCACTCCATCACGGCCCAGCCACAAACAACAAGGGCGGGCCGAAGCCCGCCCCTGCGTAAGCCCGTGGATCTGTCTATCGCCCGGCGATCAGCGACCCATGCCGGTGCGGCGATCGCGGTAGCAATCGCGGCAGTAGACCGGCTTGCCGTTCGTCGGGTTGAACGGAACCTGGGTCGGCTTGCCGCACGCGTCGCAGGTGACGCTGTACAGCTGGCGGGAGCCGCCGTCGCCCATGCCGGAGTTCTTCCGCTTGTCGCGGCAGATCTTGCAGCGCTTGGGCTCGTTCGAGAAGCCCTTCTGCGCGTAGAACTCCTGCTCGTTGGCCGTGAAGGTGAAGGGGGCGCCGCAATCGATGCAGGCGATGGACTTGTCGGTGTACATACCTTTTCTAACTCCGTGGTCTCCTGGTCTCAGGAGATCGAGCGAACGTGGGACGGGCCTGCATGGCGCACACCATCAGAGCCCGCACTCGAGGAACGTGGGGAACTGTTTACCGGCTCCGGGACTTCGGGAGGCTTCGGCGGGGTCGTGTCCCCTGCGGGACCCCTGTGACTGGGAATGGACTGAACCCTCCTCAAACGCGATAAGTCCTGGAGCCGATCGAGGATTCCTGGGGTGGGACCAAGGAAGACCACGGGCTTTCGCGGACTTTAGACGTGTGCCGCAAGGGAATTCAAGCGGAAAGTGACATCCCGCCTCACCGGACGGCAGCCGGGAGGGTGTGGGGGGTCTCGGCGCTCTTCGTTTCTGAGATCCGGTTTCCATGGCCGACGAAGACGAGCCGCGGGCGGTGGTGAGGGGCCTCCTCGGGGGCCATCTCGCAGTAGGCGGCCAGGATGACGAGATCTCCCGGACCGGCGAGGTGGGCCGCCGCCCCGTTGATCTCGATTGCCCCGGAGCCGGCCTCCCCCTCGATGGCGTAGGTGGCGAGTCGGGAGCCGCGGGTGACGTTGTAGATCTCCACCCGTTCGTACGGGAGGATGCCGGCCGCCTCGAGGAGGGTGCGGTCGATCGTGACGGAGCCCTCGTAGTCGAGGTGGGCCCGGGTGACGGTGGCCCGGTGGATCTTGGCCTTGAGCATCGTGAGCTTCACGGTCACCCTCCGAAGACGACGTTGTCGATGAGGCGCGTGCAGCCGACGCGGACGGCCGCGGCGAGGAGGACGGGGCGGTCGACCTTTGCGACGGGGCGCATCGTGGCGGCATCGACGAGGTCGACGGAGTCGAGCTCGAGGCGCGGCTCGGCGGAGATCGCCGTCCGGAAGGCCGCGAGGAGCTTCTCCGCCTTCCGCTCGCCGAGCTCGTGGACGAGCTGCGTCGCGAGGAGGGCGCGGAAGAGGGCCGGAGCGGCCTTCCGCTCGTCCGCGGAGAGGTAGGCGTTGCGGGAGGACATCGCGAGACCGTCGCTCTCGCGGACGGTCGGCGCGACGAGGACCTCCACCGGGAGGCCGAGGTCGGCGACGAGGCGCATCACGACGGCGCACTGCTGCGCGTCTTTCTGGCCGAAGACGGCCACGTCGGGGAGGACGAGGCCGAGGAGGCGGGCGACGACCGTGGCGACGCCGTCGAAGTGCCCGGGGCGGCGCGCCCCCTCCATCCCCTCGGAGACGCCCGCGACGTGGACCGTCGTCGAGAAGCCGGGCGGGTACATCACGTCGACCGCCGGAGCGAAGAGGAGGTCGGCGCCGGCCTCGCGGAGCTTCTCGGCGTCGGCCTCGAGGTTCCGCGGGTAGCGCTCGAAGTCCTCTCCGGGCCCGAACTGTTTCGGGTTGACGAAGATGGAGACGACGACCTTCCCGGCGACGCGGCGTGCCTGCTCGACGAGGGCGAGGTGCCCCGCGTGGAGGGCACCCATCGTCGGGACGAAGGCGACGCGCTGCCCCTTCTCGCGGTACGAGGCGATCGCGGAGCGGAGGTCGGCGACGGTCGAGACGGTCTTCATCGCCGCCCCTCTCCCGCGGCGTAGAGCGGCACCGGCGCGGCGTCGGCCGGGTCGGCGGCGAACGACTCGGCCTCGGAGGGGAAGTCGCCGCTCCGCACGTCGGCGACGTACGCGGTGGCGGCCTCCCGGATGACGGCGCCGACGTCGGCGTAGCGGCGGACGAAGCGGGGGACGCGCGCGCCGGGCGCCGCGAGGCCGACGAGGTCGTGGAGGACGAGGACCTGCCCGTCGCAGCCCGCGCCGGCGCCGATGCCGATCGTCGGGACCGGGATCGCCTCGGTGATCCGCGCGGCGAGCTCGGCGGGAACGCACTCGAGCACGAGGGCGAAGACGCCGGCGTCGGCGAGCTTCTTCGCCTCGTCGAGGAGGCGGCGGGCCTCCGTGGCACGGCGCCCCTGGACCTTGAAGCCCCCGAGGGAGTTGACCGACTGCGGCGTCAGGCCGAGGTGCCCCATGACCGGGATCTCGGCCGCGAGGATGGCCCGGATCATCGGGAGGCGCGGCGAGCCCCCCTCGAGCTTCACGGCGCGGCAGCCCCCCTCGACGACGAAGCGGGCGGCGTTGCGCACGGCCTCTTCCGGGGTCGTGTGGTAGGTGAGGTACGGCAGGTCGCCGACGACGAGGGCTCGCCTGGCCGATGCGGAGACGGCCTTCGCGTGCGCGACCATTCGGTCGAGCGAGGCGCCGAGCGTGTCGGCCGCGCCGTAGACGACCATCTCGATCGAGTCGCCCACGAGGAGGAGGTCGACGCCGGCGGCGTCGAGGAGCGCGGCCGTCGGTGCGTCGTAAGCGGTGAGGGCGGCGATCTTCCGGCGTCCCTTCAGGGTCCGGATCGCCGGGGCGGTGAGGCGGAGGGGGGCGGGCGTTCCGGGGCTCGAGGCTCCCGTCGCCGATCCGATGATCTTTTCGGTCATGGCTGCCTCCGGCACGGGAGGCGACGAGCGGAGCAGGAGCCCGCGCGCGCGGCGTAACGGGAGAGCCTTTCTCTCGGCGGGGGTCGGCCGTCCCTTTCGGGATCGTCCGCTCTGCCGGGTCCGGCTCCTCTCGCGCCTTCCGTGTCCGCCGTCGCGGTCCCTACCGGGATCCGCGCGGCACGTAGAACTGGGTCCCGCGGAACGGACGGGTAATCTGGCGGATCAGGTCCTCCAGGTCGTCCTTCCGCTTCACGAAGTCTATCTGGTTCGTGTCGACCACGAGAAGCGGCGTCTCGCGATAGTGGTGGAAGAAGTAGTTGTAGGCCTCGGTGAGCTGCTTCAGGTAGTCGGCCGTGATCGACTTCTCGAACGAGCGGCCCCGGAGCTTGATGCGCGAAAGGCAGGTCTCTACCGTCGCGGTCAGGTGGATGACGAGGTCCGGCTTCGGGAGGGACTCGGAGAGCGGCTGCCAGACCTTCTCGTAGAGGCGCATCTCCTCGTCCGTGAGCGTGAGGTTCGCGAAGATCTTGTCCTTCGCGAACGTGTAGTCCGCGACGACGAGCTCCTTGAAGAGGTCCATCTGCGCGATCGCCTGCTGCTGGCCGTAGCGCGAGAGCAGGAAGTAGATCTGCGCCTGGAACGCGGCGCCCTTCTTCCCCTCGTAGAAGTCGGGGAGGAAGGGGTTCTTCACGTCCTCCAGGAACTGCGTCCCGGAGAAGCGCTTCGCGAGGAGCCCGGCGAGCGAGGTCTTCCCGACGCCGATCGGTCCTTCGATCGCGATGTGCCGCAGCGGGAACTTCTCGGCGTTCGGGGCGCCCACGGAGCCGAGAGGTTACCGCAGGAGGACGTCGGCCGCGCCGAGAACGAAGAAGGCGACCGAGAGCCAGCCGTTCGCCGTGAAGAAGGCGGCGTCGACCCGGGAGAGGTCCCCCGGGGAGATGAGGCGGTGCTGCCGCACGAGAAAGGAGCCCGCCACGACGACCGCTCCGCCGAAGAGCCAACCGCCGCCGACGGCGAGGAAGACGGCGTAGAAGAGGGAGAGCGTCGCCCCGTGGAAGAGGCGGGCGATCTGGAGCGCCCGCGGCGCGCCGAACCGGGCCGGAATGGAGCGGAGCCCCTCCCGCCGGTCGAAGTCCTCGTCCTGGAGGCTGTAGATCACGTCGAAGCCGGCGACCCAGAAGACGACCGCGAGGCCGAGGAGGACGGGCGGCAGGGCGAAGGCCCCGGTGACCGCGACCCACGCCCCGACCGGGGCGATCGCGAGCGAGAGGCCGAGGACCAAGTGCGCCGCGGCGGTGAAACGTTTCGCGTACGAATAGCCGAGGACGACCGCGAGGGCGACGGGCGAAAGGTAGAGGCAGAGGCGATTGAGCTGCGCGGCGGCGACGACGAAGAGAGCGGCCGAGCCGGCG
>CAZWRQ010000277.1:0-6412 GCA_964636395.1 uncultured Holophagales bacterium
CCCCGTCGGGCCGACCATCAGGATGTTCTTCGGCGTGATCTCGCGGGCGACCTCGGGGGCGAGCTGCTGGCGCCGCCAGCGGTCGCGCAGCGCGACGGCCACGGCCTTCTTCGCCTTCCCCTGGCCGACGACGTGCCGGTCCAGCTCGGCGACGATCTTCCGCGGGGAGAGGTCGCGCAGGTGGAGGTCCCGCGGCGATGCGGGGCGCGTCACGGGAGCGTCTCCACGGAGACGGAGTCGTTCGTGTAGATGTCGATCTCGGAGGCGATCTTCAGAGAGGCGCGGACGATCTCCTCGGCCGTCATCTCGGTGTGCCGGAGGAGGGCGCGCGCGGCAGCGGTCGCGTAGGGACCCCCCGAGCCGACGGCGAGGATCCCCTCGTCGGGCGAGATGACGTCGCCCGTCCCGGAGAGGAGGAGCGTCTTCTCCCGGTCGGCGACGACGAGGAGCGCCTCGAGGGCCCGGAGGGTCTTCTCGGTCCGCCAGTCGGTCGCGAGCTCGATCGCGGCCCGCTCGAGCTGGCCGCCGAACTCCTCGAGCTTCCGCTCGAAGCGGGTGAAGAGGGCGAACGCGTCGGCCGTCGACCCGGCGAACCCGGCGAGGACGGAGCCGGCGGCGAGGCGGCGGATCTTGGAGGCGCCGTGCTTCAGGACCGTCGTCCCGAGCGTCACCTGCCCGTCGCTCCCGAGGGCGACGGCGCCCCCCTTGCGGACGGCGAGGACGGTCGTGTGGCGGAAGGCGGGCGTTTCGCTCACGGCGGGGAGTCTACGCGCGGCTCACTCCCGGCCCTTCCTCGTTGTACACCCGCCTGCGACTCGTGATCGCGGAAAGCGCCCGGGGGCCATCGGTCGGCTGTCATGTTCTCGGAGGACCGCCGAGCGGCCTCGCCGCGAGGTGAAGGCGGAGCCAACCCGGACGCCGGGTTGACTTCGTCTTCGCTTCGCGGTCCCCGAACCCCTCCGCGCGGGCTTCTCCTCTTACTCGGCCTTCGGGTGGGACTTCCGGTAGACCTCCAGGAGCCGCTCGACGTCGAGGTGGGTGTACTTCTGCGTCGTCGCGAGGGAGGCGTGGCCGAGGAGCTCCTGGATCGTCCGCAGGTCGGCGCCGGCCGAGAGGAGGTGGGTCGCGAAGGAGTGCCGGAGGGCGTGGGGCGAGGCGTGGCGGGCGACCTCGGCGGCAGAGAGCGCCTGGTCGAGGACGCGCCTCACGCTCCGGTCGGTGAGCCGGCCCCCGCGGGCGTTCAGGAAGAGCGGCTCGCCCCTCACGCGCCGGCCGCGGAGGAGCGCGAGGCGCGCCGGGAGCCAGGCGGCGAGCGCCTCGGCCGCCTTCTCGCCGAACGGGACGATCCGCTCCTTTCGCCCCTTCCCGAGCGTCCGGACCTGGCGGCCGGGGAGGTCGACGTCGGGGAGCGAGAGGCCGACGAGCTCCGAGACGCGCAGCCCCGTCGCGTAGAGGAGCTCGAGGAGGGCCCGGTCCCGCAAGCCGAGCCCCGTGTCGGAGGTCGGCGCCTCGACGACGGCCGCCGCTTCCGCGACGGAGAGGGCGACCGGGAGGTTCTTGTCGGTCCTCGGGGTCGCGACGCCGCGCGCCGGGTTCCCCTCGGCGAGCCCTTCCCGCTGGAGGAACGTGAAGAAGGTCCGGAGCGCCGAGAGGCGTCTCACGATCGAAGTCCGCGCCTGGCCCCCGGAGCGGAGCGAGGCGAGCCAGGAGCGGACGGCGAGCGCGTCCACCTCTCCCGGCTCGATCGAGCCGGGCTCCTCGCCGGAAAACGCGGAGAGGAACTCGAGGAAGCGCCCCACGTCGTCCACGTAGGCCTTTCGTGTGTGGGGCGAGACGGCTCGCTCGTCGGCGAGGTGGCGGTCCCACGCGCCGAGGGCCTCGGCGAGGCTCACGCCGCCCCCGACGCCTCCGGCGCGGGCCCGAGCGCCGCCTCGCGCCAGGCGGCGACCTCCGCGAGGGCCCGGCGGGCGATTTCCTCGCGCCGCTTCGCGCGGTCGCGGATCGGCGGGAGCGCGGAGTCGTCGATGAGGCCGAACGTGACGTTCATCGGGCCGTAGTGCACGGGGTCGCTCTCCGAGACGTGCCGCGAGAGCGCGCCGAGCGCCGTCGAGAAGGGGAGCGGGAGCGGCTCGCGCCCCTCGAGGAGCTGCGCGAGCGTCGCCCCAACCATCAGGCCGGTCGCCGCCGACTCGAGGTACCCCTCGACACCCGTCACCTGCCCGGCGAAGAGGATGCGCGGGTCCTCCTTGAAGCGGAGGAAGCGGTCGAGGTGCGCCGGACCGTTCAGGAACGTGTTGCGATGGAGCATCCCGAAGCGGACGAACTCGGCGTTCGCGAAGCCGGGGAGGGTCCGGAGGACGCGCCGCTGCTCGCCGACCTTCAGCTTCGTCTGGAAGCCGACGAGGTTCCAGTGGCTCCTCGCGAGGTTGTCCTGGCGGAGCTGGACCGCCGCGTACGGCTCGCGGCCGGTGCGCGGGTCGCGCAGGCCGAACGGCTTCATCGGGCCGTGCCGGAGCGTCTCCGGGCCGCGCGCGGCCATCTCCTCGATCGGAAGGCACCCCTCGAAGTGGACGGCCTTCTCGAAGTCGTGGTACGGAACGGTCTCGCCGGCGAGGAGCGCGGCGACGAACGCCTCGTACTCCTCGCGCGTCAGAGGGACGTTCAGATAGTCGGCCCCTCCACCCTTCCCCCAGCGGCTCGCGGCGTAGAGGACGGAGAGGTCGAGCGACGAGCCTTCGACGATCGGGGCGACGGCGTCGTAGAAGTAGAGCCGGTCTCCGCCGAGGCGGGAGAGGAGCGACTCCGCCAGCGGCGCCGACGTGAGCGGGCCCGTCGCCACGACGACGAACCCGTCGCCCGGGTCGGGAAGGGCCGGCGCCTCCTCGCGGACGAGCTCGATCGCCGGTTCGGCCTCGACCCGCGCGGTGACGGCCCGGGCGAAGAGCTCCCGGTCGACCGCGAGCGCGTCGCCGGCCGGCACGGCCGCACGCCGAGCCTCCTCCATCACGAGCGACCCGACGAGCTCCATCTCGCGTTTCAGGAGGCCGACGGCGTTCCCCGGGTTATCCGACCGGAAGGAGTTCGAGCAGACCATCTCGGCGAGGCGGTCGGTCTCGTGGGCGTCGGTCGTCCGGGCGGGGCGCATCTCGAGGAGCCTCACGGCGTGGCCGCGCCGCGCGAGCTGGTGCGCGCACTCGACGCCGGCGAAGCCGCCTCCGATCACCGTCACACGGGGGCCCGTCATGCGGGCTTCATTGTAGGGAACGACTCGCCGGCTCGTTTCCGGCCCCGCCGCTACACTCCGGCGCGTGACGTTCGAGAGGGAGCTCTACGACGAGGCCTACTGGCGCGGCCTCCACCCGCACCACTGGTTCAAGAACCCGCCCCGAAAGTACGCCGAGAGGGACCGCGACGTCCTCCGCGTCGTCGCGCCGCGCCCCTCGGACGTCGTCCTCGAGCTCGGCTCGGCGCGCGGCGACGTTTCGTTCCTCCTCGCCCGCCACGCCCGGGAGGTGATCGGCGTCGACGCCGCGCCCGAAGCGATCGCCCTGGCCGAGGAGGCCCGCGCGCGCCTCGGGATCGGCAACGTGCGGTGGCTCGAGGCAGACGTCGCCGACCTCGCCCCCCTCCCCGACGGCAGCGTCGACGCCGTGGCCGCGATCGACCTCGTCGAGCACGTCGACGACCCGACGCTCGAGGCGATGCTCCACGAGTGCCGCCGCGTCCTGAAGTCCGGCGGTCGCCTCGGGATCTACACCCCCGACCGCGCTCACTACGTGGAGCGGATGAAGGCGCACGACTTCGTTCTGAAGCAGTTCCCGCAGCACATCGCGGTCCGGCGTGTCGTGGAGTACCGGCGCTTCCTCGCCGCGGCCGGCTTCTCGGTCGACCTCGAGACGTGGAGCGTCTCCCCCTTCCCGCTCGTCCGGTGGGTCGAACGCGCTCTCGCCCCTCTCCCTCTCCTCGGGCCCACGTTCCGCTACCGGATCCTGATCCGCGCGGTCGCGCCGTAGGATCGACGCGATGCCCGAGCCGCCCGACTTCGCCCCGAACGCCGCCGTCTACGACGACGCGTACTACGCCGCGATGTACCGCCCGCACTGGTTCTTCCGCAACGCGCGGAAGTACCGCGAGCGGGACACGGCGCTCCTGCGGGCCGTGAGGCCGCACGCCGCGATGCGGCTCCTGGAGGTCGGCTCCGCGCGGGGCGACACCGCGTTCTTCTTCGCGCCGCTCGTCGCCCGGGTCGTCGGGATCGACGCGGCCCCGGCCGCGGTCGAGGCGGCGCGTGCGGCCGCCGTCGCCCGGGGGCTCGAGAACGTGACCTTCGAGGTGGCCGACGCCCGCCGCCTCCCGGACCTCGCCGCCGCCTCCTTCGACGCCGTCCTCCTCGCCGACTTCGTCGAGCACGTCACGGACGAAGTCCTCGTCCCGTGCCTCGCCGAGGCCCGCCGTCTCCTCGTGCCGGGCGGCGCGCTCGCGATCTACACGCCGAACCGCGACCACTGGGCGGAGCGGATCAAGGCGGGGGTCCCCGGCCTCCAGCAGGAGGACCACATCGCGGTCCGCCCCTCGGCCGAGGTCGTCCGCCTCGTGGCGGCGGCGGGCCTCTCCGTCGACGACCTCTTCTTCTCCGCGAGCCCCTACCCGCTCCTCGGGGCCATCGACCGGCTCCTCCCCGGCGCGGCGCTCTGCCGCTTCCGGACCGTCCTCCGCGCGCTCCGTCCGGCCTGAAGCGCCCTCGGGCGCGGACGCCGGCCGCGGCACGCGCCTTGTAAGGACCGAGCGCCGGGGGCTACCCTCGGCCCATCGACGAGAGAAAGGACGCCCCGATGTCACGACGGAGCCTTCTCCTGCTCTTCCTCTTCCCGGCCCTCGTTCCCGCCGCGGACGCCGCCGCGCAGGGCGCCGGCGTCGCCCTCTACGAGGGGACGCGCCTGTCCGGCAGCCGGATCGACCTCTCCCGCGACGTCTTCGACCTCGACGAGACGTCGTTCGCAGGCCGCCGCGCGCGGTCCGTGGCCGTCGCCCCCGGCTGCCGCGCCACGCTCTTCGAGCTCTCCGGCTACCGGGGCGCGAGCGTCGAGGTGACGGGCCGCCTCGACGACCTGTCCGCCACCCGGCTCGGCTCCCGGGGGGTCTCCTCGGCGCGCGTCGCCTGCACCGGGTCGCTCGGCAGCACGGGCTCTGCGCCCTGGGGCGCCGGGACGCGCGGCGTCACTCTCTTCCGCGACTCCGGCTTCAAGGGCGACTCGGAGACGTTCTCCTCCGACGTCCCCGACCTCTCCCGGACCCGCATCGGCGCTCGGCAGGCGAGCTCCGTCGACGTCCCCGAAGGGTGCGTAGCGGTCCTCTTCACCGGGACGGGCTACTCGGGCCGCTCCACGGAGCTCCGGCAGGCCCACGACGACCTCCGCCTCGCCGACGTCGGAAACGACGCCGTCTCCTCGCTCCGCGTCGACTGCCGCGGGACGGGCGGCTCCACGATCGAGAGCGGCTGGAGCGCGGGCGCACGCGGCGTGACGCTCTTCCGCGACTCCGGTTTCAAGGGCGCCTCCGAGACGTTCTCCTCCAACGTCCCCGACCTCTCCCGCACCCGAGTCGGCGCCCGCCAGGCGAGCTCCATCGACGTCCCCGAGGGGTGCACGGCCGAGCTTTTCACCGGGACCGGCTTCAGCGGCCGCTCGGCGGTCTTCCGGGAGGCGCACGACAACCTCCGCCTCGCCGAGATCGGCAACGACGCCGCGGCCTCTCTCCGCGTCGACTGCCGCGACGCTCATGGGTCGGCCGGGCGTGGCTGGGGACGCGGCGGCGCCGGCCGGGGCGTGACGCTCTTCCGCGACTCCGGCTTCCGAGGCGATTCGGAGACGTTCTCCTCCGATGTCTCCGACCTCTCCCGCAGCCGGATCGGCGCCCGCCAGGCGAGCTCCATCGACGTCCCCGATGGGTGCACGGCGGAGCTCTTCACTGGCACCGGCTTCAGCGGCCGCTCCACCGTCTTCCGAGAGGCGCACGACAACCTCCGCCTCACCGAGGTCGGAAACGACGCCGCCGCCTCGCTCCGGGTCGACTGCGGTCGCCGGCGCTTCAGGCCCGCCGGCGGACGGGCGGCCGGATACGGCCCTGCGGGCGTGACGCTCTTCCGCGACAAGGACTTCGAAGGGGAGGCCGAGTCGTTCCGCTCCGACGTCCCCGACCTCTCGCGGACGCGCGTCGGCGGGCGCCAGGCCAGCTCCATCGCGGTCCCTTCCGGCTGCCGAGTGACGCTCTTCGGCGAGCCGAGCTACCGGGGCCGCTCCGCGACGTTCGACGCGGACCACGACGACCTCCGCGACACGCCGATCGGGAACGACGCCGCGCAGTCGATGCGCATCGACTGCGGCTCCGCGCGCTGGTGAGGAGGGGGACGCGG
>CAZWRQ010000278.1:0-6406 GCA_964636395.1 uncultured Holophagales bacterium
GTCGAGAACATCGGGATCATCGTCCTGGGCCTCGGCGTCGGCCTCGGCGCCCGCGCGGCGGGTCGCCCCGAGTGGGCGCTCCTCGGCTTCGCGGGCGGGCTCTTCCACGTCGTCAACCACGGCCTCTTCAAGCCGCTCCTCTTCCTCGGCGCGGGCGAGGCGGCGCACGTCGCCGGGACGCGCGACATGGACCGGATGGGGGGACTCGGGAAGCTCCTCCCGAAGACCGCGCTCCTCTTCGCCGCGGGGGCCGTCGCGATCTCCGGCCTGCCGCCGCTGAACGGCTTCGCGAGCGAGTGGCTCGTCTACCTCGGCCTCTTCGACCGCGCCCGGGCGACCGGGGCCGACGCGCTCCGAGCCGCGCTCGGTGTCCCGGCTCTCGCGCTGACGGGAGCCCTCGCGCTCGCCTGCTTCGTGAAGGCGCACGGCGCCGTCTTCCTCGGGAGCGCACGCGCCGAGGCGCCGCAGCTCCACGGCGAGCCGGCGTCGCACGGCGAGCCGGCGGCGCACGTCGGCCCGATGGCGCTCCTCGCCGCCGCCTGCGCGCTCCTCGGTCTCCTCCCGGCGACGGTCGCAACCGCGCTCGAGCGCGCCGCCGCGATCGCGGCTCCGGGCCACGCCGCCTCGAGGCCGCTCGCCGAGCTCGCCTCGCTCCGGACGGTCGGCGTCGCGGCCCTCACGGTCGCCCTCCTCCTCGGCGCGGTCGCGCTCTTCCTCCGCCGGTGCCTCGCCGCGGAGACGACGGCCGGCCCGACCTGGGACTGCGGCTACGCGCGGCCCACGGCCCGGATGCAGTACACGGCGTCGTCCATCGCGCGCAGCCCGGTCGGGTGGTTCGGGTGGGCCCTCCGCCCGCGGCTGAAGGGGGCGCCCGTCGAGAAGCTCTTCCCCGGCTCCGCGCGGTTCGAGAGCCACGTCCTCGACACCGTCCTCGACCGCGCCGTCGTCCCCGTCTTCCGCGCCGGAGCCTGGCTCGCCCGGCAGGGGCGCGTCCTCCAGCACGGGAAGATGCAGCTCTACCTCCTCTACGTCGTCGCGACGCTCGTCGCGCTCCTCTTCCAGGTCTGACCCGGGGAGATCCGATGATCGACACCTTCGTCCACGTCCTCCTCGTCCTCGCGCTCCCGCCCCTCCTGACGGGCGTCATCGCGAAGACGAAGGCCGCCTTCGCCGGCCGGAACGGTCCGCCGCTCCTGCAGGGCTACTACGATCTCGCGAAGCTCCTCCGGAAAGGGAGCGTCCTCCCCTCGGGGTCGACCTGGGTCTTCCTCGCCGGGCCGGTCGCCGGCGTGGCGGCGCCGCTCCTCGCCTCGCTCCTTCTGCCGTTCGGGGGGCACGAGGCGCCGCTCTCCTTCGCGGGCGACATGGTCCTCTTCGCCTATCTCTTTGCCCTCGCGCGGTTCTTCACGGCGTCGGCGGCCCTCGACACCGGCTCGGCCTTCGAGGGGATGGGGGCGGCACGCGAGGTCGCCTTCTCGGCGCTCGCCGAGCCGGCCCTGTTCTTCGGCTTCGTCGCCCTCGCGCGGATCTCCGGCTCCCTCTCCCTCTCCGGGATGCTCGGCTCGGGCCCCGGCTGGGTGACGGCGGGTGCCCCGCTCGTCCTCGTCGCGGCGAGCTGGGCCGTCGTCCTCCTCGCCGAGAACTGCCGGATCCCGTTCGACGACCCGAACACCCACCTCGAGCTGACGATGATCCACGAGGTGATGGTCCTCGACCACGGCGGCCCGGCGTTCGGCCTCGTCCTCTACGGCGCGTCCGTGAAGCTCTTCGTCCTCTCGGCCCTCTTCCTCCGCGTCGTCTTCCCTTTCAACGCGACCGACCCGAACCTCGACTGGCTCGCCTTCGTCGCCGGGGTCCTCCTCGTGGCGATCGGCGTCGGCGTCGTCGAGTCGGTCATGGCGCGCCTGAAGCTCGTGAAGGTGCCGCAGCTCCTCGTCGGGGCCTGCCTCCTCTCGGCCTTCGGCATGCTCCTGCTGGCGAGGTGAACGGATGACGCACCCGGTCGACATCCTCCTCGTCCTCGTCATCCTCCTGAACTTCCTCGTCCTCGGGACGCCGTCGCTCCGGATGACGATCCGCGGCGCGGCGATCCAGGGGGTCCTCCTCGCGCTCCTCCCGCTCCTCGTCCACCGCGGCTTTGGCTGGCGGGTCGGGGCGATCGCGGTCGCCACGATGGCCCTGAAGGGGCTCCTCATCCCGGGGCTCCTCGAGAAGGCGATGCGCGACGTCCACATCCGCAAGGAGGTCGAGCCGTACGTCGGCTTCGTGCCGTCGCTGTTCCTCTGCGGCGTCGGAACGGCCCTCGCGATCCTCTTCTCCGGGAACCTCCCGCTCGCCCCCGAGCACGCGGGGACGCTCATCGTCCCGGCCTCGCTCGCGACGCTCCTCGCCGGCTTCCTCGTCCTGACGACGCGGAAGAAGGCGATCTCGCAGGTCGTCGGCTACCTGATCCTCGAGAACGGCGTCTTCGTCTTCGGCCAGCTCCTCATCGAGGCGATGCCGTTCCTCGTCGAGGCGGGGGTCCTCCTCGACCTCTTCGTCGGCATCTTCATCATGGGGATCGTCATCAACCACATCCGACAGGAGTTCTCGTCGCTCGACACCGAGCTCCTTTCGGAGCTGAAGGACTGAGGGGGAGGCGCACATGGAAGTCGGCCTCGTCCTCCTCCCGCTCCTCGGCGCCGTCGTCGCGGCCCTCGTCCGTTCGCCCGAGCGGAGGCCCTGGGTCGTCCCCGTCGCCGGGGTCCTCCACCTCCTGCTCCTCGCCGGCCTCGTCCTCGGGAACGTCCGTTCCGGACGCGGCTTCTGGCTCCGCCTCGACCCGCTCGCGACGGTCATCCTCGGGACGATCTCGGTCCTCTTCGTCGTCGCGGCCTTCTACCTGCCGGGCTACCTCGCGCTCCGGCGCGACCGCGATGACAGGGTCTTCTGCGCGGGGCTCCTCGTCTTCCTCGCGATGACCTCGCTCCTCGCGCTCGCGCAGCACCTCGGCCTCCTCTGGGTCGCGATGGAGGCGACGACGCTCGCGACGGCGCCGCTCCTCTACTTCAACCGGACGGCCCGCTCGCTCGAGGCGACCTGGAAGTACCTGATGATCGGGTCGGTCGGCATCGCGATCGCGCTCCTCGGCTCGCTCTTCCTCGCCTACTCGGCCCACGTCGGCGGCGCCGAGCCGTCGCTCCTCTTCGACGACCTCCTCGCCGGCGCGGGCTCCTTCTCCCGTCCGTGGCTGAGGGCCGCGTTCGTCCTCCTCCTCGTCGGCTACGGGACGAAGATGGGCCTCGCGCCGCTCCACACCTGGAAGCCCGACGCCTACGGCGAGGCCTCCGGCATCGTCGGGGCGCTCCTCGCGGGTGGAATGACGAACGCCGCGTTCCTCGCGCTCCTCCGCGTCTACCGCGTCGTGAACGCGGCGGGGGAGGGCGCCTTCGCGCGCGAGCTCCTCGTCTTCATGGGGCTCGTCTCGATCGCGCTCGCCGCCGTCTTCGTCGTGAGGCAGCGCGACCTGAAGCGGATGCTCGCCTACTCGAGCGTCGAGCACGTCGGCATCCTCGTCCTCGGCATCGGCCTCGGCGGGATCGGCGTCTTCGGCTCGCTGCTGCACGCGATCAACAACGGCCTGACGAAGGGGGTCCTCTTCCTCTCCGTCGGGAACATCCACCGCGCCTTCGGGAGCAAGCACCTCGACGAGGTCTCGGGCGCGATCTCCCGTCTCCCGGTCTCTGGGAGCCTCTTCCTCGTCGGCTTCTTCGCGATCACCGGCTCCCCGCCGTTCGGGCCGTTCGTCTCCGAGTTCACCATCGTGAACGCCGCTATCGGCGGCGGCCACCCCGTCGCCGGGACGCTCCTCCTCGTCCTCCTCGGCATCGTCTTCATCGGCATGGGCTCGACGGTCCTCTCGGCCGTCCAGGGGCGGCCCGGCACCGCCTCGGCCGGGACGCCGTACAGGGACGACCTCGCGCGGACGGCCCCGATCCTCGTCGCCGCCGCGCTCGTCCTCCTCCTCGGGCTCTGGCTCCCCGAGCCGCTCGTCTCCCTCCTCGAGAGGGCCGCCGAGGGGCTGGAGGTGCGGCCGTGAGCGGCCCCTTCGCCCGCATCCGCAACGGGGGAGCGCTCCCGCTCGCGAAGCTCCCGGAGGCCGACTTCGACGCCTTCCGCGGCGCGCTCCTCGGCGAGCTCGCGGCGGGCAGGCGCCTCGTGGCGCTCTTCGCCGAGCCCGTCGACGGCGCGGCCGCCGAGCTCTGGGCCGTCGTCGCCGCCGACGGTCCCGGGACGCTCGCGATCGCGAGGACGCGCCTACCGGACGACCGCTTCCCCTCCCTCACCCCGGCGGCGCCCCAGGCGCATCTCTTCGAGAGGGAGATGGCCGAGCAGCTGGGCCTGAAGCCGCAGGGACACCCGTGGCTGAAGCCGGTCCGCTATCGCCCGTCGTGGCGGCCGGGGCACGACGCCTGGGGGCGGAACGAGGGCGACCCGATCCTCCCCGCCGTCGGCGACTTCTTCCGCGTCGAGGGCACCGAGGTCCACGAGGTCGCCGTCGGCCCGGTCCACGCCGGCGTCATCGAGCCGGGGCACTTCCGCTTCCAGTGCCACGGAGAGAAGGTCTTCCACCTCGAGATCGCCCTCGGCTTCCAGCACCGAGGGGTGGAGGAGTCGCTTCTCGGCGGGCCCCACCGGCAGACCGTCTCGCGGATCGAGACCCTCGCCGGCGACACGACGGTCGGGCATTCCACCGCCTTCGCACAGGCGCTCGAAGCCCTCTCCGGGACCGCCGTCCCGCCGCGCGCGCAGGCGCTGCGCGGCATCGCCCTCGAGCTCGAGCGGCTCGCGAACCACACGGGCGACCTCGGCGCCCTCGCGGGTGACGTCGGCTTCCTGCCGACCGCCTCCTTCTGCGGCCGCCTCCGCGGCGACTTCCTGAACATGACGGCCGTCCTTTGCGGCAACCGCTTCGGCCGCGGCCTCGTCCGCCCCGGCGGGACGCTCGTCGACGCCGACGCGGCGCTCGTTGCGGACCTCTCGCGCCGGCTCGAGGAGACGATGAAGGACCTGCGCGGCGCCGCGGAGCTCCTCTTCGCGACGGCCACGGTGACGGCCCGTTTCGAGGGGACCGGGCGGGTCGACCCGGCGACGGCCGAGGCGCTCGGCCTCGTCGGGCCGGCCGCACGCGCCTGCGGCGTCGACCAGGACGTGCGCCGCGACCACCCCTCCGGAGTCTTCCGCTTCGTCCACGTCCCCGTCATGACCGCGCACGACGGCGACGTGAACGCCCGCGCCTACGTCCGCTGGCTCGAGGCGCAGCGCTCGTACGACTTCGTCAGGGCGCAGCTCGCGGCGCTCCCGGAGGGGAGCGTGCGGAACGCGCCGAAGCCGCTTCGGCCCGAGCACGTCGCCGTTTCCCTCGTCGAGGGCTGGCGCGGCGAGGTCGCCCACGTCGCCGTGACGGACGCCGGCGGCCGCTTCTCGCGGTACAAGGTCGTCGACCCCTCCTTCCACAACTGGATGGGCCTCGCGATGGCGCTCCGGAACGAGGAGATCTCCGACTTCCCGCTCTGCAACAAGAGCTTCAACCTCTCCTACTGCGGGCACGACCTGTGAGGAGGCGGAAATGATCAGGGCCCTCCTCGAGCGGATCTCCCAGAAGCACCGGACGATGGCCTGGCCCGACGGCCCGCCGCCGGCGCTCCCGTCCCGCTACCGCGGCCTTCCTTCGATCGACGCCTCGCGCTGCCCCGAAGGCTGCCGCGCCTGCGTCGACGCCTGCCCGACGGAGGCGATCTCGGTCGTCTCCGGAAAGCCGTCGCTCGACCTCGGCCGCTGTCTCTTCTGCCCCGAATGCGAAGCGGCCTGCCCCGAGAAGGCGATCTCCTTCACCTCGGACTACCGCCTCGCGGTCCGCGCGCGGGAAGACCTTCGCCTCGACGGCGCGGCGCTCCCGCTCGCGCGGGCGCTCGAGGGGAAGCTCCTCTCGCTCTTCGGCCGGTCGCTGAAGCTCCGGCAGGTGAGCGCCGGCGGCTGCAACGCCTGCGAGGCCGACGTGAACGTCCTCGGGACGATCGGCTGGGACCTCGGCCGCTTCGGCATCCAGGTCGTCGCCTCGCCGCGCCACGCCGACGGTCTGCTCATCACTGGTCCCGTCACGAAGAACATGGAGCTCGCGCTGAAGAAGACGTGGGACGCGGTGCCCCCGCCGAAGGTCGTCATCGCCGTCGGCGCCTGCGCGATCTCGGGCGGGCCGTTCTACGACCGCCCCGAGCAGCTCGGGGGCGCGGCCGCTGTCGTCCCGGTCGACCTCTTCATCCCCGGCTGTCCGCCCCACCCGCTCACGATCCTCGACGGCCTCCTCCGCCTCCTCGGACGGCTCGAGGAGGAGGGGCGCGTTCCGCCGCGCTGAAGACGAGAGACT
>CAZWRQ010000279.1:0-6376 GCA_964636395.1 uncultured Holophagales bacterium
GTCCGGGGTCGCCGTCGGAGTGGCCGTCGGCTCCGGCAGCGGCACGACGACGGAGCGGAAGAGCCCCTGCGAGCGCAGGAAGAAGAAGCCGCCGACGAGGACCCCGATCAGGACGAGTCCTCCCACGGCGGCGCCGGCGAGCGCCGCCGGCGAGTGCTGTGAGGACGTCATCGAGGTCCGCCCCCCCGACCGCGACATGCGGCGGGAGGCGGAGAGGTCGACGGGCGGAGGCGGCGCGGCCTTCGGCGGTCCGCCGTCCGGGGCAGGCGTCGGCGGCGCGGCGGGCGTGGCGGTCGCAGCTGCGGCCGCAGCTGCGGCCGCAGCTCGCGCTCGCCCCACCTTGCTCTCGGAGAGCCCGGTCGTCGAGGTGAGCGGGGCGATGCCGATCAGCGCCCGGAGGTCGTCGGCCAGCTCCGCCGCGTCGCCGTAGCGCTCCTCGCGGCTCTTCGCGAGGCACCTCTGTGCTATCTCGGAGATCTCGGGCGGAAGCTCGTCGTTGTGCCTGAGAGGGTCGAGAGGCTGGTCGTGCAGGATCTGATAGACGAGCGTCGTCAGCGTGTCGGCCGGGAACGGCTTGCGAAGCGTCAGCGTCTGGTACAGGACGACGCCGAGCGAGAAGATGTCGCTCCGCACGTCGAGCTTGTCGCCGCGCACCTGCTCTGGGGACATGTACGCCGGCGAGCCGATCATCTGGCCCGTCGTCGTGAGGTCGGTGTCGCCCGTCAGGAGCTTGCCGATGCCGAAGTCGGTCACTTTCGCCGACGAGGAGTCGGTCAGGAGGATGTTGGCCGGCTTGACGTCGCGGTGGAGGACCCCGCGCTGGTGAGCGTGCGAGAGCGCGTCGGCGACCTCGGAGAGGACCCGGATCCGCTCGACCAGAGGGAAGGAGCCCGGTTCGGCGAGGCGCTGGGAGAGGCTCCCGCCCGAGATGTACTCCATCGCGAGGTAGAGGACCCCCTCGTCCTCCCCGACGTCGTAGACCGTGACGATGTTCGGGTGCTGGAGCCGGCCCGAGATCTTCGCTTCCTTGAGGAAGCGCGCCTTCGCCTCGGACATGCTGAAGCTCTGCGACGGGCCGTCGAAGCGTACGGTCTTCAGCGCGAGCGTCCGCTCGATCTGCGGGTCCTGCGCCAGGTAGACGACACCCATCGCCCCCTTGCCGAGAGGGCGCAGGATCTCGTAGCGACCGATCCGGGTCGGAGTCACGACAATCCGAGGATTGTACTCAGTTCGACCCGTCGCCCGTCGGGTCGATCTCCGCCGGACCTTCGTCGGTCATCAGCGTCGCTTCCCCTTCGGTCGAGTCGGCGAAGTCGGTCTCGCGCTTCTCGAGCGCCGCGGCCGCCTCCTCGAGCCGACCCGCCGGCACGGCGACCTCGATCGCGGCGAGGTCCTCGTCGTTCGGCACCGGGTTCTGAGTGAAGCTCTTGTCGACGATCCGCGCCGGGATCCCACGGCTCTCGAGGAACCCGACGATGAAAGTGGCTTCGGCCTCGTTCCCGACGGACGTGACCGCGCTCCAGTCCAGAACGGGGGTTTCGCTGGGCTCGTCGCTCATGGCTCACCTCGCTTCGGGATTCCGGTCGGCCGGACGCCTCCGGAGCCGTTCGGCCGCCGCACCGCCAGTATGGGCCAGATCGCGACGGAAGAGACGCCGAATGGCCCGCATGAAGGGCGGGCGCGGCCCGTTCGGCGGGCCGCGCCGTGCCCGGCTCAGAACTCCGTCGCGTCGAACGCGCGCGAGAGCTGCTTCATCACCGCGTTCGTGGCGAGCCCGGCCGCCGCCGCGGTGATCGCCGTCCCGCGGTGACGCCCGATCAGGAAGCCGATCGCCGCCGCGCCGAGGAGGCAGGGGAGCGGGTGCTTCCTCACGACGTCGAGCGCGGCGTTCTGCCAGTCGACCCCCGGGTCGAACGCGAAGGGCGCCTCGGCGCCGCCGACCGGTCCGTCCGGGGAGGCGCCGTGCGGGGCCGGCGGGCGGATCGTCGGCTCCGACATCAGTCGTCGCTCCGCCGGCGAAAGAGGAGGCCGATCGCGAAACCGACTCCGAGCGCGATCGCGACCGACTTGCCGGGGTTCTGCCGGACCCAGTCGGAAGCCTTCTCCGTGACCTCGTCCCAGTCGGTCTCGCGGATGCGGTCCCGGAGGACCCCCGCCCGCGACTTCACCTCTTCGGCAACCTCGCCGACCTTCTCCTTCACGCGCCCGCCGAAGCTCTCGCGGGCGGCGTCGATCTTTTCGTCGACCGCTCTCGCGGCGTCGATGGTCTCGGCCATGTGGACCTCCCTTCCGGTACTGGGCGGAATCTTCGCACGCCCCTGCGGCGGCTCGCCAGCGCCGACCGCCCTCCGGGGCTACCATTCGGGAAGGAGGGCCCGATGCAGATCGGATTTCACGGCGCGGCGCGGACGGTGACCGGCTCCAAGTACCTCCTGACCCTCGATCACTACCGCCTCCTCGTCGACTGCGGCCTCTTCCAGGGCGGCTTCGAGATGCACCAGAGGAACTGGAGGGGGCTCCCCTTCAGCGCTTCGTCCGTCGACGACGTCCTGTTCACCCACGCCCACATCGACCACACCGGCTACTTCCCGCGCCTCGCGGCGGACGGCTTCTCGGGGCGGGCGCTCGCCACGCCCCCCACGAAGGCCCTCCTCGGCGTCCTCCTCCCCGACTCCGGCGGCCTGCAGGAGGAAGAGGCCCGCTGGGCCAACAAGAAGGGCTACTCCCGTCACCAGCCGGCCCGTGCGCTCTACACCGAGGAGGACGCGAACCGCTCCCTCTCGCTCCTCCACAAGCTCGAGTTCGAGCGCGAGACCCCGCTCCACAAGCACCTGAAGGTGAAGCTCCACCGGGCCGGACACATCCTCGGCGCGGCTTTCGCGGAGATCCGCTACCGGGACGACGGCTCCGACTGGAGGACGGTCGTCTTCTCCGGAGACATGGGGCGCCGCGGCGTGCCGATCCTGAAGGACCCGGCGCCGCTCCCGGCCTGCGACGTCCTCGTCTGCGAGTCGACCTACGGCGATCGCCTCCACGAGGCGTCGGACCCGAAGGAGCAGCTCCGCCGCGAGCTCGAGGAGGCGTTCCGCCGCGGCGGCGTGACCGTGATCCCCGCGTTCGCCGTCGGGCGGACCCAGGAGGTCCTCTACCACCTCTTCGAGCTCTTCGAGGAAGGGCGCCTCCCGAAGGTCCCCGTCTTCGTCGATTCCCCGATGGCGAACTCCGTCGTCGAGCTGTACTGCCGCTACGAGAGCGAGCACGACGTCGAGATGAACGCCCTCGAGGAGGTCGCCGGGTCTCCGCTCCAGACCCCCTATTTCACCGTCGTGCGCAAGCGCGAGGACTCCAAGCGGCTGAACGACCATCCCGGGCCGGCCGTCGTCGTCTCGGCCTCGGGAATGGCGACCGGCGGGCGCGTCCTCCACCACCTCTACCACCGCCTCCCAGACGCGCGGAACACCGTCCTCTTCGTCGGCTACCAGGCCGAGGGGACGCTCGGCCGCCGCCTCCTCGAAGGGGAGACCGAGGTCGTCGTCATGGGCGACGGCCTGACGGTGAAGGCGGCGATCCGCCAGATCCCGGCCCTCTCCGCACACGCCGACGCCGACGAGCTGATCGCCTGGATGAAGACCGCCCCGGCGCCTCCGAAGACCCTCTTCCTGACGCACGGCGAGCCGGCCGTTCAGGACGCCTTCGCCGCCCGCATCCGCTCCGAGCTCGGCTGGAACGTCCACGTTCCCGAGCCGGACGAGGTCGCGGAGGTCTGAGGCTGGGACGCGGCACGGGAGCCTTCCCGGTCCGGCCCCCGGAGCTTCGGGGGATCACGAGGGCGGCCGCCCTCGCCTGGGTCGTCCTTCGCCGGAGCCTCCGCTCGTTCCTGGCGGCGCGGGGGACCTCCCTCGCCGCCGGTCTCGCCTACTCCTCGCTCCTCTCGTTCATCCCGCTCGTCGCCTCGGTCACCGTCCTCACCTCCACCTTCTTCGGAGAGGAAGGAGGCAAGGGCTTCTATCGCCTCCTCCGCTTCTTCGTCCCCGGCACCTCGCGGGAGGTCCTCCGGGGTGTCGCGGCCCTCGTCGACGTCGCCCGGGCGGCCTCCGGGATCGCGACGGCCCTCCTCGCCCTCACCTCGCTCAAGGTCTATTTCGACGTCGAGGGGGCCGCGAACCACCTCTGGGGGACTCTCCGCCCACGGCCCGTTCGCGAGCGGCTCGCCTTCGCCGGGCTCACCGTCGTCCTCGGGCCGGTGGCGCTCGGCGTCGCGACCTCGCTCCTCCTCGAGCGGGGCTTCCCGATCACACGGCTCCACGTCGGCGGCGTCCTGGCGTCGATCGTCGGCCTCGCGTTCATCTACAAGGTCGTCCCCTCGGCCCAGGTCCGCTGGGGTGCCGCCGCCGCCGCCGCGATCCTCGCCGGCTCCGGCCTGATCGTCCTCCGGCAGGTCTTCACGGCCGGGTTCATCGCCCTCGCGGGGATCGAGCGCCTCTACGGAACGATCAGCGCGATCGCGATCTTCGTCATCGCCACCGGCTTCGCCTGGACGATCCTCCTCTTCGGCTTCTCGTTCGCCCACGCCGTCCAGTTCCGCGACGAGCTCCTCGCTCACGACGCCCCGCCGCCCGCCGCGAAGAAGCCCGGGCCGCTCGAAGAGACGACCGGACTCCTCCTCCGCCTCACCGAGGGCTGGCACGCTGGCCTCCCGCTCACCGTCGCGACCCTCTCCGAGGCGTGCGGCCGCGCTCCCGAGGACCTCCGCTCCCGGATGAAGCGGCTCGACACCGCAGGGCTGGTCGTGGTGGAGGGCGACGCGGTCCGTCTCGCCCGCCCGCCCGACACGATCACCCTCTACGCCGTCGCGCGGGCCGTCGGCGACGCGGCCCCGCGCGCCGTCCCGAAGGGCGCGGACCCCGCCTCGGCGATCCTCCGGGCGCTCTACCAGCGGGCCGACGGCGAGGAGCGGGGCGTCCTGCAGGGGACGAGCCTCGAGGACGTCTACCGCCCTCACGCCCGGAAGCTGTCGGCCGATACCGACCACGGCAACCTCCGTCTCGGTGCCGAGGTCCCGGCGGCCGGCCGGAAGGGGGGCTTCGGCGGGAAGCCCGGCAGCGGCGTCGTCCCGCGCGCGGGGGGCGATCCTGCACCGACGGAGCCGGACGACGGAGCCGTTTGACGAATCGCCCCGATCCGGCTAGATTCTCCGCCCCCGAGGTGGGGCTGTAGCTCAGCTGGGAGAGCGCTAGAATCGCACTCTAGAGGTCGGGAGTTCGATCCTCCTCAGCTCCACCATTCATTTCAAAGCCTTTAGCGCCCCTCGCGGGGCGCTCTTTCATTTCGGGCTGGCCCCGACGCTGCCCCGGGGCGAGGAACGGGCCGCGCGATCGCGGCCCGTTCCTCGCCCCGGCCTCGAGGCGGCAGGCCCGCGCCCGCTCTGCCTTCAGAACGTCGCCGAGGCCCCGAAGGAGAAGGTCCTCCCGACGCCGGGGAAGCCGACCTCGCTCTCGTAGTCCTCGTCGAGGAGGTTGCGGCCGCTGACCCAGAGGCGGAGGCCGGCGAGGACCTCCTGCGTGACCTTTCCGCCGAGGAGGACGTAGCCGTCGCTCTCCTTGATCGGGTCTTTCGGGTAGGCGACGGAGGGGAGGCTCGAGTACATCGAGCCGAGCCAGGCGACGTCGAGGTCGACGCGCGTGCCCGTGGTGGCCGTCCAGGAGGCGAGGAAGCCCGCCTTGTGCCGGGGGACGTTCGTGACGTCGTCGGTGGCGCGGACGGCGGTCCGCTCCTTCGCGTCGACGAAGGTGTAGTCGGCGCGGAGGGTGAGGCCGGGGAGCGGCGTCACCTCCAGGACCGTCTCGAAGCCCGCCATCCTCACCTTCCCGACGTTCAGGTAGAGGTTCGTGGCGCTCGAGCCGTTCCGCGTGATCATGTCGCTCACGTCGTAGAGGAAGGCGCCGGCCTCGACGCGGACGTTCGCGCCGAGGGGGTGCGAGACGCCCGCCGTGGCGTTGACGCTCGTCTCCGAGGCGAGGCCCGTGTTGCCGCTCTTCGTGGAGTAGAGCTGGGAGAGGGTCGGGAAGCGGCTCTTGCGCGCGAGGGAGGCGTTGAGGACGGTGCCGGAGGCGCTCCGGTACACGAGCCCCGCCATCGGGTTGAGCTGGTCGTCGTTCGGCGTCGTGAGCCGATCCTGCCTCACGAAGTCGCCCGTCGAGCCGTCGGTGACGTTCCTTTCGGCACGCGAGACGTCGAACCAGTCGTACGAGACGCCGGCGACGGCGGTGAGGCGGCTGCCGAGCGTGAAGGAGTCCTCGAGGCCGAGGGAGCCGGTGATCGAGGCCGACTCGGCGAACGGGAGGTAGGCGTCGTCGCGCGTCGAGGCGATCAACGA
>CAZWRQ010000280.1:0-6357 GCA_964636395.1 uncultured Holophagales bacterium
CGTCAAAGCTGCACTGCACTGGTAACGCGCCCTATCTTTCGCAGTGAGGAGTATGCTGGACCTTGGCCACCGGAACCGGCTCGTCCTCCCGCACCGGCACGTCGGCGCGGACCGGCGCCTCGGGCGACCGGCCCCGCTTGACCGTGACCGCGAGGGCCCGGAGGGTCAGACCTGAGAGCGGCTGAACGACAGCGCCGAACCGCCCGTCCTTGCTGGCGAGGTAAGGCAACACCCCTCCCTTACCGATTCTCGGTCGCCTGGCGATAGCAGGGGTCAGGGTCTCCCCGGAGTGGAACGGCACGAGCGGTTTCACGGCGGGACGTAGTAGGGCTTCGGGGCGTGCGACGTGACCCATTGACCAGAATGGTATCTGAGTCACAGCGAAACCTCAAGCGACGTGCCGCAACGTTTCACGCCGGTCTTCTCTTCACAAGCGCACCGGGCCACTTCCCTTGAGAGCGTCCCCCCGCGCTGTCTCTGAGCTCTCGGGACCCCGAATGCGGCGCCCATCCTCCGCCGGGATGACTCTCTCGAAGACGGAGAAACCGAATGAGACGGCAGGCGACACGCAGAAGCGCGCGGCGTCGGCCGACAGGCCCCGGGAGAGGATGGCCGCTACGGTCGGCGCGTCGAACGAGTAGGACTCGCCGGCGCGAAGGACGGAATGGTCGCCCGTGCCGGGATGCTCGGCTGACGGCGAACCGCGGTCAGCGAGGTCGTCGGAAGCCTGATCTTCGGCTCGCCGTCTATGCGGCTGCCAAGCCGCAGAGGAGGACGTCGTTCTGCGCCTGCTCGTCGGTCGGCTCGATCAGGGTGCCGAGGCCCAGATCGGTGATGACGAGGAGGCGGCCGGGAGCCTTCTGGAACGTGACTGAGAGGAGGACGCCCGTCGTGTTCGTCCCGATGCCGCGCTTCTGATTCGTGTTCGGAAGCTTTGCCTCGATCCTCAGTCCGACGGCGGGCTTCCGCCTCCTTTCCGGCATTACCCGGCGATGGTGATGACGGAGAAGTCGCCGGCGTCGTGAGTTGAGGAACCGTTGGCGTTTCTTACCGTACGACACGCTAGAGACCGGCTCACGGAATCGCCGGCTCAATCGCGCCTCCGAGAAGCAGCCGACGTATGAAGTCGCCCAGGAGAATAGAGAAGCCATTGTGCTCGTGAAGAACCTCCGGTGCCGCGCGGACGACCCAGATCGGGAAGCCGCGACGGACGGGTTTCACGCAGGAAAGGCGAGTTCGACCGAGCACGCGTTCGGGTTCGCACGTCGCCTCGCCCCAAGAGGGACCGGTTCTCGCCCCGGTCTCCGCGCCGTCCTGACGCTCGAGTGCTTCAGCCATACTCATGAGTTCGATCGCCTCCGGCCTCGAGATTCGCCGATATGGGAGAGAGCAGTAGCAAGCCTCGACCCTCGGCTCAGGCACGAGCCCGCCCAACTCAGGATCCGCGGCGAAGAGCCGGTGGGAGACGTAAGGTTCGTAGTTAGCGACCGCCGTACGTAGGGCCCGCCGTTGCTCGGTGTCGCGCGTCCTCTCGAAGAGGGTTCCGATAGTCTGACCTATCGGGAAGAAGCTCCCCGTCGCGCTGTCCGTCTCGGAACCCACCACCACGAGGACAGGGGCCTGCGTCCGAGAAAACGCCGTGAACCTGGAGGCCATCTCCCAGAGCGGGTGAAAGGACACCGCATCAAGGGCCGGATTGAGGAGGACGACAAGGTCCCCGAAGCCGCGGATGACGTTCGCCCGCCCGAGCGATGGACCGGGCGTCCGCTGCGCCTCGGCGAACCGGCTCTTCAGGACTCCCGAGATCGCCGAGTAGACGACGGTCGCGCCCAGGCTGTGCCCTGCTATGACGAGACGAGAACGTCCCTTCCCAGAGGCAATCAGCTCGTTGCGAAGGCAATCGAGGCGGGTGAGGAATTCCGTCATGTCGACCTCGCCGACTTTGAGCGCAGCGTTCTTCCTCGAGAAGAAGGAGAGATGGTTCAGCGGCCAGCCCCTCTTCGAGCGCCCCCTCCAGCCAATGTAGACGCCGAAGAGTGGCACCGGCTCCCGGCCCGTCCCGCTGAACGCGAGGGCCGTCTTCTGGTCCTCCGCGGCGAGCCGGAGCGATTCGCGGAAGCAACAGAGATTCGAATCGCAGACGTCGGCGGTGTGCTGCCAACCGTGAACGAAGACGGCGATTGAGGCCACGTGCACGCCTGGACGATTCGCCTCGCGCCGGATCTCCTCTTCCAGTGTGTCGACCTGCCGTCGATCCCAGAAGTAGCCCTGATCGTCGAACTCGACGATCGCCAAGGTGAAGGCCGGGTGGCGCTCGAGTGACGAGCGCCCGACTCGACGCCTGCCATCGGCGCTCTCCAGGTCGTTCGGTGAGACGTTGATGGCCTCCGTCACAGACCGGAAAGGTCGGTTCGGCGTGGCGCATCCGGCGGGGAGCGCGAGGAGAAGCGCGAGGAGGAGAAACCGAACGGGCGCCTCGCGACAGGACATAGTCATTCGGCTCGGACGCGATCGTAGATGCGGAAGCCGTATGAAACGGCGAGCAAGCCGCCGAACCTTTCGCCCCCCTCCCCGAACCCGCGGGACAACACGAGGCCGACGGCGACGGGGCCTGTGGACCACGAGGCGCCCATCCGTACGGTCGAGTGGTTCCCCGTCCCGGGCTTCCCCCCGGACGACGTCCAGCGCCCATTGACCTCGGCCGAGAGCATCCATGCTGGGCTCGCCTCGTACGCCGCCGCGAGGCCGTAGAGGAGCACGTCCGTTTGTCGCTGGGCACTCGTCGGCTGCGTCAGAATGCCGACGCCGACATCAGAGTTGAAGACGAGCCTCCCGAGGCGCTTCTGTGCTGGGACGGAGAGAAGGACGTCCGTCGTGTTCGTTCCGATCCCTGCCTTTTCGCTCGTGTTCGGGAGCTTCACCTCTACCCGCAACCCGAAGGCCGCCTTCCAGCCCCGCTCCGGCATGACCTGCGCGATCGTGACGACGGAGAAATCGCCGGCGTCGGCTGTCGCGTCGCCCGAGACCTCCGCCGGAGGGTGGACGTCCGAGGCGTCCCAATCGATCCGGAGACGTTGCCGGGCCGCCCCTTGGACGCGGACCTCGATGCGGCTCCCGAAGCCGACGTCGACACGAACGACGGGGAGCTGCGCGAGATCGCCGGAGAGGCCCGAGTAGGGGTACTCGACTTCGTTAAGCCAGCGGACGCCCGCCGTCACGCGAATCGTCCCCTTCGGAACGAACGTGAGTGTCGGTGTCTCGAAGAACAGCGGACCCGGGATCCCGACGACAGGCGGAACCGGGACGAACTCTCCCGCCCCCTCGGGCTTGCCGGCCAGAGACTCCTCCGGCCTGCCGGCCGCCTGGCGGAGCGGGAGCAGCGTCAGAGCGAGAGCGATGGCGGCAAGCCGCCACCGCTTCACACGCCGCCTCCGAGGACCTTGTAGAGTGTGACGAGGTTCGCCTGCTCGGCGAGGCGGGCGCCCACTGCAGCTCGCTGGGCGTTGAGGAGCGCCTGCTGGGCTACGAGGACGCCGAGATATCCGTCGAGGCCCGCTTTGTAACGGGCGTCGGAGAGCCTCGAGAAGTCCTCGAGCGACTTCACGAGGGCATCTTGGGCGTCGCGCTGCTCCACGAGCGTCGTGCGGAGCGTGAGTCCGTCGTTCACCTCGGCGAAGGCGGCCTGGATCGCCTTCTCGTACTGCGCGACGGCGATCTGGCGGTCCAGCTTCGACACCTTGAGGTTCGCGATGAGGGAGCCGCTTGCGAAGAGGGGGGAGACGATCTGCCCAGCGAAGCTCCAGGCGTTCGTCCCCGACTTGAAGAGGCCGTCGAGGTCGGGGCTCGAGCTGCCGAAGCCGGCCGTGAGGGAGATGCGCGGAAAGAACGCCGCGCGGGCCGCGCCGATGTTCGCGTTCGCGCCGCGGAGGAGGTGCTCGGCGGCGAGGATGTCGGGACGCCGGAGAAGGACGTCCGATGGAAGGCCGGCCTTGAGCCCCTTCGGGTCCGTGACGGCGGCGAGCCGCTCTGGGAGGAGGTCGGCCGGGACGGGCGCGCCGACGAGGAGGTCGAGCGCGTTCCGCGCGACTCCGACCGCGCCGGTGAAGGAGGCGACGGCCGCCCGGGCCGCCTCCACCTGGCTCTGCGCCTGGCTGAGCTCGAGGTCGGAGCCGATTCCCGCGTCGCGGCTCTGGCGGATCAGGTCGTGCGACGCACGTTGCGCCTCGAGAGTCGCTTGCGAGATCCGAAGGTTCTCCTCGCTCGCCGCGAGGCTTAGCCACGTGCTGGCCACCGCGGCGACCAGGGACGTCTGCGCGCCCCGTCGGGCCTCCTCGGTGGCGAGGTACTGCTCGAGGGACCGGGCGTTCAGGCTCCGGATGCGCCCGAAGAGGTCGAGCTCCCACGAGGCCATGCCGAGGCCGACGGTGTAGGACGACTTGGTGCTCGCCTTGCCGTTCTCCCCGAGGCTCTCCGGGATCCGGTACCTCTCGCCCGTCGCCTGGACGCCGATCGTCGGGAAGAGCTCGGAGCGTTGGATCCGGTAGAAGGCCGCGACACGCTCAACGTTGAGCGTCGCGACCCTCAAGTCGCGGTTGTTCGCGAGCGCCAGGTCGATGACGGACCTCAGGCGCGCGTCGGTGAAGTAGTCCCGCCAGGGGACGTCCCGAGCCGCCGGCGTCGCGGCAGGAGGCGCCGCGATCGGGGCGGGGGCCGCTGCACCGGCGGCGCCGGCTTCGGACTTGAAGGAGTCCGCCACTGCCAGCGGCGGCTGTTCGTACTTCGGCATCATCGTGCATCCGCCCAATAGAAGAGTCGCGCCGACGAGCACGGCCGCGTGAGGGATCAGCTTGTGGTTCATGTCACTTTCCCTCCGCCGGAAGCGGGGCCTCGGGCACGGGAGTCGTCTCGTGCCTCCGCTTCCTCGAGAAGAGGCTCGCGACGACGACGTAAAAGAGCGGGATGAAGAGGACGGCCAGGAACGTCCCGGAGACCATGCCGCCGAGGACGCTCGTGCCGATCGCCTTCTGGGCACCGGCGCCAGCCCCGCTCGCGAGCGCGAGCGGGAGGACGCCGAAGCCGAACGCGAGCGACGTCATGACGATGGGGCGGAGGCGCGTCTTCGCCGCTTCGAGCGTCGCCTCGACGAGGCCCATCCCGTCCTCCATGAACCCCTTCGCGAACTGGACGATCAGGATCGCGTTCTTCGTCGTCAGGCCGAGGACGGTCAGGAGACCGATCTGGAAGTAGACGTCGTTCGCCATCCCGCGCATCGAGCTGGCGATGATTCCCCCGATGACGCCGAGCGGCAGGACGAGGAGGATCGTGATCGGGACGGTCCAGCTCTCGTAGAGGGCGGCGAGGACGAGGAAGATGACGAGGATCGAGAAGGCGTAGAGCGCCCCGGCCTGCGACTCCGACATCCGCTGCTGGTAGGAGAGGCCGGTCCACTCGTGGCCGACCCCCTTCGGAAGCTTGCCGATGAGCTCCTCCATCGCGAGCATCGCCTCGCCGGAGCTGTGCCCCGGGGCGGGCTCGCCCTGGATGTTCCGGGCGGGGAAGCTGTTGTAGCGCTCGAGGCGCGGCGGGCCGTAGACCCAGCGTCCGGAGGCGACCGCCGAGAGCGGGACGAGCTTCCCCTGCCGGTTGCGGAAGAAGAGCCGGTCGAGGTCGCTAGGGAGCATCCGGTAGGGGGCGTCGGCCTGCGCCCAGACCCTCTTGACGCGCCCACCCTGGACGAAGTTCCCGATGTACGTGCTGCCGAAGGCCCCGGCGAGGTAGCTCTGGATCGAGCTGATCGGCACGCCGAGGGCGCCGGCCCTGTTCCAGTCGATGTCGACCTTGTACTGCGCGACGTCGGCCATGCCGTTCGGGCGGACGCGCGCGAGGCGCGGCTCCTTTGCGGCCATGCCGAGGAGCTGTCCCTCGACCTCGGAGAGCTTCTCGTGGCCGAGCCCGCCCCGGTCCTGGAGCATCAGGTCGAAGCCGGTCGCGGTGCCGAGCTCGGTGACGGCGGGCGGAGGGAACGCGAAGATCATCGCGCCGCGGATTCTCGAGAAGGTCCCCATCGCCCGGTTCGCGACGACCGGCGCCTTCAGCTCCGGCTTTTGGCGCAGTTCCCAGTCCTTCAGCTTCACGAAGACCATCCCCTGGTTCTGACCGCGCCCGGAGAAGCCCATCCCGGCGATCGCCATGCAGGAGGCGACCGCCTCCTTCTGGTCGACGAGGTAGTGGTCGATGACCTGCTGCTGGATCGCGCGCGTCTGCTCGAGCGTCGAGCCGGATGGGAGCTGGACCATCGTCAGGATCGAGCCCTGGTCCTCTTCGGGCAGGTAGCCCGTCGGCATCCTCAGGTAGAGG
>CAZWRQ010000281.1:0-6356 GCA_964636395.1 uncultured Holophagales bacterium
AGAGGAGAGCCGGCTCGGAGGGGGTTCGGGGGGACCGGCCGCCGGCCCGAAGGGCTGATGGCGGGGCGCCGCGAGAGAGGAGAGCCGGCTCGGAGGGGGTTCGGGGGGACCGGCCGCCGGCCCGAAGGGCCGCGGTCCCCCCGAGAAAACAGCTACCGCTTCAGAACTCCAGCTCGTCCCCGTCGTCGAGGATCCGCACCCGCGGCTCGGAGAGGGCGGCGACGTCGGCGCGCAGCTGCGGGAGCGTCGGCGGCTTCATGTGGTAGAGGTTCACCGGGACGTCGGCCGGGAACTTCCGCATCTCGAGCGCGAGCGTCGCCGGCGTGAGGTGCCTCGAGACCTCGGCGATCTCGGTCATGGAGTCGGGGAACGAGCATTCGACGAAGATCGCCTTCAGGTCGTCGCGGCGCCGTGCCTCGGCCCAGAGCGCTTCGGTCGGACCGGTGTCCCCCGAGAAGACGACGCACGACCGGTCGTCCCAGAGGAGGTAGCCGAACGTCGGGACGACGTGCGAAACCGACACTGCGATCCCCTGCAGGCCGTTCACTCGGAACGGCGTCCCTTCCTCGACCGTCCTGAACGTCACGGCCGGAAGGAAGTGCGTCGGGATCCGGGTGAAGTCGGGCCAGATCGCGTCGTTGAAGAGGTGCCCTTGCAGGAGCGAGGTGACGTCCTGCGGCCCGACGATCTCGATCGGCCCCTCCGTCCGCCCGAAGACGTTCTCCACGAGGAACGGAAGCGAGGCGACGTGGTCGAGGTGAGAGTGCGTGACGAGGATCGAGCGGACGCGAGCCTGCTCCTCGAGGGTCAGGGACTGCGTGAGCGCGCCCGCGTCGAGAGCGACCGTCCCGTCCAGGAGGAAGGAGGTCTGGCGATGCCACGGCGAGGAGCCTCCATACGCCCCGAGGACACGGACCTTCACGACCGAATTCTAGGGCGGGGCGGGCCGGTCCGGGGTGACACGGGTCACCCTTTCCCGGCCCTTTCCCTCAGAACGAGCCCGGGCCGATGTAGAAGGTCGTCTGCCAGCCGGCGAGGTTCGAACGCCCGTCGAAGGGTCGGGCGAAATCGACGTTCCAGGGAATCCCGAGGAAGTAGGCGGTGAAGCCGGCCCCCCAGGCCGCGCGCCCGTCGCGAAGGCGCCCGTCGTCCCACCACTTGAAGTCTTCTCCCTCCAGCCAGGCGCCGCCGACGTCGAAGAAGAAGCGGCCCCGGACGCCGCCGACGTTCAGCCCGATCCCGGTGATCAGGGCGTCGATGAGGGGGAAGCGGAACTCCGCGTTGAGGTAGGCGATCCGATTCCCGATGAAGGAGCGGTAGTCGTAGCCGCGGAGGTTGTCGAGGCCCCCGAACGCATAGACCGCCGGCGAGGCGCCGGAGGCGGCGCCGCCGAATGCCCGTATCGCGAGGTTCGACCGGCGCGTAACGGGGACGTAGAGCCGGGCCTCCGCGGCGATCTCCTGCGAAAGGGTTCCGCCGTCCTGGAAGTCGGGGAGGTAGCGGTAGTTGACGGAGAGGGCCTGGCCGCTGTGAGGGCCGAAGGCCTTGAACTGCGTCGCGTCGTAGCCGAAACCGAGCCCGGCCACGATCGTGTTGTCCTTCCGCGGAAGGACGATCTGCCCCTGGGTGCCGTCGGCGTTCGTGTAGGCATAGGGGGCGTCGATCGAGCGCGAGACGAACCCGAGCGACCCCTCGGCGCGGGTGTAGCGCGAGAAGGGATAGACGCCGAGGACGTTCACGCCGGTCTCGCGCAGGAACCGCCGGTCGGACGTCAGCTCGCCGATCTGGTTGTAGCCGAGGAAGTAGATGCGGCTGTCGTAGGCCTGCAGGCCCCACTGGAAGCGCCGCTTCAGGTCGAAGTAGATCGCGTTGACGTTCGAGTAGCCCGCGAGCGTGTCCCAGATGACGAAGGCTCGGCGGTCGCCGAGGTAGTCCGAGAGGGAGATCCGGGCCGAGGAGACGAACGTTCCGTCGGACTGGACGCCGGCGTAGGCCCCGACGTCGTCGACGAAGAGGGCGAAGCGGCTCTTCTCGACCTTCTCGGGGTCGATCGCCACCTCGATGGCCGGGACGAAGCCGGGGACGGCGGCGGCATCGACCGGGGCGGGCGGCAGGGCCTTCTCCTCGAGGCGCCGGAACGGTTTCTTCGCGTCGGCCACGTAGAGCTGGATCCGTCCCGCCTGGTAGCCGGAGAAGACGACCTTCTCCTGGCCGTCCGGCCCGATGTAGGCGGCGGGCCCGAACGCCGCGCCGATGACGTCGGTGTACTGGAGGACCTCCCCGGTCTTGAGGTCCTGCCCGTAGACGTTGAAGATGCCGCCGCGGGACGAGGCGAAGTAGAGTCGTTCCCCGTCTGGGGAAAGCGCCGCGTCGTCGTCGTTCCCCTCGCCCCAGGTGACCTGCTCGACCTTCTTCGGGTCGTCCACGGGGAACCGGACGATCTTCTGGAACTCGCCGATCGACTTCGTGTAGTAGAGGTACTTCCCGTCGGGGGAGTAGACCGGCGCCGTGTCGTAGGCCTCGTCCGACGTCAGGTTCGTGACCGTCTTCGTCTCGAGGTCGAGCCGGAAGATGTCTCGCGACGTGCCCGAGATCCCCGAGAAGACTACGGAACGCCCGTCGGGGGAGAAGGACGGCGCGACGGGCATGTCGGGAGAGACCGGGATCCGCTCGAGGATCCCTCCGCCTCGCGCCGAGAAGATGTAGAGCTGGCGGCCGCGCTCTCGCCGGGCGAAGACGGCGATCCGGTCGCCGTCCGGCGCGAACGAGAGGTCGCGGCCGCTCTCCGGCGCCTGGGTGAGGAACTGGGCCGAGATGTATTCGTACTTCGTCGTCCGGCCGGACGAGAGGTTCTTCCAGAGCTTCCTCGATTTCGTGGAGAGGAGGGCGATGTCGACGTCCTCCTTGTACGTCGTCAGCGTCGCCACGAAGTCCCCCGAGGGGGACGGAGCGACTCCCACTTCGTACGAGGGGCGCTCCCAGGGCCCGACGCGGAACCGCTCGCCGTACTCCGAGGCCTCCCCCTTCACCGCGAGGAGCGGGAGGTACTTCCGCCGGAGGTACCGGCGGAACTTCAGGTCGAAGTCGTCGGGCTCGACGTCGAACGTCCGGCGGAGGGCGACGGCGACGTCGCGGCCGAGGAAAGATCGGAACTCGAAAACGAGCTCGCGGACGGCGTCCTTGCCCCACTCGGCCTCGACGAAGTCGAAGAAGGCGTGGCCGAAGCGGTAGGCCGGGTAGCCGGTGATGTTGATCCGCGTGATCGGCGGAATCTGGTCGGAGTTCACCGCGTCGCGGATGAACATCCGGTCCTTCTCGTCTTCGTCCTTCGCGAAGTACGAGGCCATCCCCTCCATGAACCAGGTCGGGATGTTCGCGGTGATGGCGCGCGAGAGCCGGCCCCCGAAGAGGATCTCGTACTGGAAGATGTGGGTCAGCTCGTGGGCGATCAGGTTCTGGAGCTTGTCGTCGGGGAGGTCGATCGGGAGGACCATCCGGTTCCGCGCCGGCTCGGCGAACGCGCCGACCCCCTCGGGGATGAAGTTCAGGATGACGTTGTTCTGCTCGAACTCCGCGTGGGAGACGTAGTAGAGGAGCGGAATCGGCTTCGGGACCTGGTAGTTCAGCCGCCGCGAGAGGTCGTCGTAGGCCGACTCGGCCATCGAGGCGACCTTGCCGAGGGCCTCTTCCCCCTTGCCGTAGTAGTAGATCCGGAAGTGGGTCGAGGAGTAGATCTTCCAGTCGAAGCGGTCGTAGACGACCTTGTTCTGGCCCTGGGCCCGTGCCGGGCCGGCCGCGACGAGCAGGAGGGCCGCGAGGGCCCCGGCCGGCACGAGCCGCGCGGCGCGCCGCCTAGTCGAACACATAGCGGTTGGCCTCCCTTTCCCGGACGACGAAGAGGCCGAGCAGCTGGTTCTCGAGCGAGAAGAGGTTCTCGAAGAGCCCGACCATCTCGTCGGCGGCCCGCCGGGACTTTTCCTTCTGGTCCTTGAACGTCTCCTGGAACAGCTTCGCCCCCGTCCGCCCGTCGAACGCGAGGACCGTCACCTCGAACGTGAAGCCGGTCGACTCGACGAAGTCCTGCCGGTAGTAGGTCCGGCCGTCGATCGGGCTCTGGTACTCCTGGGTCTTGTAGCCCGACTTGTCCTCCACCCGGAAGTCGACGATCCCCGAGAGGAGGACGTCGGCGCCGACGCGCGCGCCGAGCTCTTTCCAGAACGCCGCGGCGTCGCCGAGCGCCTTCAGCTCCGTCGACGGGAGCTTCACGTCGGCCGGCATCGTGACGACGTTCATCTTCGTCCGCCGCGCGATCTGCTTGCCGAGGTAGCGGCGGAACTCGAGGTCCAGGTCGAGGTCCTTGACCCGCGGCGACTCCTTCCGCTCGGAGAGCTTGGATGCCACGAGGAACGGGGCGAGGGAAAGCCGCTCCCGGCCCGTCACCGCGAGCTTCGGCCGGAGCGGGAGCCTGAGCTTCACCTCGCGGGAGCCGGCCAGAAGGGGTGCGGCGGGCGCGCCGAGCAGGAGGAGGAGGGCCGCGAATGCCGAGAACCGTCTCATTTCGGGGCCGCCATCGGTCCGGACGTCCGCTGCAGGGAGGTGTAGTACTCCGCGAAGCGGGCGTAGTTGCGCTTGATCCGGGAGTCCTCGGGGCGGAGCTCGAGGGCACGCTTGTAGGCGGCCAGGGCGCGGGCCGTCTCCCCCGTCGCCTCGCAGGCGACGGCGAGGTTGTTCAGGACCTCGGGGTCGTCCGGAGCGAGCTTGGCGGCCCGCTCGAAGCGGAAGAGCGCCTCCCTCCAGAAGCCCTTCTCGGCCATCCGGGCCCCGTAGGCCTTCTGGTCGGCGGCGTTGGCGGCGTCCCGCGAGGCGGAAGCGCAGCCCGTCAGGGACACGACGATCGCGAGGAGGAGGCCCTTGGCGAGGGGGGCTCGGCGACTGTGTCTCACGGAGGACGGCATTATAGTCAGCGCTCCTTACGCAAGATGCCCACCATGCGGATGCCCTCCGACATCGTCCTCTCGTGGGGCCTTCGGGTCCGGGGGACGCGCGCCCGGGCGCTGGCCCGCCTCCTCCTCGCGACCGGCTCGGTCGAGAAGGCGCTCGCCCTCTCCCCGGAGGAGGCCGTCGCGCTCGGCGGGGAGCGCGGATGCGAAGAGCTCCTTGCGCCGTCCGGAGGGACAGAGCTCGACGCGGCGCGCACTCGCCTCGAGGCGCTCGGGGCCCGGACGATCGCGATCTGCGACGCCGAGTACCCGGCTCTCCTCCGGGAGATCGCCGACCCGCCGCCGGTCCTCTTCGTCCGCGGCGGGCCGCTCTCGAACGCTCCCGTCGTGGGGGTCGTCGGGTCTCGCCGTGCTTCGCGCACCGGGCTCGAGGCGGCCCGGCGGCTTTCGGCCGGCCTCGCGCGCGCTGGGGTCGTCGTCGTCTCGGGCTTCGCTCACGGGATCGACGCGGCCGCCCACGCGGCCGCGCTCGACGAGAAGGGCGAGACGTGGGGCGTCCTCGGCTGCGGGCTCGACGTCCCCTACCCGGCCGCGCACGGCCGGCTCCGGGAGCGGGTCCTCTCGGGCGGCGCCTTCCTGACCGAGCTGCCCCCCGGGACCCCGCCGGAGCCGTGGCACTTCCCGGCCCGCAATCGGATCATCGCCGGCTGCGCCCGCTTCGTCGTCGTCGTGGAGGCGGCGCCGCGGAGCGGCTCCCTCATCACGGCGCGATGCGCCACGGAGGCGGGCCGGGACGTGGGGGCCGTCCCGGGCCCGGTCCTGGGGGAACTGTCGGCCGGGACGAACGCCCTCCTGAAAGACGGGGCGATCCTGGTCCGGGACGCGGCGGACGTCCTCCGCGAGCTTCCCGACGAGGACCTCGCAAGGCTCCGCCCGGCGGTGGCGCCTGCGGCCGGGGTCGTCTCGGCTGTGCCCGCGGACCCCGACGCGGCGCGGGTCCTCCTCGCGCTCGACCCCGTCGAGCCGCGGGCCGCGGACGAGCTGGCGGCCGTGACCGGCCTCTCGGCGGCCCGCCTCTCGGCGGCGCTCGTCCTCCTCGAGCTGGAGGGTCTCGCCGAGGCCCTTCCGGGGGCGCTCTTCGCCAGGAAGGCGCCGCGGGCTTGACAGCCGTGGCATCGTAGCCGGCCGCATGTCGAAATCTCTCGTCATCGTCGAGTCTCCCGCCAAGGCCGGCACGCTCGGGAAGTTCCTCGGGAAGGACTTCACCGTCCACGCCTGCTACGGCCACGTCCGGGACCTGCCCCGCAAGGGGATCTCCATCGATCGCGAGGCCGGCTACGAGCCGACCTACGAGGTCCTTCCCGGAAAGCAGCGGACGATCGCCGACCTGAAGCGCCTGGCGAAGGGGGCGGAGGA
>CAZWRQ010000282.1:0-6213 GCA_964636395.1 uncultured Holophagales bacterium
GCGCCGGCGCCGGCGAGGCCCCCGGAGGGGTTCGCCGCGGCGATCTTGATCGCCTCGGCCGCCTGCATCTGGGTGAACTGCCCCATCTTGTCGCCGAGGACGCCGAGCTTCGTCCGCTGGTCGATCGCCTGCTCGACCTCCTCGGGGAGGGAGACGTTCTCGATGAAGAACTTCGCGAGGTCGAGGCCGAAGCTCGCGAACTCGGGGCCGATCTTCCCCTTGCCGAAGGCCGAGAGCTCGTCGTACTTCGCGGCGATGTCGAGCGCCGGGATCTTCGACTCGGCGATCGCGTCGGAGAGCTTCGAGAGGACGATCGAGCGGAGCTGGCCGGTGATCTCGTCCGTCGTCGTCAGCCCCTGCGTCCCGACGATCGTGTTGAAGAAGACCTTCGGGTCGGCGATCTTCATCGCGTACGTCCCGAAGGCCCGGATGCGGATCATCCCGAAGTCGGAGTCCCGCATCATGACGGGGTTCGTCGTCCCCCACTTCAGGTCGGTGAAGGTCCGCGTGTTGAAGAAGTAGACCTCCGCCTTGAAGGGCGACTGGAAGCCGTACTTCCACCCGCGGAGCGTCGTCAGGATCGGGATGTTCTGCGTGGAGAGCTCGTAGCGCCCCGGCAGGAACAGGTCGGCGGCCTTCCCCTCGTTGACGAAGAGCGCGGCCTGGTTCTCGCGCACCGTCAGCTGGGCGCCCATCTTGATCTCCTGGTTGTAGACCGGGAAGCGGTAGACGAGCGAGTCGTCCGACTCGTCCAGCCACTGGATGATCTCGATGAACTGCGAGCCGATCTGCTGCTTGATGTTGTCGAGAAGGCCCATCGTCTCCTCCTTATCGGGAAGGCGGACAGTCTAGCGCGATGATACGCAGCCGGGCCGGGGAAGGGTTCGGGCGTGGGAGCCGGGAGGGCCGGTCCGGCCGGCCCTCCCGCCCGTCAGCCGTGCCGCCGCGGAGGAGGGGCCGAGCCCTGGGGGCGACGCGCGGGCCCGCCTCCGGAGGCGCTCGCCGGCCGGGCCGGGGGACGGGGCGGTCCGGCGGTACGCCGCGGGGCGGCCGCGGCGGCGGCCTGGCGGCGCGCCTTCTCGTCGATGCGCGCCTTCATCTCGGCCTCGGCTTGCGCGCGGCGCTCGGCCTTCTCCTTCGCCCGCGCGCGCTCCTGCGCCTTGCGGGCGCGGATCTCGGCGATCCGCTCGGCGATCGGGATCTCGAGCCGCTCGGCGGCCCGCTTCGTGTAGTCGAAGCCGGGGAGGGTCACCCGCGGCAGCCGCTTGCCGACGGCGCGCTCGATCGCGGAGAGGTCCCCCTCCTCGTCGGGGGCGACGAACGTGAACGCGTCGCCCGTCGCCTCGGCGCGGGCCGTCCGCCCGACCCGGTGGATGTAGTCCTCCGGCACGTGCGGGACGTCGAAGTTGACGACGTGCGAGAGCTCCTCGACGTCGATGCCGCGGGCGGCGATGTCGGTCGCGACGAGGACGCGGTACTTCCCGTTCTTGAAGCCGGCGAGGGCGTCGGTCCGCTGGGCCTGGGAGCGGTTCCCGTGGATACGCTCGCAGGCGACGCCGTGCTTCTTCAGGAAGTCGGCGAGGCGGTTCGCGCGGTGCTTCGTCCGCGTGAAGGCGATGACGCTCCGGATGTCGCCGCGCGAGAGGAGCTCGAGGAGGAGCTGCGACTTCAGCTCCTGCGCGACCGGGTAGATCGCCTGCGTGATACCGACGGCCGGGGCGGACCTCCGCTCCAGGTTGATCGTCGCCGGGGCGTGCAGGATGTCGCGCGAGAGCTCCGCGATCGGGCCCGGCATCGTGGCCGAGAAGAGCATCGTCTGCCGCTTCGTCGGGAGGTGACGGAGGACCCGCTTGATGTCGGGGAGGAAGCCCATGTCGAGCATCCGGTCGGCCTCGTCGATGACGAGGACCTCCAGCTTGTCGAGCTTCGCGTAGCCGAAGCGGAAGTGGTCGAGGAGCCGGCCCGGCGTCGCGACGATGACGTCGGCGCCGGCGCGGAAGGCGTGCTCCTGCGGCCCCATCCCGACGCCGCCGAAGACGGCCGCGCTCGTGAGGGGGGTGTGGACCGCGAGCTCGCGCGTGTGCTCGTCGATCTGGGCCGCGAGCTCGCGCGTGGGGGTGATGACGAGGACGCGCGTCGCGCCGCGGGGCTTCCCGATGAGCCGGTGGAGGATCGGGAGCATGAACGCCGCGGTCTTGCCGCTCCCGGTCATCGCGCAGGCGAGGAGGTCCTTGCCTGCGAGCGCGGGGGGGATCGCGTCGTTCTGGATCGGGGTGGGTCGCGTGAAGCCGAGCTCCTTGACGCCGCGGAGGAGGTCGGGGTGGAGGCCGAAGGACGAGAAGGGCATTCCGTGTTCGCTTTCCGCACGGCCGGCGGCCGCGCAAACCCGACACCTTCTCACGGACGGAGGCCGAAGTAAAACCGGCCCGCCGGGGCCCGCTCCCGCGGCCGCTACAGGTTCTGCCGGAAGAAAGAGAGGATCCTCTGGTTCACCGCGTGGCGGGTCGCGCGGTCGCGGGGGCCGTGCTTCATCCCCGCGAACGGGACGAAGACGTACTCCTTGCGCGCCTTGTTGAGCGCGTCGGCGAAGGCGATCGACTGCTGCATGTGGACGTTGTCGTCCGCCGTCCCGTGCAGGAGGAGGAGCTTCGGGCCGAGGGTCGCCGCGTGGGTCAGGGGCGCCGTCGACTCGTATCTCTCCGCGTTCTCCTTCGGGAGCTTCATGTAGCGCTCGGTGTAGATCGAGTCGTAGTACTTCCAGTGGGTCACGGGAGCGCCGGCGACCGCGGCCTTCCAGAGCGCGGGCGCCCGCGTCGCGGCGACGAGCGTCATGTAGCCGCCGTAGGACCAGCCGGAGAGGCCGAGCCGGGACCCGTCGACGAACGGGAGCTTCTTCAGCTCCGCGATCCCTTCGAGCTGGTCCGCGAGCTCGACCTCGCCGAGGCGCTTCAGGATGGCCGACTCGAAGGCGTGTCCGCGCCCGCCCGAGCCGCGCCCGTCCATCGCCCAGACGAGGAACCCGTTCGCCGCGAGGACGTGGTCGAGGAGGGAGGTCGCCCCCCAGCGCTCGGAGACGACCTGCGCGTGCGGTCCGCCGTAGACGTAGACGACGACCGGGTACTTCTTCGCCGGGTCGAAGTCGGCCGGCTTGACGAGCCGCGTGTAGAAGAGCGTGCCGTCGGAGCCGCGGAAGGAGCCCATCTCCGTCGTCGCGAGCGCGAAGTCGCCGAGAGACGTCTTCGGGACGAAGACGGGCCGGAGGGGCGTCCCGTCCCCCCGCCCGAGGTCGAGGCGCGTCGGCGTGTCGACGGCCGACCAGCTGTCGACGACCCAGCGCCCGTCCGGGGACGGGATCGCGGCGTGCGTCCCCTTCCCGGAGGTGAGCCGGGTCAGGCCGGTCCCGTCCAGGCGGACGCGGTAGAGGTGGCGTTCGCGCGGGTCGGTTTCGGTCGCCGTGAACGTGACGCTGCCCGCCCGCGCGTCGAGGCGCGGCGAGTCGGTGATCGCCCACTCCCCGCGGGTGACCGGCCCGAGGAGCCTCCCGTCCATCCCATATCGATAGAGGTGGAGGAAGCCGCTCCGCTCCGAGAGCCAGAGGAACCCGGAGCCGTCGGGAAGGAAGAGCGGCGGCTCGTGCGCGTTGACCCAGGCGGCCGACGACTCGCGGACGAGGCTCCGCGGGCCGCCGCGGCCGGACCGGTCGAGGAGGAAGGCCTCGATCTCCGTCTGCGTCCGGTCCATCCGCGTGAACGCGACCGCGGAGGAGTCGGGCGTCCAGGCGAGCTCCGGGCCGAGGAGGTCGCGCTCGCCGTCGAAGGCGACGGACCGGCTCGTCGTCGTGAGGCCGGAGGGGTCCCAGGTCACGATCCTCACCGAGGGAGAGGCGTTCGGGTCGCCCGGATTCGGGTAGCGCTGCGGGAGGAGCTTCCCGTTCGTCGGGAGGAAGTCGACGAGCGGGAACTCGGGGACCTTCGAGACGTCGAGGCGCAGGAACGCGATCGCGGAAGAGTCGGGGGCCCACTCGTAGGCGCGGCCGCCGTTGCGGCCGGCGAGCTCCTCCTCGTAGACCCAGTCGAGCCGCCCGTTGAGGACGGTCGGGCTGCCGTCGGCGGTCAGGCGGGTCGCCCGGCCGGTCGCCACCTCGACGAACCAGAGGTCGTTCCCCTTCACGAACGCGACCTTCGCGCCGTCGGGCGAGAAGACGGGGAGCTCCTCGGCGGCGACGTCGGACGTCAGGCGGCGCGCCGGCCCGCCCCCGAACGCGTAGAGCCAGAGGTCGTTCTCGGCGGCGACGACCAGGGCGGTCCCCGCCTCGTTCCAGCTCGCGTCCGAGAGCGGGAGCGACCGTGGCGTGCCGTCCTTCCCCGCTCCTTCGGCGGGAATCGCGTCGAGGAGCTTCTCGGTCTTCCCCGTGGCCGCGTCCTCCTGCCAGAGCGAGGCGCGCGCGCCCGGCTCCGGGCTCTCGCGCTTCAGGTAGGTGAAGCGGCTCGCGTCGCGCCAGCGCAGGCCGGTCGGCGCGGCCTCGACGAGAGGCTCGGCGGCGTGGACCCGCTCGAGCGTCAGCGCGGCCTTCCCGGCCGGCGGTGCGCCGAGGGCGGCGCAGGGGGACGTGGCGGCGAGGGTGAGGAGGGCGACCGGGAGGACCGGGAGCGTCGCGCGCATCGTCCGGGACGATAGCCGAAAAAGGAGCGCCCCCCGGAGTGCCGGGGGGCGCGGGGCGTGGGCCGTCGCCCGCGGGGACGGGCGTGGAGCTACTTCGCCGCGGGGGCGAGGGGCTTCATCGTGAAGGGGTCCCGGAGCGGCAGGTCGGTCAGCTTTCCGCCCGTCAGCTCGGGGAACTTCACCGGGTGCTTCGGGTCGGGGTTCAGGAGGTCGTCCTTCTTGCCGACGGCGAGGACGGCGACCTTGTCGGTCGCGAGGAGGCGCCGGGCGACGCGCTGCACGTCGGCCTTCGTCACCTTCTCGATCCGGGCGGCGTAGCTCTTGTAGTAGTCCGGGTCCTTCGCGAAGCGCCCGGTGAACTCCTCGTCCGCGAAGACGCCGAGCGTCTGCGCCTTCGTGGCGAACCGCCGGGAGAGCGTGTCCACGAACGAGCTCTTCGCCGTCGCGAGCTCCTCGTCGGTCACCTCGGCGTCGCGGACCTTCGTCATCTCCTCGAGGACGATCTGCGTCGCGTAGGCGCACGTGCGGGCCTTCGACTGGAACGAGGCGCGGAACGTCGCCGGGAACCAGACGCCGCCGGCGAGGCCGGAGCCGGCCGAGTAGGCGAGCCCCTCGTCGGAGCGGACCCGGTTCGTGATGCGGCTCGTGAAGCCGCCCCCGCCGAGGACGTCGTTCATGACGAGAGCCGCCGGGTAGTCCGGGTCGTCGCGCTGGAGCGCCGGGAGCATCACGGAAACGCGCCCCTGGTTGACGTCCTTGTCGACGACGTAGAGGCCGGGGGCCATGACGTGGGCCGGCGTCGGGACCGGGGGCGCCGCCTCTCCCGCGTAGGGCCATTTCGCGAACAGGGCGTCGACCTTCGCGATCATCTGCGCGCGCGTCACGCCCTTCCCGAAGTCGCCGGCGACGGCGACGATGACGTTCTTCGGGTCGACCCACCTGCGGTGGAACGCGAGGAGGTCCTCTCGGGTGATCGACTCGAGGGAGGCCTTCGTCGGGTAGCGGTTCGTGTAGTACCCCTCGCCGAAGGCGAGGAAGCCGCGCTCGCGCTGCTCGATGTCGGCCGTGTCGTCGTTCCGCGACTTCATGTCGTTGAGGAGCTGGTCCCGGCGGAGCTTCAGCTTGTCGTCCTGGAAGCGCGGCGCCGTGAGCACCTCGCGGAGGATCGCGAGGCCCTCGTCGAGGTCCTTGGCGAGGAGGTTGAGCGAGACGTTGCCGCGCTCAGCTCCGTAGCTCGAGTTCAGGGACGCGGCGAGGAAAGCCAGACGCTCCTCGAGCTCCTCGGCCGTCTTCGTGACGGTCCCTCCCCGGGCCAGGAGGTAGCCGGCGAGGTCGGCGAGCCCGTCCTTCCCGGCCGGGTCGAGGTACGTGCCGCCGCGGAGGGTCACGCTGATCGAGACGAGCGGCAGCTCGCGGTCCTCGGCGACGTAGGCGACCGGACCCGACTTCAGGACGGTCCGGTACTCCTTCGCCGTCGGCGGCTGGTAGGTGAACTTCGAGAACGTCAGCTTGTCGGGGTGGGGCGGGACGCCCTGCGCCGAGGGGGCGAGG
>CAZWRQ010000283.1:0-6190 GCA_964636395.1 uncultured Holophagales bacterium
CCCTCCGCCCCCTCCACGACGAACCGGTTCCTGTTCCGCTCGACGAGGGGACGCATCGTCGTGACGACTCCCGCGAGGAGCGGGGCGAGCTCCGTCTCCTCGACGGAGAGCTCGAGCTTCCCCGCCTCGAGCCGCGACAGGTCGAGGAGGTCGTTGATCAGGCCGAGGAGGTGCCGGCCCGCGGAGTGGACCTTCCCGACGTCCTCGGCGAGCCCGGGAAGCCGGCGCTCGGAGATCTCCTCCATCAGCAGCTCGCTGTAGCCGAGGATTGCGTTCAGCGGCGTCCGGAGCTCGTGGCTCGTCATCGCGAGGAAGTCGCTCTTCGTGCGGTTCGCCTCCTCGGCGGCCCGGCCGGCCTCCTCGGCCCTCTCCTTCTGCCGTTCCGCCTCCGCGAGCGCCCGCTCCGTCCGCTCCTTCTCCTCGCGGAGGCTCCGGGTCCGCTCCTCGACCACCTCCACGAGCTCGCGCTCGCGGACCTCGAGCTGCGCCACGCGGAATCGGTAGCCCGTGTAGGCGACGGCGAGCGCGAGCGTCCCGACGACGAGCCAGAAGAACGGCCGCTGGTCGAGGCGGGGCTTGAGGCGGAATGCGAAGGACGCCTCGCTCTCGTTCCAGACGCCGCTCTCGTTCGCCGCCGCGACCCGGAACGTGTACGAGCCCGGCGAGAGGCTCGTGTACCAGGCCGTTCGGCGCGTGCCGACCTCGACCCAGTCGGCGTCGACCCCCTCGAGCCGGACCCGGAAGACGACCCGCGACGGGACGCGGAGGCTCGGCGCGGTGTACTGGAACTCGAACCGGCGCGCCCCGGGCGGGAGCTCGAGGAAGCTCCGCGCCGACTCGACGACGTCGTCCACCTTGACGAGCTCGACGTGGACCGGCGGCGGCACCGGGTTCCGGAAGAGTCCTGCCGGGTCGACGGTGACGATCCCCTCGATCGTCGGGAAGTGGAGCCGGCCGTCGGGACCCCGGGCGCCGGCGGGCTGGTTCGCCCCGTTGCACTCCCGGTTGCGCATTCCGTCCTCGACGCCGAACGGGCGGCAACCGACGCGACGCGCCGCGCCGCGGGCCACGGCGTCGAGCTCCCGGAGAGAGACGGCGTAGATCCCGCGGTTGCACGAGATCCAGAGGTTCCCCTGGCCGTCCGGAAGAATCGCGAAGACGGCGTCGTCGTAAAGCCCCTCACGCGTCGTCACGGCCGAGAAGAGGCCGTCGCGGAAGCGGTTCAGCCCCCCGCCGTAGGTCCCGATCCAGAGCGTCCCGTCTTCCGCCTCGTGGATCGTGTTGACGATCTCGATCGAGAGCCCCTGCTCCCGCCCGAAGCGCGTGAACCGTCCGTCGTCGAAGCGGAAGAGCCCTCCCCCGTTCGTCCCGATCCAGAGGTTCCCGTCGCGGTCCGGGAGGAGCGCGTGGACCGTCTCGTTCCGAAGGCCCTCGCCGGCTCCCCATCTGCGGTAGGTCCCGTCGGGCCCGATCCGGGTCAGCCCGCCGCCGCGCCCGCCGAGGAAGACGCTCCCGTCCCGGGTGCCGGTGATCGCGCAGATCGAGTCGCTCGCGAGCCCGTCGGCCTTGCGCAGGGTCCGGACGACCCGCCCTTGTCGCACGATGCTGACCCCGCCCCCGCGGGTGCCGAGCCAGACGGCCCCGTCTGGCGCCTGCCAGATCGCCTGGACGCCCGGAGCCGCGAGCCCGTCGGCCGTACCGATCGTCGTCACCCGCTCCCCGCGTCGCACGTTGACGCCCGCCGAGTCGGTCCCCGACCAGACGGCCCCGTCCCGGTCGACGAAGACGGCCCAGGCGATGTCCGCGGAGAAGCCTTCCGCGGTCCCCCAGGGGGTGAAGGACGCGTCCGAGAGCTTGTTCAGGCCGCCGTCCTGGGTCCCGACCCAGAGCGTCCCCTCGCGGTCTTCCAGGAGGGCGAGGACGTTCGGTGCGGGGAGCCCCTCGCGGGGCGTGAACGCCGAGAGCCGGCCGCCGGCCCACCGGGCGAGGCCCCCGGACGTTCCGATCCAGAGCGTGCCGCGCCGGTCCCTGAGCGCGCAGTTGACGACCTCGCCCGGGAGCCCGTCCGCCCGGCCGAGGGCCTCGACGCGCCCCTCCCTGAGAAGGCGAAGCCCATGGGCGGTCCCGACGACGAGCGTCCCGTCGGCACCCGCGTGGATCGACTGGACCGCGTCGGTGACTCCGGTCGCGACGAAGCGCCGGCCCGAGCGGCGGAAGAGCCCGTGATCCGTCCCCGCCCAGACGACGCCCGCCTCGTCCACCGCGACGGCCCGGACCGCCCCCGCGGGTAGCCCGCTCGAAGCCTCGCGGGTTTCGAACGAGCCTCCGGCCCGCGTCGCGAGACCCGTATCGGTCCCGATCCAGAGCGTCCCGGCGCCGTCCTCCGCGAGGCCCCTCACGATGTCGCTTCCGAGCCCTTCCGAGCGCCCGAACGTCCGGATCGTGCCGTCCTGGAGGACGCTCAGCCCGCCTCCCTCCGTCCCGAGCCAGAGCCGCCCGCTCCGGTCCTCGAGGAGAGTGAGGACGCGGTTGTGGCGGAGCTCCGGCGCCGATGCCTTGTCCCACACGACGAAGCGGACCCCGTCGAACCGGGCCAGCCCCTCCTGCGTTCCGATCCAGAGGTAGCCGTCGCGCGTCTGGGTCAGCGCTTCGGCCGAGCTCTGGGGCAAACCATCCCGCACGCCCCACACCTCGTGACGGTACTGGGAGATCGCCTTCGCGGGATCGAGCGCCTCCGCGGGGGCGACGGCGAGGAGGACCGCGAGGATCCCCGGGGCGAGCGCGCGTGGGCCGGGCGCCATGGCGCAGACCATACCGTAGAAGCGGGGTCGAGCCGGAGACCCCGCCGGCTCGCCTGTGACGTTTCGTCTCGCACGGGCCGCTCTCCGAACCTTCTGCCCGGCCGACCGTATCGCCTATTCGACCTTCGCCGGAATCCCCCGCCCGAAGGGACACGAACCCGTTCAAGGGATCGACGATCTCGGAGTGCGCGCCATGAAGAAGAAGTGGGTCCTCGTCTCGGCCATCGGAATCACGCTCGTCGGAGCCGGCGTCGTCCTCGCCTCGCGCAACGGCAAGGAGAAGCCCGCCGCCGCGGCCGAGAGCCTGCCGTTCCGCCTCGGGACCGTCACGGCGGAGGACCTCCAGGTGAGCGTCCGCGAGGTCGGCGTCGTCGACCCGGTCACGAAGGTCGACGTGAAGTCGGTCGTCTCGGGGCGCGTCGTCAAGCTGAACGTCCGCGAGGGGGCCGTCGTGAAGGCGGGGGACGTCCTCGCGGAGGTCGAGCCCGACGTCACCCAGGCCCAGTCGCTCTCGGAGGTCTCGGCCGCGGTGACGCAGGCCGAGCTGGGGCTGAAGGACGCCGAGCGGCAGCTGAAGGCCCAGCAGGCGCTCTGGGACGCCGGACTCGTCGGGCACGAGACGCTGAAGGACTACGTCGCCCGTCGCGACGTCGCCGCCGAGTCGCTCAAGGCGGCCCGGACCCGCTACCGGATCGTCGAGGACCACGGCATCCCGATCTCCTCCGCCGCCTCCTCGCAGGTCGCGCGGGTCGCGAGCCCCATGACGGGCGTCGTCATCAAGCGGGGCGTCGAGCTCGGCGAGACGGTCACCTCCGGCGTCTCCTCCTTCAACGCCGGCACCGTCCTCTTCACCGTCGCCGACCTGAAGTCGCTCATCGTGAAGGTGAACCTGAACGAGGTCGACATCGCGAAGGTCGGCGTCGGCCAGACCGTGAGGATCACGCTCGACGCCTACCCGCAGAAGGTGTTCGGCGGGAAGGTCCGCTTCGTCGCCCCGGCCGCGACGCTCGTCGAGAAGGTGAAGGTCTTCGAGATCGAGGTCGCGCTCGACGAGCTCGGCGACGCCTTCCGGACCGGAATGAGCGCGAACGTCGAGATCCTCGGCGAGAAGCGGACGAAGGCCCTCTCGCTCCCCCTCGAGGCGCTCCAGAAGCGCGAGGGGGAGACGGTCGCCTTCGTCCTGAAGAAGGACCTCGACCCGAAGGCCGTCGCGAAGGCGAAGGAAGGCCTCTCGGGCCGGGCCAAGTTCGTCTGGCTCTCCGAGAACTGGAAGGACTACTTCAACCCCGTCCCGGTGAAGGCCGGCATCGCGACGCTCGAGCGCGTCGAGGTCCTCGCGGGGCTTACCCCCGGGGACAAGGTCTGCCTCGAGGACCCGACCCGCAAGAAGGTCGAAAAGGACGAGGACAACTGAGCATGGACGCCGTCATCGCGACCCGCGGCCTCACGAAGGTCTTCGGCCTGAACGGGAACGCCGTGCACGCCCTCCGCGGCATCGACCTCGAGGTCCGCCGCGGGGAGTTCGTCGCGCTCGTCGGCCCTTCCGGCTCGGGCAAGTCGACCCTGATGGCGATCCTCGGCTGCCTCGACTCGCCGACGGGCGGCACCTACGCGCTCGACGGTCAGGCCGTCGAGGGGCTGTCGGGCGGTGCGCTCGCGCGCATCCGCAACGAGAAGGTCGGCTTCGTCTTCCAGACCTACAACCTCCTGCCGAAGGCGACCGTCGCCCGCAACGTGGAGCTCCCGATGCTCTACGCCGGCGTCGGCGGCCGCGAGCGGCGCGCCCGCGCCCTCGAGCTGCTCGAGAAAGTCGGGATCCCGGAGAAGGCGGGGCGCCTCCCCGCCGAGCTTTCCGGCGGCCAGCGGCAGCGCGTGGCCATCGCCCGCGCGCTCGCGAACCGCCCGGCCCTCCTCCTCGCCGACGAGCCGACGGGAGCCCTCGACTCGAAGACCGGAGCCGAGGTCCTCGCCCTCTTCCGCGACCTCCACGCCCAGGGGCACACCGTCGTCCTCGTGACGCACGACCCCTCGATCGCCGCCCTCGCCGAGCGTCGCGTCGAGCTCCACGACGGCCTGATCCGCCTCCCCGAGGCTAAGGCGGCCTGACGTGCGCTTCTCCGGCGCCTTCCGCCAGCGGGTCGCCGAGGCCTGGATCGAGATCCGGGAGAACCTCGGCCGCTCGGCCCTGCAGGGGCTCGGCATCATGGTCGGCGTCGCCTCGGTCCTCGGCGGATTCGCGATCTCCGACTCGAGCCAGAGGCGCTCCGACGAGCGCTGGCGGAAGCTCGGCGGCATCGAGCGGCTGAACGTCCAGCCCGCCGCCGTCGCGACCGACGGGAACCCGACCGCCCTCCAGCGGGCGAACCTCGGCCTCCGGAACGCCGACGCCGTCGACGGCGAGGGAATGAACCGGAAGGCCGTCCACGCCACGAGCGTCCAGCGCTTCGCGCGCGCCCGCGTCCGTTCTCCGCACGCCGACCAGGAGCGTTCCGTCAGCGGGATCGGCGGCGACTTCCTCCCGCTGAACGGCTACGACGTCGAGGAGGGGCGCGCCTTCTCCTCGACGGAGCTCGCCGCGGGCTCTCCCGTCTGCCTCCTCGGCGCCGAGGCGGCGGCCGTGTTCTTCCCGTCCGGCGGCGCGGTCGGGCAGACGGTCCGCGTCGGCGACGTGCCGGTCGTCGTCGTGGGCGTCCTCCGCGAGCTCGTCTTCCGGTGGCGGGACGGCGAGCCGAACGCGATGGCCTGGCGGAACCGGATCGTCGCCGTGCCGGCCGCCCTCGTCGCCGCCCGGATGAACGGCGACCGCTACGAGAGGGTCGACCGCGTGACGTTCAAGATCCCGGAGCTGAACCTCATGGAGGGCTTCTCCCGCGACCTCGCCTCGCTCCTGAAGGCGAACCACCGCCAGCAGGACGACGTACGGATCGACGACATCGCGGCCCGGATCCGCAAGCGGCAGAGCCAGGGGCAGGTCTACAACATGATCTTCATGCTCGCCGGGATCCTCTCCCTCATCGGGGGCGGGATGGTGAACGTGAACATCCAGCTCGCGAGCCTCGGAGAGCGGGTCCGCGAGGTCGGCGTGCGGATGGCGATCGGCGCCTCGGGCCGCGAGGTCTTCAAGAGCTTCATGACGGAGGCGCTCCTCCTGACCGGCCTCGGCAGCCTCGTCGGCCTCGTCCTCGGCATCGCGTTCTCGAAGGGGATCTGCGTCTTCCTCGACATCCCCCTCTTCCTCGCGCCGGGCAGCTTCGCCGCGGCCTTCTTCGTCGCGACCGCCTTCGGTTTCCTCTTCGCACTCTACCCGGCCTGGAAGGCCTCCCGGCTGTCGCCTATGGAGGCTCTGAGATATGAGTGAACGCAATGGACTCCGTTGGGGGGTCCGGGGG